>NC_022444.1:2438328-2540742 GCF_000468495.1 Megalodesulfovibrio gigas DSM 1382 = ATCC 19364
CAGAACACCGCCCATGCCACAGCGGCTGCTAAAACTGGCTGAGGTTTGTGGGTAATCAGGAAACGCATTGGAAGATCAGCTCCGCAGCCTCGTCCGGGATGTGTTCGATTTCACGGAGCTCACCCGTCTGTGTCTGGGCGTGCACTGGAAGCGGTTCTCCCCGGATCAACAGGCCCAGGCTGCGGACGCCATGGCCGACCTGCTGGAATCCACCTACCTTGGCTCCATGAAAAAATACGAGAACCAGCAGGTGCAATACGGCGAGGTGGTGGCTGGCGAGCGCGGCGCCGTGGAAGTGCGCACCAATGTGGTGGCCGGCGCAAATGCCACGCCCATCGCCTACCGCATGCGGGATCTGGGCGGCTGGAAAGTGTACGATGTGGTCATTGAGGGCGTGAGCCTGGTGAAGAACTACCGCACCCAGTTCCAGGAAGTCATGCTCAAGAGTTCACCGCAGGAACTCATTGTCAAAATCCGGGAACGGGCTGCCGCCTCGCGCAGCGCCTCCTGAATCAATCCCGCTACCTCATAGTGAGCCTGCCCATGCACACCGTTACTCGACTGCTCCCGATGCTGCTGGTGCTCGCCGTCCTGACCCTGGCGACGGAATGCTACGCCAGCCAGCCAGCTCCGCTCCAGAATGCCGCCGCGGCCCAGACGTCGCCCCCCGTGGACACTGCAGCGCCAACCGAAAGCGACTTCGGTTTCAATGACGGCGACGCCACGGTGGCCGACCCGCTGCAGCCTTGGAACCAGTTCTGGTTCGGCTTCAACGACTATTTTTATCAGATCGTCATGCAGCCCCTGGGCAAGGGCTACAATTTCGTCACCCCTGTGGTGGTGCGTTCCGGCATCCGCAACGTCTTTCATAATCTGCTGTTCCCGGTGCGCTTCATCAACTGCATCCTGCAGGGCAAGTTTCTGGGCGCAGGCGTGCAACTGTCGCGCTTTGTGGGCAACACGGCCTTTGGCGTTGGCGGGTTCTTTAATCATTTCGACACAAAGCCGTCCATCGTCCCCTCGTATGACGAGGACTTCGGCCAGACCCTGGCCAGCTGGGGCGTGGGTGACGGCTTCTATCTGGTCATGCCCATCCTCGGCCCCACCACCCTGCGGGACGGCTTCGGCATCACCGTGGACCTGCTGGCCGATCCCGTCACATACCTGAACCCCTGGCCCCTGTACTTCGGCTACGATCCCAGCCCGTTCTGGGTGGAGGCGACTGTCCGCGGCGGCGAGCGGTTCAACAAAATGGCCTTTACGCTGGACGAGTACGATCGCTTCAAGCAGGCTGCCGTGGAGCCGTACAGCGCCATGCGGGATGCCTATATCCAGAACAGGAAAGTGGAAATAGGCCGCTAGGGCATTTTAATTTTGAAAAAGGACGTTGCGAGAAGGGAAACCTTTTNCTCGCGCTCTCCCCTTCCAAAACTTTGATGGGGGTTCGGGGGAACTCCTTTCAAAGACAACTTGCCCTCAACTGCCGCATCTATCCATCCAGGGGCGCCACGGGGCGCCCCTGTGCATGTTCCAACCAGGACTCCGTGCATGGCCACTGCCCCTTTTCATCTGATGTGGAACATGACCCGGCGCTGCAACTTCCAGTGCCGGTACTGCTATTTTCCCCACGAAGCCGCCCCGGTGGAGCCTGTGGTGCCGGCCGGCGTGCTGCTGGATTTTCTGGACGCCACCGGCGAGGAGTGGGTGGTGGGCATGACCGGAGGCGAGCCGTTTCTGTATCCGGACTTCGTGGATCTGTGCCACGAGCTGAGTCTGCGGCATCGCATCTCCATCGACACCAACCTGAGCATCTCCAGGCTGGTGCGGGACTTCGCCGACCGGGTGGACCCCGCCCGCGTGCACGATCTGTACATCGCCCTGCACATCGAGGAACGCCGCCGCAAGGGGCTGGTGGATGCCTTTGTGGAGGACATCCGCCTGCTGCTGGAGCGGGGCTTTCACCTGACGGTCAATTATGTGGTCCATCCCCAGCTTGTCCCGGAATTTCGCAAGGACAGGGAATGGTTTGGAGCCAGGGGCGTTCCCATCACCCCACGGCCATTCAAGGGATTTTTTGATGGGCAGGAATACCCCAACGCCTACAATGCCGAGGCCCGGGCCGTGTTTGCCGAGTTTCCCCGCGCCGGCCGCAAAATGGCCTTCAATTTCCAGGGCGTGCCCTGCCGCGGCGGCCGCACCCTGCTGCGATTGGAGCCGGATGGCCAGCTCTACCGGTGCAGCGGCGAAAAACGGGATCTGGGCAACATGCTGACCACCCCACGGCGGCTGGACACGGACGAACCCTGCCGCGCCCGCCGGTGTCCGTGCCTGGGGCCAAACTATGTGCTGCTCTCCCCGGCCCAGGACGCGCTGCTGGCCGGCCTGCAGGCCATGGTGACCGGCAACTCCACGGCCGCCCGCGAACAGTTTCTCATCGCCCTGAGCCTGGACCCCGAGCTGCCGGCCGCGGCCAACAATCTGGGCGTGCTGGACTGGGAAGCCGGAGCGCACGAAGCCGCCCGCGCCCGATTCGTCCAGGCCCTGGCGCTCGATCCCGGCGCCGATCTCTTCGTGGGCAATCTGGCAGCGGCCCTCGCCGCGCACGGCGAGCACCTCCGGGCGAAGGAAATGGTTCAGCGGCAGATGGATCCCGCCTGGCAGACCATCCTCACCCCCCTGGCCAGGCAACTGGCCCGCGGCGAAGAAACCGTTGGCTGGCCGCGGCTGTGCGTGGATTTCGTGCCAGAACACCGCCGCGAGGCCATGGGTATTCCCTTCCGCCTCCCGGTACGACCGGGGATCGATATGGAGTGAGCCTCTGTAAATTTTTGACAACCTGCCGGATCCTGACGAGGAAGAGGCCTGAAGGGGGTTTCGGGCGGATGCAAAAGAGGCTATGCTCCTGCTGCATTGGAGCCACACGCAATGCCTGTTACCAGACCCATGAACGAGATTCCCCCTTCTGCCTCGGTTCCGCTGGCGCACCCCGAACCGCCCGTGCTTGTTTTTCATGCGGATTCCCGGAATCGGGTAGCCCTCGTCTGCCCCGCCTGCAACAGAAAACGGCTGCTCGATGGCGCGAAGCTGGAGCAGGTCAAACAGCCTGCGGCCATCAAGTGCACCTGCGGGCATGTGTTTCACTGCCGGTTCGCCCCTGCCGAGGCAGCGTCCGTCACTTTGCCGCCTGCCGCTGCAGCACCTGCCCCGGCAGCCCCAGCCGAGCCGGAACTTCCCGTCTTCTGCGCAGATCGTCAAAACCGCTTCACCGTCATCTGTCCGGCCTGCAAGGATGCCCGTACCCTGGACGGGGAGAAGCTCCGCCACATCCCCCAGCCAGCCACCATGAAGTGCCGATGCGGCAACATCTTCAAATGTCGCTTCAAGTTTTTTGAGCCCGACTTCCAGCCCGAGGATCCGGACGCCATCCAGCCGCATCTCGATGCCGCAACCCATCTTCCCGATTTTGCGGATGAGGACTGCACCAAGACGTTTTCGCTCCAGGCGCGCGAAGCCGCCATGGCCAACCGCCGGACCCTGATGACCTTCCGCGAGATGCGCCCCGATGAGGAACTCGCGCAGGCAGCCCACACCGGCCCGCTGCCGTCTCCGGACTCCCTGCTGCGCGACATCCTGCCATCCAGCGACACGCCGCCCGAGGAGGCCGAGGTGTCCCTGTCACCCGAGGCTGTGGAGCATATTGGCTTCCAGCCCCGGACCGAGGCCGAGGCGCCTCCCGTTGCAGCAGCCAGGCCTGCCGACCTTGAAGCCTCCCCTGTCCTCGCGGTGCAGGCGGTGCAGGCGGTGCAGGCGGTGCAGGTCGTACCACAAGCGACCACAACACCGCAGGCGGATGAACTGCGGCGTCAGGAAGCGGCGCTTGAGGCCCGGCGTCTGACCATCGAACGAGAGCGCGAGGAATTGGAAGCCCTGCGCAGGCATCTGGAACAGGAACGCGAGCAGGTGCTGCAACAGAAGGAGCAGCTGGCCCGCATGCTGCGCCGGGTTTCTGCCCTGCCTGCCGCGCGCCAGCCGGCTGCCCTGCCTGCCGCCGAGCCCGAACCTCGCATCGCCATCTTTGCCCCGGACGCAGACGGCATCATCCAGGTGGAATGCCCCAGCTGCGGTTCCCGCAAGGCGCTCAAGGCTGCAGAGGTGGCCTCGATCAGGCAGCCGGCGCGCATGAAGTGCAAAAGCTGCGGCACGGTGTTCCCGTGTCGTTTCGCCCTGGAGCATCACGCGCCCCGGCCGGTTTCTTCGCCCGTTCCGCCCGTCTCGCCCGGCTCGCCCGTCTCGCCCGGCCCGGAGGATCTTCCCGTTTTCCATGCCGATGCCGCCGGCAACGTCACCCTGGTGTGTCCCTCGTGCCACGCCAGCAATATCGTGCCCGGGGAAAAACTTCGCGGCGTGGCGCAGCCGGCTCGTCTCAAATGCCGCTCGTGCCGGGCCTCCTTTTCCTGCCGCTTCGAGCTGGGCCCCCCGGCCCTTGTCCTGCCGGATCTTACGCCCAATCTTACGCCCGATCTTACGCCCGATCTTACGAATGTCACCAAGCTCGCCCAGGCAGACCTCCCCCGTTCGGACGAGCCGGCCAGCGAGGCTGACGACGCAGCCCTGACCATGCAGCCCGACGCCCACGGCAGATTTGCCTCACATGCGGAGACTCCCGAGGCTGCCGCGACAGAGGAAGAGCTTTCCAAAACCATGTCCCCCGAACGGCTGCAAGCTCTCTTCGCCTCGCGCGACGATGAGGAGCTCGCCCAGGCCGCCGTCTCCCTCATGGGCGACGACCTCAGCCACTACCTCACCCAGCTGGACGCCGCCCCTTCCGCCCCCGACCAGCACAGCCACGAAAGCCAGGACGACGCCTTGCCCGAGGCCGCCGTGATGGCGGAGATACTGCCCGCCCTGCCCTTCGAGACCGCCCAGGCGCCCCCCGGCCAGGAACCCCCGACCTATTATGTTGATGAAAACAGACAGGTCATGGTGCTGTGCCCCAAGTGCGAACGCGCCCGCAACCTGGACTTCACCCAGCACCCCGAGGTGGGCCCTGTCATCCGCACCTGGTGCAAATGCGGCAACGAGTACTTCTGCCGTCTGGAATTTCGCCGCACCTACAGAAAACGCGTGAACCTGCGTGGTACCTTCGGGCTCCCTGACGGCAGCATGCAAGGCGACATGACCGTGACGGACATTTCCCTTGGCGGCGTGGGCATGAAGCTGCCCACATCGTACGGCCTGCAGCCGGGCATGTTCCTGGACGTGAGCTTCCAGCTCGATAATCTGAAGGGAACCCCCATCCAGCGCCGGGTCCTGGTCCGCACCGTCCACGGCTTGTCCATCGGCGCAGAATTCGTGGGGCACCGCGAACGCGACAAGGATTTGGGCTACTATCTCATGGCGTGACGCGCGGCGCGCAGCGACTCACGGCGCCTGCTGCGGCAGTGGGATGCGCATTCTGCTGCACGCGCCGCCGTTGCTGGCGAGATCAATGCTCCCCTTGAGCTGCTGCACCAGGGAATTGACCAGCTGGAGCCCCAGGGAGGCCACGCAGTCGATATCCAGTCCCGGCGGATACCCCTTGCCGTTGTCCCCCACCTCCAGCAGCAACTCGGGCTGGCCGGCATCGCTCACCTGCTGCGACAGCCGAATGTGCACCCTGCCACCGCAGGCTCCGCCCCTGGCATCGCTGAAGGCATGCTTGAAGGAGTTGGAGGCCAGCTCGTTGATGATCAGCCCGCAGGGGATGGCCACATCCACATCCACGAACATGTCCGACACGTCCACCGCCACGTCAATCTCCCCCATGCCCCGGAAGGAGCTTTTGACGTGGTTGACCAGGCTCTGCACGTAGCCGCCAAAGTCAATCTTGTTCAGGCTTTCGGACTGATACAGCCGCTCATGGATGAGGGCCATGGATTTGACGCGGTTTTGGCTGTCGCGCAGGGCGTCGATTGTCTGCTCGTCCTTGAGGTAGCCAGACTGCAAATTCAGCAGGCTGGAGACCACCTGCAGGTTGTTCTTTACCCGGTGGTGGATCTCCTTGAGGAGCACTTCCTTTTCCTTCAGGGAATTGGTCAGCCGGGCCTCAGCTTCCTTCCAGGCGGAAATATCCCTGGCCACGCCCACGATGGCCATGTTCAGGCCCTTGTCGTCATGGATGACGGACCGCGTGAGGGACACGGGAAAAATGCGGCCATCCTTGCGGCGATGATAGATCTCCCGCGCTGCACCCCTGGTTTCGCTATCACTGGCCTGGCCCGCGGGCACCACCTCCGCCCGCAGCAAGGCGATGCTTTTTCCCAGGACCTCTTCTTCCTTGAAGCCGTACGTATGGCAAAAGGCCTTGTTGACGAAAACGAGGTGCTGCGCGGTGTTGGTGATGAATACGGCGTCCGTGATGCTCATGAGGGCATGGGTGAGCAGCCGGTATTGCCGCTGGGCCTGATGCTGCCGCACCGCACCTTCCGCAGCCTGGGGGATGAGCGCCATCCAGCGATGGTCCGCATCCTTGATGATATAATCGTAGGCGCCGTCGCGCATGGCGCGCACCGCCGTTTTTTCGTCGCCGGTGGCGGTGGCCAGAATGACCGGCACCGCGAGGGACGCGCACCGTTCCCGACCATGCGACACGCCGGCAGCATCCGCCGGGGTGCCTTCCAGCAGGTCGAAGACAAGGCCATCCTCCAGGCGATGCTCGCTGACCACCACATCCACATCATGCTCATGCAGCAGTCGCCGGGCCTCGGCCAGGGAGCCTGCATCATGCACGGTATAGGGCAACAGGTTTGCGTCGAAAAACTGCCGGAACCGCGCCCGCGACGAAATGTCGGCGTCAAGATACAGAATGTGCAATTGATGCTTCATGGGGTTGAGTTACATGGAAGGCGGCGCAGCCGTCTCAGGCCTGGCCGCCTTCCGCGGAATCGCCCTCGGCAAAGAGGGTATTCATGCTCTTGACGAAGGCGCGCGCCTCCTCCCGGGACAGGCTGGGCCCTCCGTGGGGAGCGTCCCCGGGCGAGTCGTCCATTGCCGGTTCGATCTCAAAATCGTCGTCCGTCGGGGAAAGGCGGCGCGTGTCCGTCATGGCGTGTCTCCGATGCAGTGCAGTGTCGCACGATTACAGGGAGCGGCTCGGCTCCTCGTGGCTCAGGCAATGAATGGCACCGTAGCCGAGAATCAAATCTCCGGCATGCACGCCTGCCACCTGACGGTCCGGGAACAGTTCCGCCAGGATGCCCAGGGCCGTCCGATCCTTGGGGGAATTGAACGTCGGCACCAGGATGGTCCGGTTCAGGATGGCGAAGTTGGCGTAAGATGCCGGCAGCCTGCGCCCCTTGTACACCAGCGGGTCCGGCATGGGCAGGGGAACAACCCGCAGGGGCGCACCGCCCGGAAGGGTTTCTCCCTGCAACCGTTCCATATTTTCGGCCAGGGGACGATAATTCACGTCGGCGGGGTTGGACTCCTGGGCCAGGACGACGGTATCCGGCGAGACGAAGCGGCACAGGTCGTCCACATGGCCGTGGGTGTCGTCCCCGGCAATGCCATGGCCCAGCCAGATGGTTTTCTCGATGCCCAGATACTGGCGGAAGAGGCCTTCATAATCCTGGCGGGTAAAGCCGGGGTTGCGCACCTGCACGGCGGGGTCCAGGTAGCATTCCTCGGTGGTCAGGAGCACGCCGCGGCCGTTGGAATCGATGCCGCCACCCTCCAGGGCCACGTGCTGCCCGTTCCAGATGGCCGGAATCAGCGGCCAGCCCCGTGCCTGGGCCAGGGCCGGGGGAACCTGGATATCCCGCAGGTGATTGGGATACAAGGCCCAGCCGGTAAAGCGAAAATGCACTGCGGCCAGGGAACCGTCTTCCTGACGGGCAAAGGTGGGCAGGTAGTCCCGGGCCCAGGCGCGGTCCGTGGGCAGATGGAAAAACTCCAGCCAGGGCGTGCCGGCTGCGTCATCCAGACTGGTGGCCACATCCACATCCACACTGGCCAGCAAGGCGCGCACCTTGTGCTCCTGCTCCGGCCCCTGGACAATAAGGCGCACCCGCTCCCGGCCCGCCAGCACGCGCAGCATCTCGGCATACACCCAGGGGATGCACGCGGCCTTGGGCGAATAATCGGCGGCGTTGTGGGGCCAGGTCATCCACAAGGCGTCCAGGGGATCGAACTCGGCAGGCATGCAGCCGGCCTGGGGCATCTCAACCACAGTTATCCTCCGCGGTGGCAGGTCCGAATTTGATGACGAGATTGTCTTCGTGCTTGATGAAATACCACACGCCCTTGCGCTGGGCGTCCCGTTTGGAGGCATCGCGCATGGGCAGCTGATAGCACAGGTAGGTGATACGACCGGAGGCGCGGGTGGCGTCCGGGTCGCCCAATTCCATGAGCACCTGCTGCTTGTTCATGCCCACATGCAGACCGCGCAGGCCGTCCACCCGTCTGGGCCACACGTGGTCCTGCTTGGAAGCGCACCCGCCTCCGGCAGTCAGCAGGGCCAGCAACAGAACCAACAGCCATAGGCCTGGGCCGGCGAAGTGAAACACACGTGTCATAGGCTGCAACTCCTTGAGGGAGTATGGGGTTATTCGCTGCGACGCAGCACCGGGCCTTCCTGGCGGACCATGGGGGTGGCGGCCATCTCCGGCAGGTCCGCGCCGGCTTTGTATCCATTGCCCAGCTTGCAGCGATTGATCAACTCCTGCAGCCGCTGCTTGAGCACAAAGGCCTGCATGCCATCGGTGATGGTGGTGCGAAAGACGATTTCATCGCCATACTGCTCGGAAAGCTGGGCTGTGCCTCGGTGCTGCTGAAACAGCACGGCCTGTTTGGCCGGGGACTTCAAGGTGAAGCTGAAGCCGCCGCCGTCTTGTCTTGTATATGTCACGCCATATGCATCCAGCTCGCTCAGGCGCGCAGTGCGGCGAAAACGATACTCGAACATGCGCGTGGTTTCCACCAGCTCGCACCCCTGCAGTTCCACCTGCTGCACATGCTCCTTGAGCATCTGCAGCAGCAGCTCGCGCTCCTTGCGGCGTTGCGCCTCTTCGAGGTGGCGTTTTCCATGCGGCGTTTTTTCGTAATCCACAAACACGAACAGCACGGGCCGAACAGCCTGGGGACCTGCGGCCTGGACGACGATATGCCGCGCGGCCTCCAGCGCCTGCTGCAGCTGGGCCTTGCGCTGCTCGCCTGCGCGTTGCTCGGCAAGTGTCTGCTCCAACCGGGCCAGGGCGGCTGGCGCGGGGGCGTTGACGCTGCCTGCGGGAGATGCTGCCCGCTGGGAGGCTGCGGAAGACTCGGTCTGGGAGCGCGACGGGGGGGACTTCGCCGGACGCTGCGCCTGGGCCGGGGGAGTTGCAGCAGGCACAGGCGGTTGGCCAGGTGTTTGGCTAGGTGTTTGGCGGGCTCGGGGGGATTGTGCGGATTGTCCCTGTGAAGAACGGGGGGAGGCCGTGCCGTGGTTCTGGGCCGGAGTCTTGGGCACAATCTGGATGGTGAACTGCGGTGCTGCATCCTGGCGTGCCGCGCGCGCAGGCAACGCCGCGCCGGTCGTCATCGCCATCGCCACCAGCATCACCAGCTGCACGCCGCGCCATCGCATCCCAACCACCCCCTTGCCTCATGGCAACGCCAAGACTGCCGCGCCACCCACGCAGCGCAGTGACCAGCCTTGCATATAGCCTGCGCAGGCGCTTCTGGCAATGGCTGGAACCATTTGCCAGACGCCAAGGCATCGGGTACAGGCCTGAGCAGGCCGACGCTTGCTGAAACCCCATACGGAGGCATGCTTCATGGACCGCAAAGGGTTCGGGCCGCGCCTGGGCGCCGCCATTCTGGATTTTTTGATTGTTCTTGTGTGCGTTGGGATACTGGCCCTGCTGTTCGGCACCACCATCGGCGCGCTGCTGGGCGGTACTGTGGCCGGCCCCGCAGGCGGTGTGGCTGGCGGATTGGCTGGCGCATACTATCTGACACCCATGCTCTTCCCTCCCCTGGCCTTTGCCTACGGCCTGATTGAGGCCTTCACCGGTGCGTCCCCCGGCAAACGCATGATCGGTATTGTCATCCGCACAGACTCGGGCCAGCCCGCCCCCCTGGCCACCCTGCTGCTGCGTTACCTGCTCAAGAATGCCGGCAGCGCCCTGGCCTTTTTGGCCCTGCTGACACACCTGAACACCCTGAACAGCCTAAGCACCCTGGCATCGGCAGCCATCACCTTGGGATTCCTGCTGACCCTCGGCGAATCGCGCCAGGCCCTACACGATCGCATCGTCGGCACGGCCGTATACGGGAGTTAACGACTTTCACCAACTGCTTCAGTGGGTTGCAGTGACGATTGCCTTCCTGGTCCAGGGCTTGTTTTTTTTTGGACAATCGCCGAAAAACCCCTTATACGAGTTGCCACGCCGGGTAGGGCTGGCGCACTGCCGCCGCGCCCTGCCCCTGGCACCCCCAACGTGCACGAGACGCCACCATGTCCTTTCTCGCTTTGCTTCGCTCCGATAAAAACGCCATCGCCACCGCATGGCGCGATGCCATTTACAGCACGTACCCGTTCGATACGGCTGGTTTTTTGCGTAAAGGCCAGGATGAATTCAAAAACCCGGTGGGCGTGCGCACCGATGCCGCCGTCCATGCCCTGACAAAGCACCTGCTGGAAGAAAAGGTGCTGGATGACCTGGATTTGGACGCCGCCCTGGACGAGCTGGTGCGCATTCGTGCCGTGCAGGACTTCACCCCGGCCAAGGCTGTGGGTGCAATTTTTCTGCTCAAAGGCGTCGTCAGACTGCATCTGTCCAAAGTGGGCAAGATGAAAGATCATATTGAGGCTGTGTTGCGTTTCGAGTCGAAAGTGGATAGCGTGGCGCTCCGCGCATTTGACATATATGTCAAATGCAGAACGCAGTTGTATGAAATGCGCCTGAAAGAGATCAAGAACAGACATGCAATGCTTTTTCGCCATGCCGGCTTGACGGCCGACACGGCGGCGGAAGAAACCCCGGATTCTGAACAACAGTAATCCTCAACAGGAAGCGAGGTGACGCTACATGGCATTCTTCATCTCCCTCATCCTCGTGCTGACGCTGTGCGCCGCGTCCTACTACGGGGCGGAGGCAGGCATGCAGTGGCTGTTCGGGATGACCATCCCGTACTTGGCCATTGCAGGGTTTGTCTGCGGATTTGCGTACAAGATTTATTCATGGGCCAAGTCTCCGGTGCCATTCCGTATTCCCACCACCGGGGGCCAGCAGTATTCGCATGAATGGATCAAACACAATCCGCTGGACAACCCGCACACCGTCAGTTGGACTGTGGGCCGTATGCTGCTGGAGATCCTGACATTCCGGTCTTTGTTCCGCAACACGGAAGTGGTGATCCACCGCACGGAAGACGGTCCCCGCGTGGCGTACAACTCCGCGCGCTGGCTGTGGCTGTTTGGCCTCATTTTCCATTACTGCTTCCTGGTGATTTTCCTGCGCCACTTCCGGTTCTTCCTTGATCCAGTGCCCTTCTTTGTGCGGGCCCTGGAATTCACGGACGGCATTTTCCAGATCGGCGCCCCCCGCCTGTACCAGACGGATGTGCTCATCCTCGCCGCCCTGGCGTTCTTGCTGCTGCGGCGCATGTTTGACCACAAGGTGCGCTACATCTCCCTCATCAGCGACTACTTCCCCCTGGTGCTCATCTCTGGCATCGCTCTTTCCGGCATTTACATGCGCTACTTGGGCAAGACGGACATCAATGCCGTGAAGATCTATGTGATGGGCCTGTTCACGCTGTCCCCGGTATCTGCGGAAGGCATCGCCCCCATCTTCTTCATGCATCTGTTCCTGGTGTGTGCGCTGCTGCTGTACTTCCCCTGGTCCAAACTCATGCATCTTGGCGGCGTCTTCCTCTCTCCCACGCGCAACCTGCCCAACGACTCGCGCATGCGCATGCATGTGAACCCCTGGAATCCGCCCAAGAAGTACCACACGTACGAAGCGTACGAAGACGACTTCCGCGAATTCATGGTCGAGGCAGGGCTGCCGGTGGACAAACCCTTGGACAAAGCGGACGCTTAGTCGTGGCAAATTAAGGAGAGGACATGGCCAAGTTCAATATGACTCCGGACGAGCTGCTCAACTTCCAGTTCGGTGCGCCGAACGTGGGATGGATGGAGCACAAGCCCGTCTTCAAGGAAGGCAATTTCGCCTACCCTGGCAAGGCTGATGTCATTCGGGATTTGGGATTTCCCAATCCCCGCGAATGGTCTCCGCTGGACGAAGACTGGAAACTGCCTGAAAACTGGATGGAAATTGTCCGCGATGGCATGAAGGACCGCCTGGATCGCTACCGTTCCTTCAAGCTGTTCATGGACATCTGCGTGCGCTGCGGCGCCTGCGCCGACAAGTGCCATTTCTACATCGGCGGCGGCGACCCCAAGAACATGCCGGTGCTGCGTGCCGAGCTGCTGCGCTCCATTTACCGCGGCGAGTTCACCACAGCCGGGAAAATCCTGGGCAAATGGGCCGGCGGCCGCCCCCTGACCATGGACGTGGTCAAGGAATGGTTCTTCTACTTCTACCAGTGCACCGAATGCCGCCGCTGCTCGCTGTTCTGTCCCTACGGCATCGACACTGCCGAAGTGACCATGATCGCCCGCGAGCTGCTGCAACTGCTGGGCATCAACATCAACTGGATGATGGAACCCGTGCGCAACTGCAACCGCATGGGCAACCACCTCGGCATCCAGCCCCACGCCTTCAAGGATATCGTTGACTTCCTGTGCGAGGATATCGAAGCTGTCACCGGTATCCGCATCAATCCGCCCATGAACGAGAAGGGGCATGAAGTCCTCTTCATCACCCCCTCCGGGGACGTATTCGCCGATCCAGGCATCTACACCTTCATGGGCTATCTGATGTTGTTCCATGAAATCGGCCTGGATTACACGCTCTCCACGTACGCATCCGAAGGCGGCAACTTCGGCCTCTTCACCTCCCACGAGATGATGAAGAAGCTGAACGCCAAGATGTATGCCGAAGCAGAGCGCCTGGGCTCCAAGTGGATCCTCGGCGGCGAGTGCGGCCACATGTGGCGCGTGATCAACCAGTACATGAGCACCCACAACGGCCCCTGCCCGCCGAAGATGGAAACGCCCGTCAGCCCCATCACGGGCACCGTGTTCCGCAACGCCACGGAAACCAAGATGGTGCACATTGCGGAATTCACGGCGGACCTGGTCCGGCACAACAAGCTCAAGTTCGACAAGCGCCGCAACTCTCACCTGAACGTGACCTTCCACGACTCCTGCAACCCTGCCCGCGGCATGGGCATGTTCGAAGAGCCGCGCGAGGTCATCAAGGCCTGCTGCGACAACTTCTTCGAAATGCCTGCCCAGACCATCCGCGAGCAGACCTTCTGCTGCGCTGGTGGTTCCGGCCTGAACACCGACGAAATCATGGAAATGCGCATGCGCGGCGGCCTGCCACGTGGCAACGCCCTGCGCCACGTGCAGCAAAAGCACGATGTGAACACCATGGCCTGCGTGTGCGCCATCGACCGCGCCACCCTCATCCCCCTGGCGGACTACTGGGCCCCTGGCGTGACCATCTGCGGCGTGCATGAGCTTGTGGCCAACGCACTCATCATGAAAGGTGAGCAGGAACGCACCATGGACCTCCGTCAGAACGAGCTGCCCTACCTCGACGAGAGCGCTGAGGAGGATGCGTAATCATGTACAACGCCAAATACATCATGCCTGGGCTCGTCATCTTCCTGGGCCTCATCACCTTCCCGCTCTGGTTCAACGTCCTGAGCTGCACGCGGTATGAAGCCCCCAAGCTGGCCCTGCCTGCAGATCAGCAAGAGTGCATCATCGACACCAAGGTCATGCGCGCCGAACACATGACCCTGCTCAACGACTGGCGCGACAAGTACGTGCGCGACGGCGAAGTCACCTTCACCGCCGCCAATGGCAAACTCTATGACATGAGCCTCATGAACACCTGCATGAGCTGCCACACCAACAAAGAGCAGTTCTGCGATGCATGCCACACGAAGAACAGCGTGTATCCCTACTGCTGGGAATGCCACATCGCGCCGAGGGGGAACCAGTAATGAGCAAGACCAGACGTGACTTCCTCAAGCTGGCCGGCGCCTGCGCCTGCACTGTGGCGGCCTCTCAGCTCGTTGGCGCCAACGCCCAGGCCGCCGATGCCGGCCACGGCGGGCATGCCCCGGCTGTGGCTCAGCCTGCCAATCAGCACGACAACGCCCTGCACGGCACGCATTGGGGCATGGTCATCGACACCAAGCGCTTCACCGACCCCCTGCTGGTGCAGAAGTGCATGGATGCCTGCCACCTGACCCACAACGTGCCCAAAATTGACGGCCCCCAGGAACTCAAGTGGATCTGGGCCGCCAGCTACCTGGAAACCTTCACCGAGCACAATCATTACCTGCCGGAAAGCGTGGAACAGCGCAGCTTCATGCTGCTGTGCAACCACTGCGAAAACCCCCCGTGCGTGCGCGTGTGCCCCACCAAGGCCACGTTCAAGCGCGCCTGGGATGGCATTGTGCAGATGGACATGCACCGCTGCATCGGCTGCCGGTTCTGCATGGCCGCCTGCCCGTACGGCGCGCGCAGCTTCAACTTCAACAATCCGCGCCCCTACCTCGACGAAACCAAGATGAACCCCGACTACCCCACCCGCATGCGCGGTGTGGTGGAAAAGTGCACCTTCTGCGTGGAGCGTCTGGCCCAGGGCCTGATGCCTGCCTGCGTGGAGGCGTCCGACGGCGCCATTCTGTTCGGCGATCTGGACGACCCGCATTCCTCCGTGCGCAAGGCCTTGGCCTCCAAGTTCACCGTCCGCCGCAAGGTCAGCCTGGGCACCGAACCGAGCGTCTACTACATCATCTAGAGGAACGAACCGATGCTCGAAAAAGCACTCAAAGGCTCTCCGCTGTACTGGTTCTGGCTGTTCTTCCTGGCTTGTGTGGCCGGGGTGGGAAGCATGGCCTATCTCTATCAGCTCAACTTCGGCCTCGGCGTCACCGGCATGAGCCGCGACGTCTCCTGGGGCTTTTATATCGCCCAGTTCACCTACCTTGTCGGCGTGGCCGCCTCCGCGGTGATGCTCGTGCTGCCCACGTACCTGCATCATTACAAGGCCTTCAAAAAGATGATCATCCTGGGCGAGTTCATGGCCATTGCCGCCGTGTCCATGTGCCTGCTGTTCATCATTGTGGACCTTGGCCAGCCGCAGCGCGCCATGAACGTCATCCTCCACCCCACCCCGGGATCCATCCTGTTCTGGGACATGATCGTCCTGAACGGCTACCTGTTCATCAACCTGCTGGTCGGCTGGGTGACCCTGCAGGCCGAACGCAATGAAGTGGCCCCGCCCAAGTGGATCAAGTTCTTCATCTACCTGTCCATCTTCTGGGCCTTCTCCATCCACACTGTCACGGCCTTCCTGTACGCCGGCCTGCCCGGCCGCCACTACTGGCTCACCGCCATCATGGCCGCCCGCTTCCTGGCCTCTGCGTTCTGCTCCGGTCCTGCCATCCTGCTGCTGCTGGCCTTCCTGCTCAAGCGGCTGGTGAACTTCGACCCGGGCAAGGAAGCCATCAAGAGCCTGGCCAAGATCATCACCTACGCCATGGCCCTGAACGTCTTCTTCTTCCTGCTGGAAGTCTTTACCGCCTTCTATTCCGATATCCCCGGCCACAAGGCGCCCATTGTGTACCTGTTCTCCGGGACAGACGGCTTTGCCCAGTGGACGCCCTTCATGTGGCTGGCTGCCATCCTGGCCTTCGTCTCCCTGGCCCTGCTGATTCCGGCCAAACTGCGCGACAACCATGAACTGCTGCCCTGGACGCTGCTGTTCCTGGTCCTCGCCACCTGGATCGACAAGGGCATTGGCCTGCTGGTCGGCGGTTTCACACCCAACATGTTTGAAACCGTGACCGAGTACATTCCCTCCATCCCCGAGCTGGCCATCGTCCTGGCCATCTACGCCATGGGCGCGATGATCCTCACCGTGCTCTGGAAGATTGCTCTGGGTGTGAAGCAGGAAGTGGGACACTTCTAACAACGCCGCACCGTTCGGGGGAACCCAGGTTCCCCCGGGCCCCTCTTTTCGGCCCTGGCAGCACGTCACCTTCGATGCGCTGACAGGGCCGAACTCATTGGTACAGAGCACAAGAGACGCACATCGTATTTCGCCTGTCCATTGACGTGGCGGTGGAATCAGTCTCCCCTCCCAGTGCATCCTCCATCCCCCCACTGCACAAAACAGTTCGGGCCGGGGAGACTTGCATCATCTTGACGCAGCCTGCCCGGCCCGAACACTGGGGGACGTGGTGGGGAAGCATGGCACGTTACCCGTAAAGAGGCTATCCCAACTCGCGCTCTCCCCTTCCAAAAATTTGATAGTGACTTTGAATCACAATAAAAAAAGTCTTTGGAAAGGGGTTTCTTCCCCCGAGAAGTCTTTGCAAGTCATCTCACCGCAGCGCGGCCTGGTTTTGCTCCATGCCGGCATCCATCTGGATGATGAGGGTATTGTCCAGGTGCAGATTTTTCTTGAGGGTGGTGCGATACTGGCGGGCTTCCTGAAGATCATCAAAGGAGCCGATGACCACGCGGTGCCAGGTGCCCTTCTGCTTCAGGTGCACGGTGACCACGCGGGCGTCCAGGCCGGCCTGACGCAGCTTGCTGGTATGATCGACGGCGCCGTCACGGTCTTTCCAGGAACTTTCCTGAATGGAATAGTACACGCCCTGGGCGATGGCTGCTGGCTGGGGCATGCCGCGAGGCACGGGCACGGGGTCCAGGGCCGCGGGACGTTCGATGCTGCCGCGGATTTCATACGGGCTGGTCGCCACGATATGGTCCGCCAGGGCCAGCACAGGAGAGGCGGCCGAAGACGTGGCAGGCTGGGGAACCGGGAACGGCGCCAGGCTGGCCACAAGGCGGGCGGCCGGCGTGGGCCGGCGCGGCGGCATTGCGGGCTGGCTTGCGGGGGCAGACTGCTGGCCGGGGGGAGTGGCCGTCAACATTTCGGCGGCGGCGTCGGCCAGGGCTGTGGCTTCGGCCAGATCTTCGTCGTCGGGGATGTCGGAGCCGTCCACCACCACGTCATCGGTCTCTTCCGGCGCAGGAGCTTCCGCCACCAGGGGAGCCGCCGGGGCCGATGCCGCAGATGCCGCAGATGCCGCAGATGCCGTGGACGCAGGGGCGTCCGCGCGAGGAGCCGGGGTTTTGGGTGCAGGATCCAGCGCGGCCAGTTCCGTACTGAGTCCCGCCGCAGGCAGGTCCACCTTGGCCGTCAACGCGGTTTTGGGCTGTCGGCCGGCATAGCAGGCCTCAATGATGCTGGCGGCTTCCCGATTTCGGATGGCCCAGCTTTGCCCGCCCAGCACCACGGCAATAAGCCGGCGATTGTTGCGCCGGGCAGTGACGATGATATTGAACCCGCTGGCCCGGACAAAGCCGGTCTTCAGACCATCCACGCCAGAGCAGGAGCCCAGCAGGCGGTTGGAGTTGGTGCGGGTGTACTTGTTGTGGGTGATGGAGCGTTTGGAGTGGATTTTCAGCGCGTTGGGGAACCGTTTGAGGTAGGCGGCGGCCAGCACCAGCTGATCGCGGGCGGTGGTGATCTGACCGGACGCAGGCAGGCCGTTGGGGTTCATGTAGACCGTGTCCTTCATGCCCAGGGCCTTGGCCTTGCGGTTCATGCGGGCGACAAAGTTGGTAATGCCGCCCAAATGTTCCGCGATGGCCACACAGGCGTCGTTGCCCGAGGCGATGGCCATGCCGTGCATCAGGTCGTTGATGGTCACGGTCTCGCCGGCCTTGAGGTTCATGGTGGACCCGCCGGTATTGGCCGCTCTGACGCTGACTTTGACTTTGTCGTTCAGCGAGGCTTTTTTCTGTTCAATGAGCTCCCACACCAGATACATGGTCATCACCTTGGTCAGCGATGCCGGGGCAATCTTTCTGTGGGGGTCCTGCTCATACAGTACCATCCCCTTGCCCATGTCCATGACAATGGCGGATTTTACATTGAGCGAACTCGCCCAGGCGGTCCCCCAAAGAAGCATGACCACAATGGCGCTGCAGACGAGTGCCCGAATTGCGTGAACCATAACGATCCCCTGCTGTGCTTGCGTTACGAACACTCTAGCATAGCGTGAAATTTTGTTTCAATACTTTCTCTACACTTTTCGGAACGGTATTGATTATGCATAGGGAGTTCTCCCTGTCAGAGCGATGGACAGTCCGGCTGTTGGCGGCAGTCAGACACCAACATTGCGCGCGCATGACGGTGCATGGGGTTCAGATAATTTCAGTCCATGCAAAAGACAATCCATCACCACAAAAAAAAAGGGGGCCAGCGGCCCCCCTGTGTATCCTGCCTGCCCGAATTCTGCAGGCTAGGGCATTTTAATTTTGAAAAAGGATATTGCGAGAAGGGAAACCTTTTTGCAAAAGGTTCTCCCCTCTCGCGCTCTCCCCTTCCAAAACTTTCATAGTGACCTTGAATCACAATAAAAAGTCTTTGGAAAAGGGGTTCGGGGGAAGAACCTTTTTTCAGAAAGGTTTTCCCCCGAGAACTCCTTTCAAAGATAACTTGCTCTATTTCTTGGCAAACTGGTCAAAGGCGTCCAGGGCCCGGGAGGAGTACACCAGCGCCGCGCCGGCGTTCAGCGCCGTGGCCATGGCCAGGGTTTCCAGCAGCTCCTCGCGGCTGGCTCCCAGCTCCACAGCCTTGGACGCGTGCACGGCAATGCACGTATCGCACCGGGTGGTCACGGCCACAGCCAGGGCGATAAGCTCGCGGGTCTTGCCGTCCAGGGCGCCCTTGCTTTCCGCGCCGCCTTCAATGGTCTGCAGCCCTTGCAGGATCTTGGGATTGTCCTTGGCCAGCGCGCCGATGGCTCCAAAGGCATCCTTGAGAAACTCCGGCCAGTTGTTCAGCATACCATGCTCCTTTCGGGATGCGCTGCCCGCCTCCCATGGCAACAGATTCTGCCTGATTTCCTCTGAAATTGCCAGCGGTCACCCCTGGTGGCTGCGGAACCAGTCCATCAGGCCGGCGGTGGAGCTGTCGTGCCCGGAGGGGGGCGCATCGCCGCGCAGCTCACGTTCAATGGTCTTGGCCAACTGCTTGCCCAGCTCCACCCCCATCTGATCGTAGGAGTTCACCCCCCAGATGGCCCCCTGTACGAAGATCTTATGTTCGTAGCAGGCGATAAGCAGGCCCAGGGTGCGCGGGGTGAGCACAGGATAAAAAATGGACGTGGTGGGCTTGTTTCCGGGAAAAACCTTGTGCGGCGCCAGCCGCTGGGCTTCTGCCTCGGGCAGGCCGGCGGCGCGCAGTTCCTCCAGGGCCTCGGTCAGGGTCCGGCCGCGCATGAGGGCCTCGGTCTGCGCCAGGAAATTGGCGATAAGCAGCAGGTGGTGCTCGCCCACGGGATTCAGGGTCCGCGCAGGAGCCAGGAAGTCGCAGGGAATGAGACGGTCGCTCTGGTGGATGAGCTGATAGAACGCGTGCTGGCCATTGGTGCCCGGCTCGCCCCAGATGACCGGGCCGGTGGCGTAGTCCGCGAACTCGCCGTCCAGGGTGGTGCGCTTGCCATTAGATTCCATGTCCCCCTGCTGAAAATAGGCGGCAAAGCGGTCCAGATATTGATCATACGGCAAAATGGCCTGCGTCTCGGCTCCCCAGAAATTCACGTACCAGATGCCCAGCAGCGCCATGAGCACGGGCACGTTTTGCTCCAGGGGCGCCGTGCGGAAGTGCTCGTCCATGGTGAAGGCGCCTTCCAACAACTCCTCGAACCCGTCCGGCCCGATGGAGAGCATGATGGACAGACCAATGGCCGACCACAACGAGTACCGGCCGCCCACCCAGTCCCAGAACTCGAACATGTTCGCCGTATCAATGCCAAAGGCGGACACGGCGACATGGTTGGTGGAAAGGGCCACGAAATGCTTGGCCACCTGGGCGGGATCCCCGGCGCGTTCCAGGAACCAGGCTTTGGCCGTGGCGGCATTGGCCATGGTTTCCTGGGTGGTGAAGGTTTTGGAGGCCACAATGAACAGGGTGGTGGCCGGATTCAGACGTTTGACGGTCTCCACCATGTGCGTGCCGTCCACGTTGGAGACAAAGTGACAACGCAGGCGCTCGTGTCCGTAATGGGCCAGGGCCTTGGTGACCATCAGGGGCCCGAGATCCGAGCCGCCAATCCCGATGTTCACCACATCCGTAATGGGTTCCCCGGTGTAGCCGCGCCACTCGCCGGAGCGGATTTTTTCGGCAAAGGCGCGCATCCTGGCCAGCACGGCGCGCACGGCGGGCATGGCGTCCTGCAGCTCGCCGGTGTCGTTGCGAGGACCCATGGGCCGCTGGGAACGGTTGCGCAGGGCCACATGCAGCACGGCGCGGCCCTCGGTGATGTTGATGCGCTGGCCGTCGAACATGGCGTCTCGCCGGGCTTCCACCTGGCAGTCCGTGGCCAGGGCCTGGAGCAGGAGCAGCGTTTTGTTGGTGATGCGGTGCTTGGAAAAGTCGAAGAGCACACCGTCCACGGTTCTGGAAAGCTGTGCAAAGCGGTCGGGGTCCTGTGCGAAGAGGTCGCGCAGGTGCACGCCGGCCAGTTCCTGCTTGTGGGCGGCAAGGGCTTTCCAGCTCTCCAACAAAGTGCGGCTCTGCATGGGCGTTGCTCCTTTGCAAAATTAAACACGAAGGACTGTGCTGGCAGCACACTAGCGCATTCCACGGGCAAAGAACAAGCGGCGCCTGCTCCAAAACTGCTTGCCAGACGTGGCGAATCCCCGTAAGGAGCATGCGCCAAAGGGGCGTACGCGCCCGAACCTGCAGCCGGAGCTCTATCCATGTCTTCCTCCCGTCTGGCGATCCTCTGGACGTCCAGCGACCGCGAAGTGGCCCTGACCATGGCCTTCATGTATGCCCGCAATTCCAAAACAGAATCCTGGTGGGACACCGTCCGCCTGGTGGTCTGGGGTCCCTCTGCCGAGGTGCTGGCCATGGACCACGACCTGCGCCAGCAGATCCGGGACCTGCGTCAACAAGGCGTCGAGGTGCTGGCCTGTAAGGCCTGCGCTGATCTCTTCGACGTGGCCGACAGACTGAGCTCCCTGGGCGTCACCGTCCTGCCCATGGGGCCGGAACTGACGGCCATGCTCAAGGATGACTGGAAAATCCTGACGGTCTAGGACAAGTTCTTTTTGAGAAGGAGTGCTCGGGGGAAAACCGTTCTGAAGAAAGGTTCTTCCCCCGAACTCCCTTTCNTGCAAAAGGGTTCCCCTCTCGATATGTCCTTTTTCAAGAGTAAAATGCTCTAGCCGTTCACCTGCGGCTTCTCCGGCCTATACCCGCCACCACCCGGAACCCCGAGGGCACACCATGGACGACTCCCCCCGCCGTCCTTCTCCAGACTTGCCCGCGCTCCTGGCGGCCATCAAGCGTCGCAACAAGGACGCCATGGCCAGGGACGCCGCCCCAAAGGCCGCCAACCGCCGGACCTTGGCGAGGGTGCTGGGCCAGATGCTGGCCCAGGGGCAGGACGACGAGGGCAAGGTATCTTTGAAAGAAGTTCTCGGGGGAAAACCTTTCTGAAGAAAGGNTGCAAAAGGGTTCCCCTCTCGATATGTCCTTTTTCAAAATTAAAATACGCTAATGACATCAGGCCTCGGCCAGGCTTTCCTCCAGCGCCGTAAGCAGCCGGGCCACGTCTGCCGGGGTGTTGTAAAGGTGGGGGGCGATGCGGATGGACGTTCCACGCACGCTCACGTACACCTTGCGCGCCGCCAGGGCCTTGGCCAGCCCCTGGGGCACCTGTCTTGAGCGCAGGCCGGTCATGTGCGGCGCCCGGGCCGCCGGAGGCGGTGCGGAAAAGCCCAGCGCCGTGGCCGTGTCCAGAATGGTCTGCAACATGGCTGCATTGTGCGCGGCCACTGTGGCCACGCCCCAGGCCTTGAGCAGCCTGAGGCCCTCCTCCACCACCGGCAGTTGGAAAAAGGCCGAGACCCCGCCCGTGTCGAAGGTTCTGGCGCCGCCGCGGTAGGCGTCGGCATAACGGGTGAGTCCGGAAAAATCGTCGCTCCCCTTACGATTCAGCCAGTTTTCTTCCAGGGGCTCGCCAGCCAGCCAGCGCGGATGCACGATGCAGAAGCCCATGCCGTACGCGCCGAAGCACCATTTGTGCGAGGCTGAGATGACAAAATCCGCGTCCAAGGCCGCCAGATCCAGGGGCATGGCACCAAGGGCCTGGGTGGCGTCCACCACCAGGGGCAGGCCGCGGTCCCGGCAGCTCGCGCCGATGCGCACCAGATCCACCACGGTGCCGTCGGTCCAATGACAGGGCGGCAGGGCCACAATGCCCACCCGCTCGCCAGCCGGACCATTGAGGGTCTCCAGCACGGCGGTGGTCCAGTCGTCATCCGCGGGGCGCGCCACGGTGAGCACCTCGCCGCCCACGGCCCGGACCTTCTTACGCCAGCAGTAGACATTGGACGGGAACTGATCTTCCAGCACCAGCACGCAGCCGCCTGGAGCAAGGGGAAGGTTCCTGGCGGCAATGGCCAGCCCGTAGGACGCCGCCGGCACCAGGGCGATGCGCTCGCCATCCACGCCGAAGACCTCGCCAGCCAGAGGGCGAATGCGCTCCAGGACGGCGAAGAAGTCCGCCGGGGTGATGGTCCAGGGGTGGGCCTTGGCCTGCAGGGCGGCGGCGGCGGCCTGCGCGCCGGCATTGGGCAAGGGCGAGGTGGTGGCGCAGTTGAAATAGGCCACGTCTTCCGGGATATCGAACAGATGGCGCTGATTGTCGGGCATGATCCCTCCTTTTCACGGGGTCTTTGTGCGGCATCGGGGAAAAAAAGTCCAGCCGCGGAAATGTCCGAGAGTTGCCTTATGTCGCGGCCCTGGATACACACACGGGCAAGGAGCAGCCATGCGCTACAACATTGCGGTCGCCGGCCTGAGCGGCGTGTTTGATTTGGGGCTTCAGTTGTTTCGCAACAACGCCCGGGCGGCGCTGCTGGTGGGGCTGTTGTTGTCCCTGCCGGGGCTGCTGGCCACCGGCCTGGAGCTGGTGGATTCCGACCTGCTTAACGGCCCGGCCTTCTTTGGGGACAGCATTGACGAGACCATGGCGCCGTCTCCCCCCGCAGCGGCCGAAGACGAGCTGACCCCGCCCCGCCTCACCGTCAAAAACGCCATCACCCTGGGCATCAGCCTGTTGCAGGCCTTTTTGTTCTTCCCGGTCTCCTCCGGGGCGCTGACGCTGCTGTTCACGGCGGATCTGTTCGGTGAATCCATGACCTGGCAACAGGCCCTGCGTCAGGCCTGGCAGCGCAAGGTGCCCCTGTGCGTCACCATGGCCCTGTCCACATTGTGCATCATCCTGGGCATGCTGCTCATCGTGCTGGGGGTGTACTTTGCCCTGCGCTTCACGCTGATCTATCAGACCGTCATGCTGGAACAGGCAGATCCCAAAACCGCCCTGCGCCGCAGCGGCGTGCTGATGAAGTCCAACTACTGGACCGCCCTGGCCCTGGTGCTGCTCATGTGGGGGCTGACCATCGGCGTCGTCATCGGGGTGTCGGTCACGGCCAGTCCTCTGGTGGCTGGCGTGGTGCAGTGGGTGGTGGAAGCCGGGACCATGTGCGCCGTGAGCGCCTGTTACACAGCCCTGTACTTTTCGGCCCGGCACGCCAAGGAAGGGTTCCAACTGCAGCCGGGAGCATCCCGGGCCGCATAGCCGTGACCGCGCCCTTCACCCTTCGTCCGCTCGGCCTGTCTGGCGTGCTGGACCATGCCGTCAGGCTCTTCGTCCGCACCTTTGCCGACTGTCTGGTGACGGTGCTGGCCGTTTCCGGCCCGTTCTACGTCATCAACACCCTGCTGGACCGCGCCGCCGCCGCAGGGATGCTGACGGAAAGCACGGCCGCGGTATGGAATATTCTCATCTTCCTGTGCTATTTTTTCCTGCTCGTCCCGCTGCAGCAGGGCATCATCACGCCCCTGCTGGCGGCGGAATACCTCGGGGAGCCCATTACCCGCAGCCAGGCCTTCCGCCTGGCCCAGGCCCGGTTCTGGCGTCTGGTCTGGGCCAGGACCCTGCGCTACACCCTGGTGCTCGCCGGGCTGCCGGTATTTCTGGTGCTCGGCATCTGGCTGTATGTCCGCTATTTTTTTGTGGAGGAAGTGGTCATTCTGGAAGACAGCAGCCCGGTTCGATCCCTGGGCCGCAGCGGACAACTGAGCCGGCACGCCGTCTGGATGATCCTGCTCACCAGCACGGTCTTCCTGACGGGGAGCATTGCGGCATTCATCCATCTGGAGTCCATGCGGGACCCGATGCTGCGCATGTCCCTGGAGGTGGCCTTAAGCGTGCTGCTGGTGCCGGCGGAACTGGCGGTCAACTGCGTGCTGTACTTCTCGGCCCGCTGCCGCAGGGAAGGCTTCGCCGCACAGACGGCCGCCCTACGGGAGGCAGGATAACGCGGCGAGGCCCTACACCCGCACCAGCCGGGCGGCGAGTTCCTGCATGTCTGCCACTGTGGTGAAGCGGCCCCAGGAGATGCGCACAGTGCCCAGGCCGTGCCTCGGGTCCACGCCCATGGCCTGCAACACGCCGGACATGCTCGCCGTGCCGCCATGGCAGGCAGCCCCGCCGGAGACGGCCACGTCCTCCATCACCAGTCCCGAGAGCACATCCCCTGCCCGCCGGCCGGTGAGGCCCAGGGAGAGCGTCTGCGGCAGCCGTGGGGCTTCCTGTCCATGGACCACAAATGCCACCCCCGCCGCGGTCAGGGCGTCCAGCAGGATGCCGGCCAACGCCGCCTGACGCTCGGCCTCGGCCGGCAGATCCGCCGCGGCCAGGGCGCAGGCCTCGCCCAGGGCCACGATGAGGGGGATATTCTCCGTCCCGGACCGCAGGCCCCCTTCCTGGCCGCCGCCGAACACCAGGGGCGAGAGCCGTTCCCGGGCCGCCGCAGAGGCGCACACCAGCGCCCCCACGCCCTTGGGCGCATACATCTTGTGCCCGGCGATGGTCAGATAATCCGCCCCCAGGGCCGGCAGGTTCACAGGGATTTTCCCCACGGCCTGGGCGGCGTCGGTATGCAGCAACGCGCCGTGGGCGTGGGCCAGGGCGGCGATTTCCGCCACGGGCTGCAGCACGCCGGTTTCATTGTTGGCCAACATGACGGACACGAGCTTCGGCCCCTCGGCGTCCCGGCTGCGGTGCAAGGCCTCTTCCAGGGCGGCACGCTCCACCACGCCGCGAGCGTCCACAGGAAGCGCGACCACCTGCACGCCGCGACGCTCCAGCACGCGCGCCGGCCCCAGCACCGCCGGATGCTCCACGGCGCTCACGGCCAGCCAGCCCGGCCCGGTCTGGCACTCGCGCATGAAGGTGCCCAGCACCGCCAGATGGTTGGCCTCGGTGGCGCCGCCCGTGAAGACCACGCCCGCCGCCTGCTCCATGCCGAGCAGGGCCGCCACCTGGGCGCGGGCGCACTCCATGGCCTGCCTGGCGTCCAGGCCCACCTCGTGGGCGCAGCCGGGGTTGCCGGGACGATCGGCAAAAAACGGCAGCATGGCCGCCAGCACGCGGGGATGCACGGCGGTGGTGGCGTTGCAATCGAAATACAGCGGTCGAGGCATGGCGATTCTCCCGGGACGCAGTGCAAGGGGTGGCCACGTTGTGACGCGCTCCCGGCGTCCGGTCAAGGCATCTGGTGGATCACAACGGCCTTGTCATCCATCCGGCCGGGACGTATGATAAGAGGATTCGCCCGCATTCGGCATCCACATCCACCCCCGTTTGACCACGTATGAACCACTCCCTGCGCATCACTCCCGTGGAGTTCGGCACGCCCGACTTCACCACGTTCCTGGATCTGCCCTGGAAGCTCCACGGCCATGAGCCCAACTGGGTCCCCACCATGCTGCGCCTCCAGCAAAAGGACTTCCTCAACCCCAAAAAAGGGCCGTTCTTCGAGTTCGGGGAAGCACAATACTTTCTGGCCTGGCGTGGCGATACGCCTGTGGGCCGGCTCAGTGCCCACGTGAACCGCAATTACGACGCCTTCCATGGGCCAGATACCGGCTTTTTCGGATTCTTCGTCTGCCAGGACGACGCCGAAGCCGCCGCCGCCCTCATCGACACGGCTGCGGCCTGGGTCAAGGCGCGCGGCAAGACCCGGCTCCTCGGCCCGCTGGGCTTCGGTATCTATGATGAAGTGGGCGTCCTCATCGACCGCTACGAGCTGCCCCCGGCGGTGATGCAGGTCTTCAACCCGCCCTACTATCCCGCCCTGCTCGAAGGAACGGGGCTGGCCAAGTCCATCGACTGGAAAGGCTTTCGCGGCCTGCCCACGGAGGAGATGCGCGAGGTGGCCCAACGCCGGCTCAACGAGGCGCTGGAAAAGACCAATCTCACCTTCCGCAAGCCCTCCCCCGCCGAGGTGCTCAAGCGCGTGGAGGAAGTGCGGCTGATCTTCAACGAAACCTGGAAACGGAACTGGGGCCATGTGCCGTTTACGCCCAAGCAGTTCAAGGCCGTGCTGACCGAGCTGCGGCCCATGCTGCGCACCCGCTTCATGCGCGCCTTTTATGACGAGCAGGACCGTCTGGCCGCCTTCATCATCACCATCCCGGACATCAACTATGCCATCAAGGACGCGAACGGCCGCCTGAACCTCATGGGCCTGTTCAAGCTCATCAAGGCCGCCTGGTTCTCGCCGGTGAAGAATGTGCGGACCATCATCATGGGCGTGAAGGAGGAATACCAGGGCCAGAGCCTGCATCATGCCTTCATCGCCGCCACCTACCTGCAGCTTCTGGACACGCCGAGCCTGGAATGGTGGGACTGCTCCCTCATCGTGGAGACGAACATCCCCATGATCCGGGCCATGCGGGCATACAAGGCCCCCATGGGCCAGACGTGGCGCATCTACGAAAAAGCGCTCTGATCCGCCACCGCAAGACCAACCAGCGCGGCAGACCACGCCAGGGCCTGCTGCTGCAGCGCCGCCTTGTTGCCGGACCACTTGCCGGCCAGCTTGTGGAAGTTGGCCGCGGCATTGGCGGATTCCGCCGCGCTGGCCAGCAGGCCCCGGCCGGAGCGCTTCTTGTGGCGGATGGCCAGATGCCCCTGATACAGGGCCGGGAAGCCGGCCTTCGTCAGGGCGAAATCATGGTCCACATCATCGTACTGAGTCGGACTGTAGCGGATATCGAAGGCCGGCACCGCCGCCAAGGCCGCGCGGCGGAACAGGTGGCAGCAGCCGGTGACGCTGAGGCACGGCCGGCAATAGGTGAACTGCCCCAGATCCAGGGCGTGGCGGTGCACGTCCGCCATGGCGAAGGCGGCGTCTTCCTGGAAGAACTGCTCCACCTGCTGCACCAGACCGGGGCTTGCGTCCTCCAGCACCCGGGCCCCGGCCACGCCGGCCGTTGGGAAGGCGGCCAGCCCGGCATGCAGCCGGCCCAGCCACTCCGCAGGCAGCTCCACATCATCATCCAGAAAGGCCACAAATTCGCACGCCTGCACCTCGGGCAGGGCCAGCAGCCAGTTACGGGCCGGCGCTGCGCCCACATTTACCGGCAGGCGGATCACGGTACAGGCCTCGCCCAGACGAGCCTGCCAGGCCGCGCAGACCTCGGGCGTGGCGTCGGTGGAGCCGTTGTCCAGGATCCGGATGATGGCCCCGCCCCGCTCGCTGGCGGCTAGGCTGGCCAGGGTGGCCTGCAGCTCCTCGGCCTTGTTGAAGGAATACAGGCAGATTGCGGTGGATGATTGCGGGATGGACACCGCTCCGGCCAGGCCGTGCTGCAGATCCCGCACCGTCAGCAGGGCATTGATCCGCCAGGGCTGCTGCCGCAGGAGGGTCAGCAACGCCTGGATGGCGGCGGTCTGGTTGCCTTCCGCCACCCTGGCCCGGGCCAGGCGCTCCAGGTGCCAGGGACCGAGCACGTCGGCATGCCGCTCCAGCAGCCCCACTGCCGCACTAGTCCGGCCGGTACATAGCTCAAACTGCGCCTCCAGCCACTTGCCCACGGGCGCCAGGGGCGGAAAGGCCTTGAGCCCTTCCAGAATCTCCCAGGCCAGCGCCTGTCCCGTGTCGCCATCCACTCCGCCGATGCGGGCCAGTCCGTGATGCCAGCCGTGCCAGCGCCAGAAGCAGTTGCCCGGAGCGAGCGACAGTTCCCGTTCCACCATGATTCGCATGGCGTCCCAGTCCCCGGCGGCTTCCAGGGCCTCCAGGCGGGCGGTGCGATCCGGCGGACGGAAGGTTGCGGCGATGATTTTGGCGGCCTTGGCCAGTTCCGGATGGATGAACACCGGCGGCAGCGCCGCCACGTGGCGGGCCGTGGGACCGTGGAGGGGATCGGCCATCCAGGCCGCGACCAGCAATTCCGCCGCCAATCCCGTCAGGCCCGTCAGATTTGGCTGATTGGCCTCGGCCATCTGCATGGCCAGGGAGGCGCAGGCCAGCAGATGCGCCTGCCCTGTGGCATTGATCAGCAACCGGCGCGCCAGGGCCGGCGGCAGACTGCGCCAGAACGGGGCCATCATCTCGCGGTGAATTGCGTCATCCATCTGTCCCAGACCTCCAGCAAAAGCGTGTCGCCCGCGGCGTGCGCCCGGGCATGTTCGGCCACGGCCACGGCCCGGAGCCCGGCCGCATCGGCCAGGACCTGACGCACGGCCGCCAGCCGGGTGCGCGCGGCCTGCAGCCGGCCGGCATCGCCGCAGATTCGGGCCAGCCGCTGCGTTTCTTCCAGCACCGCCAGGGAAGGCAAAAACGCCCCCTGCCGGGTCCGCACGGCCAGGGCGGCAGCCGGCTCCCCGCGCCGCTCCAGCCAGCCGGCCAGAATGACATAGCCTTTTTCCCAGGCCGGTTCCATCTCCAGCAAGGCCTCCACCCGCCCGGGGCGGGGATCGGCCTTCCAGGCGGCGGTCACGGTCCGCTCCCGCTCCGGTCCGGGATGCAGGACGGGATCCAGCCACGGCGTGAAGCGCAGTGCATAGCCGTCTTCGCCTGCCAGCCGATGCAGGTCCGGCCGCAGCAGATCCCCGCACCGGTCCAGCAGCAGCCGGCTGTTCTCGCGCTCCCGGGCAAAGCGGCCGGCGCTCTGATGCTCGGCATGGATCAGCCGCGCCTGAGGCAGCACGGTGAAATGCCTGCCGGACGCCGCCACCCGGGCGCAGAAGTCCACGTCCTCCATGCCGTTGACATAGCCTTCGAAAAATCCGTCCAGATCCAGAAACAGCCGCCGGGAGACCACCATGGCCGCCGCGGTGATGCACTGCAGCCGCCGGGACCTGCCGGCGACCTCGTGCCCCGACGGGTACAGATGATACGGATGCACGCACTTGATGGAATGCGCCACGGCCACGCCCAGGTGCTGCAGCCGGCCGCCCTCGGGGTATAGCAGCGTGGGGCCGACGCCGGCCAGGGCAGGATCGGCGTCCAGGGCGGCCAGGCAGGGGGACAGGCAATCGTGGGTCCACACGGTGTCGTTGTTGAGAAGCAGAAGCCAGTTGCCGCGGGCGGCCCGGCTGCCACGGTTCACGGCCGCCGCAAAGCCACGGTTGTGCGGCTGGCTGAGCAGCGTGAACGCCTCGCCGAACAAGGCCGCGCCCAGGCCGGGCAACTCGGCCGGGGTCTGGTCCGTGGAGCCGTCGTCCACCGCCAGCACCTCGAACCAGTCCCCGCGCAGATGCATCGCCAGGGACTGCAGACAGTCCCGGGTGCAGGCCCAGTGGTTGAACACCGGGACGACGATGCTGACGCGAACGGCCATGCCTTGTGCGACTCCCCTACCCCTTGCGCTTGACGAGCATGAGGGTCAGATAATGCGGGGAATCGCCCAGGCTGTCCAGATCCCGGCTCCACTGCTCGCCTTCCAGGCCCAGCCGGGTGAAGGCGGCAGAGGTTTCGCCGCAGCCGGCCTCTGTGACCACCTGTTTCAGTTCCTTGTAATTCTTGTACGCCTTGAGCACGGCCACGTTGGGCGAGGCCGCCATGGCGTGCCTGAGGGCCTCTCCGCCGGCCACACCGGGCAGCACCAGCAGGGCTTCTCCGGCCTCGGCCAGGGGCGTGACGGCCGTGGCCGCCGCCAGTTGGAAGGACGTGATGCCCGGCGTGGCCGCCAGCCGGGCCTGGGGGTACAGGGCCGCCAGGGTGCGCGCCAGATAGCCAAAGGTGGAGAACAGCAGCGGATCGCCCAGGGTGAGGAATGCGGCGTCCTTGCCGGCAGCCAGCACCTCGGCCACGGTATGGGCGTTGGCCTCCCAGGCGGCGGCCAGGGCGGCGGCGTCTGCCGTCATGGGGAATGGCAGACGCGTCACCGGCGTGTCGGGCTTCAGGTGCGGCCGGGCAATCTCCAGGGCGTGGGAAAAGTCGTTCCTGCTGGAGGCCGCGGCAAACACGGCATCCACCTGACCCAGCAGCCGCACGGCCTTGAGGGTCAGCAGTTCGGGATCGCCGGGGCCCACCCCCAGCCCGTGCAGCACGCCCCAGGACACGGACGAGGCAGTGGCGGTCATTGCGCGCCTCCGTGCAGCCAGGCGGCCAGCTCTTCCACGGCGTCTACCGCAGCCGGACCGGTGCGGGCGAACTTCCGCCCCTCCACCACCAGGGTGCGGTTGTGTTTGACACAATCAAGATGCTGATAATGCGGACGATTCACATACGGCTCCGGATTGGGGTTCATGGGCCCGCGCTGCATGAGGCAGGCCTGCGGATTCAGCCGCAACAGGGTTTCTTCGCTCAGGCGGACGTGCCGGGCATCTTCCATCACCAGCTGCCGGCCGCCGGCCGCCTCCACAATATGACTGGCCAGGGACCCCCGGCCGGCCACCAACAGATTGGGATAGCGGATCTCCACCAGCACCGTCAGCCGCTCCCGGTCCTGCACCTGCCGCCGCACGGCCTCCAGTCGATCCTTGAGATCCTGGATGCGTTGCGCGCCGGTCTGCCCCGCATCCACCAGCACGGCCACGCGCTCCATGGCGGCAAACAGGGCGGGGAAGTCATCCATTGCGAAGGCAGCGGTGGGGATATTCAAGGACTCCAGGGCATTGAGCGGCTCGCCAGCCTCCTCCCGGCCGGCATGCTGCAGCACCAGATCCGGCGCAAGGGAGAGGATCAGTTCCAGATTGGGCCTGAGATGCGTGCCCACGGCCGGCACATGGGCCAGGGCCGGGGTGTCGTCGTCGGCAGTGGTCCGGCCGGCGATGGCGTCCGCCTTGTCCAGGACCAGGAGCACATCCGAGAGCCCGCCATGCAGACAGACGATGCGCCGGGCCGGGCGTTCCAGACGGATTGTCTTGCCGCGATCGTCAGTGACGCCAGCTTCCAGGGCCCACAGTGCGCGCGGCGGCAGGCACATCGCCAGGAGCAAGAGCCACTTGAGGCAGGCCCAGGAGCGGATGCTCCATGACCACGAGAGGTGTTTCATAAATGAATTCCAGGGCGGTTTGGCGCATCACCTGCTGCGGTGGTCCATCCAGAACCAGCCGACCCTGCTTGAGGAACAGCAGACGATGAAAGTACAGGGCCGCCAGGTTGATATCGTGCAGCACGCACACCACGGTGGTGCCGGCGGCATGGCGCCGTTGCAGCACCTGAAGCAGCGCGGCCTTGTGGGCAAGATCCAGGTTGGCGGTGGGTTCATCCAGCAGCAGGACGGGCGTCTGCTGGCACAGGGTGCGGGCGATGCAGGCCCGCTGCAGTTCGCCGCCGGAGAGGCGTGCGGCGTCGCGATCCGCCAGATGCAGGACATCCGCCTGCAGCATGGCGTCCACGGCGGCTTCGCGGTCGGCGCGGGTCAGTCCGGACCAGAAAGACGCATAGGGATGGCGGCCCATGAGGACGAGATCCCGCACCGTGCACCCCGCCGGAGCCTCCAGCTGCTGCGGCAGGCAGGCCACCCGCCGGGCCCGCACTGCCGGGGGCAGCCGATGCACCGGCGCACCGCCCAGCAGCATGCTTCCGGCCAGGGGTGGCAGCAGTCCGGCCATGGCCTTGAGCAGGGTGGACTTGCCGCTGCCGTTGGGTCCCAGCACGGCCACCAGTTCGCCCCGGCGCAGGTGCAGTTCCACCCCCTGCAAGACGGGCCGGCCCTGCGCCCCGGGATGGCTGCAGGCAAGCCCCTCGCAGCGGATCATGCCGCCCTCCTCGTCTGGCCGCGCCCCAGCAGGACGCAGAAAAACGGACCGCCCAGCAAGGCCGTCACCACGCCCACGGGCAGTTCCATGCCGCCGGTTTCCGTGGCCAGCAGCGTGCGGGCCAGGACATCCGACCAGACCAGCAGCACGCCGCCACCCAGGGCCGAGGCGGCCAGCAGGGCGCGCGAACGCGGCTTGAGCCAGAGACGGAAGGCATGCGGCGCCACCAGCCCCACAAAGCCGATGATGCCGGAAACGGCCACCGCCGCCGCCGTGACCATGGTGGCCCCGACCAGCAACACCAGCCGGACCCGCGGGGCATCCACCCCCAGCAGCAGAGCCTGCTCCTCTCCCAGGGCCAACAGATCCAGCTCCCGGGCGTAGCGGACCATCACCAGACATCCCACCGTAAAAAAAGGCAGAAACAACGCCACATGCCCCCAGCCACGGCCCTGCAGGCTGCCCATGATCCAAAACACCATGGCCCCCACCGCTTCCTCATGCACGGCTTTGACCAGGGTGATGCAGGCCGCCAGCACGCTGGACACCACCACCCCGGCCAGGACCAGGGTTTCCCGGGAAAGCCCGCCGGCGCGTCGGCCCAGCAGCAGCACGGCCGCCAGGGTGGCGAGCCCGCCCAAAAGCGCCGCCACGGGCAGCGCCGTCAAGGAAAGTGTCGCCAGGGCGGAATCCATGCCGGCCAGGGCGGCCACATCGCCCAGGCGCACGCCCAGCCCGAGGACCAGCGTGGCCCCCAGCGCCGCACCGGCAGAGACGCCGAGCGTGAACGGGTCGGCCAGGGGATTCTGCAGCACAGCCTGGAAGGTGACGCCGGCCATGGCCAGGGCCGCCCCCACGCCCAGGGCCAGCACGGCCCGGGCCAGACGCAGATCCACCACCACCGCGCGCACGGCGTCTGGCAACGTCGTGGCATCCATCAGGCCCAGCGCCCCGCCCACGGCGCGCACCACCTCGTGCAGGCCGATATCCCAGGGACCGAGCACGCAGGAAACCAGCACCGAACACACGGCGCAGGCCACGAGGACAATCCAGAATCCCTTATGCACGAGGAATCACCGGCCGGCAGACTGCAACGGAACTGGCGGACAACCGCAACATCGCCAACATCGCATACGCGCTGAACACCATGGCATCCGGGGCGGGAACAAGAATGTCCGACGGCAGAAATGCAACAGACAACCCCATGCACGCCGCCATGGCAATGCACGTGCTGCTGCAGGCCGGACAGATCGCGGCAGGCAATAGCCCCGTTGCCCGCGCGAGAAACAGCACACCTTCAGGCAGGTCTTCCGGCTCGCCCCACCTGCCCCGGCCTTCCCAGGATCGCTCCCAGTGGCACATGAAAGAGGCAGACGCATCAAGGGCTTACGGCGGCGGGTCCGCTCCCGGGTTGCACGGGATTCCCTATCAAGCCAACGGCACCCAAAGGCGTGAAACGGCCAGAAGCTACGACTATTGCCGCAGCATTGTCAATGCGACTCTCCTGCCTTGACAGCATCACCGTGATGCATGTAAGAATAACCGTCAAGAATGATTGTCTTTCCTAGAACAGCTCTACATCTTCTCTATTGCAGGGATGCAGGCAGTCAACAAGGAGCTTGTCATGAAAATCCTGACCTTCTGCAGCGCCGTTCTCCTGCTGAGCCTGTGCCTCTGCAGCACTGCCTTTGCGTACAGGGAATACCGGGACGATCAGCGCCTGTTCAAGCGCGGATGCTACATCGACAATTCCAGATTCATCGGGGAAGGCAACCAGGTGTGCGGTTTTTGCCGCAACACGGGCCAGCAGGTCTGCTGCAACGCCTTTTCGCAAACCAACAGTTACACCTGCACCGTTGCCGGCAAGCAAGACGGCAGCAACTCCGCCCCCACCGTCAGCGAGGCGGCAGCCAAAGCCTGCGGCTGCTACTGATTGCAGGGCCGCGTCAAGCGTTCTTGCGTTGTGACGCGACCATGCAGCTACGCCCCTGAAAGGCGCACCCGCTCTTCGCCGTCGCGCTCCTGCAGCAGCACATCCACATGCTGGCTGCGCGTGGTCTGGACTGCCAACCCGAGATAGTCCGGCTGGATGGGCAGTTCGCGGTGGCCACGATCCACCAGCGCCAGCAGCTCGATTCTGCGCGGCCGGCCAAAATCCAGGATGGCTTCCATCCCTGCCCGCACGGTGCGCCCGGTGTACAGCACATCATCCACCAGCAGGATGGCGCGCCCGTCGATATCAAAGGGAATATCCGTATGGCTGATGGACGGCCGCACGTCCAGCCGGGTCCAATCATCGCGGTAGAGATTGATATCCAGCTTGCCCAGGGGCACGGAAGCGCCCAGCCGGGCATCCAGAAGCCGCTTGAGGCGTTCGGCGAGGTCGGCGCCACGGCGCTGGATGCCGATGATGGCGAGGTCGCGGCAATTGTCGTGGCAGGCAATGGCCTCGGTCGCCATGCGCTCAAGGGCGGCGGCAATATCCCGGGCGTGCATCAGATCGTGACAGACAGGCATGGCCATGGGCGTCCCGTGTAATGATTTTGGAAAAACATTTCCCATTCTAAAATGATAGAGAACACCATTTCCGGGGAAAAGGCAATGCTCCACTGTTTATCTGGTGCCGCCCGGGCATGTTTTCCTATGGGGTGCAGAGAGATTTTCTATGTGTCGGCATTTCGTTGACATTGCTCCCCCGCAGCCTTAGATGCCAATACAACTCACACTCTTTTGGAGGCATCATGGTTACATTGACGGACAATGCCATCCGGGAATTGGACGCGTACTTCGCGGACAAGCCCAAAAGCGCCATCCGCGTGTACCTCGCTCCTGGCGGTTGAGCCGGCCCGCGGCTGGCATTGGCTCTGGATGAGCCAAACGACAAGGACGAAGTGTTTACGCAAGGCGACTACTCCATCATCATGGAACGCGAACTTTTCAACCAGGCGAAGCCCCTGCGGATCGACGTCTCTTACATGGGCTTTTCCGTGGAATCCAGCCTGCAGCTCGGCGGCGGCGGCTGCAGTTCGGGCAGCTGCTCGGGCGGCTCCTGCAGCGTGTAATAGCCCCGCCCCTTCCCACACGCCAAGAACGCCTTTCCTGCCGGTCCACACCGTGCGGGAAAGGCGTTTTGCACATCCTGCCGCCGGCATCAAAAAAAAATGACACCTTGTGCTTGACAACCACCCCCACTCTTGGCTATCTCTCGCCACCTGCACGGGGCTGTAGCTCAGTTGGGAGAGCGCTTGAATGGCATTCAAGAGGTCGTGGGTTCGATTCCCTCCAGCTCCACCAAATTTCCTAAGGGTTTCGGTTAATTACCGGGACCCTTTTTTCTTGCCCCAGGGCGGATTCCCGCCGTGGGCCTGCGCTGTGTCCGCATCGCGTTTGGCAAGACCCAGGACGCTACCCCTTCGGACGCGTTTTTATAAAGTTCGCGGCTATTTTTATAAATTAGCTTTCCTGGTATTCTCTACGTTTGGCATTATTATTGCTAGGCACAATGCTTGCATTTGGACTTGGCCGTATCCTCCAGTCTGGACACCTGTTGCACTGGCAACAAAACCCGACCTAGTCGGTAGGTGAACACGAGCACGTGCCACCGTCCATGTTCGTCCTGCATTGGGTTCGAGGCAAGGACGCATCGTTCATTCACGGGCACCCCATCCCGTTCTCCCAGCCACGCTCGGACATGGTCGCCTTTGACCAGGGGCGGGGGCCGGTGGAGCTCGGCCTGCTCCTCAAAAGCATGCCTCTCCAATACCCGCCACACGCCCTCAGGCGATAAGAATGTATACTGTTCTCCCTGGGCGCGGTACCAGACCCCGTCGATACGCAATCGAAACAGGCCAGGCAAGGCCCCATCCGCCGCGTCATCGAAGTCCTGGGCATTGAAGCATTCGACTTTCACAGCCCTTTTGCCCTGCTTCCTGAGCATCCATGAACTGGCTGGCCGACGATGATCACTCATATCGCTCCCTCCAACAGCCCGGCGGGAGTGCCATTGCAGATGAGTACTTCTGCGGCTTTTTTGCTGTTTTTCGCATTCACAGAGTATTGCGTGTCCACATGACGTACAGTAAAGCCATCATACAATGTAATTATCTCCTGAACTGCGTTGTAACTTAAAATGAACCTCCCTTGGATCGTACGCAGCACTGCTGCCAATCGGGCATGGTCCGCCCTGGAAAAGAGCCCGGCACCATAGTCGGACTCACTGCCTACATAGGGCGGATCAATGTAAAAGCAGGTCTCGGGACGGTCATACCGTCTTAAGCACTCTTCCCAGGAAAGATGCTCAATAGTGACCTTGGCCAGACGCAGGTGCACGGCGGACAACTCTTCTTCCATGCGTAGCAAGTTTATGCGAGGGGGCTCCGAAGCACTCACGCCAAAGGTACGCCCCGTCACCTTGCCCCCAAAGGCGCATCGCTGCAGGTAATAGAAGCGCGCCGCCCTTTCCACGTCCGTCAAGCCACCGGCCTCCAATTGTTGCTTAAAGTCGGCAAATGTCTCCCTGCCGACCAACAGAAACTTGAACTGCTTCAGGAATTCTTCCAGGTGCCGTTGCACTACCCGCCAAAATGCCACCAGGTCGCCGTTGATGTCGTTCAATACCTCCACCTTGCTGGGCTCTTTGGAAAAGAATACCCAGCCTGCTCCGCAAAAGGGCTCCACGTAGGTGCGATGTTCGGGAAGTGCCTTCAGAACGCGTCGCGCCAGTAGCCGTTTGCCACCTATCCATGCCAAGGGAGATCGCATATCGCCTCTTTACTGTCTGCCGTCCGCCTGCTACCCATGCTTTGCCCCGGTTCCCGAAGGGGCCTCATGGCGCAGCGGTTTCGGCCGTGGTCCGGTGTTCACCCACCGGGCCGGTGGGGTGCTCGAACACCCCGCCTGCGCCTCCGTTCACCTATGTTGTCTTGCCCTTTGCGGGAGGTTCCGACCGCCCCCGCTGTTCTTCCATGATCATTGCGAAGCCTCGTTTGAACGCCTGCGTCCAGATATCACCGCCTGCAATGCATGGTGCCGTTGCTTCTTCTGAGGAGGGCAGCAAGCCCTCAAGGGTTCCCCGCAGCATGTCCGTTTCCAGATGCATGGATTCTGGAGCCCCTTCATACAGCTCGATCAACCGCAACGCGGCAATGAGCTGTTCGCATAGCGCGTTCTCTGCCGCGCGGTTCTTGCCCCCGGTTCCGGCGCGGGCATACAGCCGATCCAGTTCTTGCCGAATCATGCCTCACCAACTTGGCGCATGCCTGCTTCTCCTGTGAGGGGCGCTTTCTCATACCGATACTCCACCCCCCCGGCGGCAAGCACCAGGTGGCCACCCTCCAGGCGCGCCTCCACGCGCTTGGCCCCGGACAGAAAGCGAATTGCGGAGTCTCCAGCCAGCTCCAGGGATTCGATGGGCTTGGCAAAGGCGTGGCCATTCACAAAACCCCACCATCTGCCCATGCCGGCCTCAAACCGGATCACATGCACCCCATCGCGCCACACGCCCTGCATGCGGCCCATGAGCAAGGCCAAGGTATCTGTGGTTTCCAGTGCATCAGTGGTCATGGTTTCCTTCCTGTCCGGCTTGTTCCGGCCGTTCCGACTGTTCCGACTGTTCCGACTGTTCCGGCATGTTCCGGCTGGAGCTGTTCCCGGGCCGCGATCTGCGCGGCGTAGCATTCCAGCGTCTGTTCCATGCTCTGGATGTAGGACATGGCCACGGGCCAGCCGAGGATCAGGGCCTCCACGTTTTGCGGAGCCCGCAGCTCCACCCCGGCGTATTCCGGATCGACGGCCATGGTCATGCGTGGAAATTCCGGGCGAACCGGCGTCCCGCACCCGGTGTAGGGGTCGAGCACTTCGACGCGGATGGCGGGCTGTTTGGCCGAGCACGCCGAAAAGCCTGCCAGTATCAACCCCAACATCAACAGCCTGGCGCATGTCATCGTGCAGACCTCCTGTCATCACCAATTGCCGTCGATGGCATCATTCCACAGCCGGATGATGGCCGCGTGGTCATAGGCGTCCTGCTGATCGTGTACGGCGGCTGTTGCGTTAGATAAGCTGGCAACGGGTTTGCGAGTGGCCAGCACCCTTGCCAGGATGGTCGGTTGCTTGCCAGCCTGATTGAGGCATGCATCCAGGCGCGCCTGCACCGCGGCGTCGGCAATTTGCCTACCTGCCTGCTCCAGTTTATAGCCCGCCTCTCGCTCCAGGGCCTGCTGCGTTTTCAATTCCAATTCTGCAATGATCGGCGCGTCCCACGCCAGACGTGCTTGCCACCCGCCGGCAAAGACCGCGATGCACACAATTCCCAGTGCAAGCCAGCGACCCCAGGCCGGGAGAATGGATGTCAACAGACTCATGCCCGCCACTCCTGGCCTGTCCTGATGCGCTTCAGCAGCCGTGTACGATCCTGCAACCCGTTGGACCCGCCATTGATGCGGCGCGTCACCCCGGCCACATCATCCTGATCTGCCGACGCATTGCACTGTTTCAGCGCCCATACGGTGGCCGCCACCAGCAGGGCCGTCTCCGGGGCGCAGGCCAGCTCCGGCGAAGTTTCCAGGTCCAGCCCTGCAGCCCGGCCGACGCGGGCGTACATCTCCCGCCCAGTGAGCTGCAGCAGGCCCCGGCCACGATATGCCCAACCATCCCCGGGCTGGGTGTTGCCCATGCGGCCGCCGTACACGGCATTGGCCAGCGCCTGCGGATTGCTTACAAACGGCATGGCGTCTGCCGGCCGTTTGAACCGTGACGGCCAGACAACCATCAGCCGGGCCGCCGTGGTGTAGTTCAAGCTCTCTTCGGCTCGCCGCAATTGCCCGGTCTCGTGAAAGACCTGGGCCAGGAAATGCTGCAGCCGCAGTCGGGTGCCGATGCCGTGCCCGGGCAGAACATCCCCGGCGTGGTCAAATGCCTTGACCAGATCGGGTTCCGCAGCCGGGCACAGCCGGTTGATGGTCGCCTGGATCGGCGTCTGGATGTCCATTGCTCATCCTCCCACAATGATAGGTTGCACCGCGTCTATTTCGGTCACCACGCGGCCGCCATGTTCGGCGTGATGCCTCACGGCCCGCACCCACGCCCGACCATGCACCCGCAGTGACGGCAACTGCAGCCCGACCACATCCCCCGGCGCCAACGGACGCCACGGGATGGTCACCGTGATGATCCGCCGGTCAAAGGCATACTCAAGCAACCACGCCTGCCCGAGCAGCAACGCAATCCGCTCGGATGTCACCAGGGGGTCTTCAATGGGGTCGGCCGCGCGGTCCCGGGCGGCCAGGGCGGCAGATTGCACAACCACATGCACGCCATCCGGGGCCGTGCCTTGCACCACGAAGAGTACCGTCTTTTCAGAACAGCCACGTACAAGCCACCGTGTAATTACGGTATCATATGTGATGTCCGCCACACCGTGCCGGCTGACGTCGGCCAAGGTCAGATCCGTCGCGCCGGTCGCAACGCTGATGTCCCCGGCATCCGCACCAATCCACTGCCAGGCGAGCTCCCCCGCCACGACGCGGGAGGCCTGCCCTGCACCGGCCGAAAATGCGATCCGTTCCGTCACCGTCTCGCGGGAAGTACCCAACGGCGTCACTCGTCCAGATGAGGTCCAGACATCCCACACATCCAGACCTGACTGACCGTAGGCGCGCACCACCATATCCTCTCCCGCGGCAGGCGATCCTTCCACCTCCAGGGATGGCATGACCGCTTCAGAGGTCGTGCCGGAGAGCTCCACCCGATCCACAGGCGTTCCGGCCTCGTGAGCGACCGAGCACGAGAGGACACAGTCTTCATCCAGGCGCGCTGCGGCTGGAGTGGCGTCATCCCGTATCACCGCCAGGCCGCCCGGCCACCGTGGCCGCACGCGCATTCCACCGGCAGGCAACGCCTGCACCACACCGCCTGCGGCCGCAGCCAGGGTCTGCAGGCCCTCCATGGCATCGCCGGCATAGGTGTAGGAGGCCGGCAATACCCAGTCTTCCAGCGCCCAGACCAGCCCGCCTCCGGTCACATCTCCGACCAGTTCGGCGGCAACGGCGCGTGCCGTCGGCGCGGTCGCATACGGCCCCATGGCCACTGCGGCCGCAAACGGCTCCGACAGCAACGCGGAGGCTCCGCGACCCCATACCGAACAGCGGTCCACGGCCAGCTCCCGACGCTCCACCAGAAACGCATGGGCCGGACCACCCCGGAATTGTACCTGCAGCCGGAGCGTGCCCGGCAGGCGCGCCGGATCGGCCGTCCCAAAATGCGCCGGGGCCAGGATGGTCAGATCGACCTGATCATGCAGCGCGTCCTGATCCAGGCTGATGGAGATATCAGACACGGCCGTGCTGATGTCCTGCCCGTCCAGGAGAACCGCCGGCATGCCAACCGACGGGACAAGCACGGGCAGCACGGCGTCCAGCAGCGCCTGGTGGCCGCGTCGGGCATCCACGCGTGCCAGTTCAACACCCAGGGGCAGCATGCCGCGGCAGCCGGCCGCAGTGCTGCCGGAAATGCACAGGCGGCCGCGGCGACCGGCGCTCAATGCAGAGCACACCGCCAGCCGTCTGCGCTTGCCCATCCCTGCGAACAGGAGCTGCCGCCGCGTGACGCCCACGCTGACGGGAAAAGGGAGTTGCCCTTGCAGGTCCGACTGGGATCCCCAGAGCAGCACCAGCGTCACAGCGCCACCACCTTGATGATGATGTCTGCAATGGGATCATCCGGGGCGGGATCCGCATCGGGATAGACGGCTCGGCCGTCTATGCACGGCTGCTCCCAGACACGGAACAGTACCTGCAGGGCGCGCCCATCATTGAGCTCCAATGGATAGACGGCGCCGGCCTGGCTGGCCAACTCCCGCAGCCGATCCAGACTCGCGCGCGGCAACCAGCCGTATTCGGCTCCGCCTACCAGATCCATGGGGATCCCTTGCGTCGGAGCGGTCCAGACCAGCAAGGCCCCGGACAGTGTGCGTTCCATTTTGGCGTCCATGGGCACGTGCCATGCATCCAGAATGGCCACATCTTCCAGATCCACGTCAGCGAGGCGCACGGGAAACTCCGGCCAAACGGGCTCTGGTCAACTGTTCGGCGAGGTCCGCAGCCACGGCGCGTTCCGAGACCACCTGAAATTCCCGGCCGCCCACTTCCAACGTCAAGGTGCCCCAATGGCCGCCGGACAAGCCTCCCGCAGGCGCGGGGGCCAGCCCGCCAGCGCTGTAGCGCAAGGGTTCGGTGATCTGCCGCACCGGAATCCGGAGGTCCACTGCCGCGTGCTGGATGCGGGCCGCCAGCTCCGACAGGGAAATTTCCCCGGTGCGTGCCCGCTTCAGATCCCGGAACAGTTGCGCGCCAAAGAACCGCACGGTTTCCTTATCCGTCACCGCTTCGCCCGGCTCCAGACGGGCCGGGATGATATCCCCGCCGCCATACCCTGGCAGAATCACGCCTGTGGCGTACCCGGGGGCCTCACCTTCGCCCCCGGCGTCTCCAGAAGAGTTGCCGCCTCCCTTGCGGCGCTCTTCGATGGTGATGATTTTCGTTTCCGGCTTCAAGAGTTCCCGGAGCAAGGCCTTGAACGCAGCGGCCTCGGCCTCCAGCGTCACGGATTTTTCCTCGGGGGCCAGGGCATTGGCAATGACGTCCTGCGCCGCATCAGCCTCGGCATGCAGCACGATGGACTTTTCCGCCGGTGCCATCACGGCCTCCAGCGTTTCCTGAGCCACTGTGGCATCCGCCACCAGTGTCACGGGTTTTTCCGCTGGCGCAATCAGTGCTTCAAACAAGGCCACGGCGGCATCCCCGATGGGGTGCACCGTGATGGCCTTCTCTGCTGCCGCAGTCAGGCCTTCAAACGCTGAGGCTGCCTCCGCCGTGTTCACCACCGCGACAGCCACTTCCTTGGTTTGCGGCGCGGCCAGCGCATCCACGCGCGCCTGGGCCGCCTCGGTCACCGCCTTGATAACCAGCTGTCCTTCCTGCAGCAGAGGCGATGCCGGGGCATACGGCTTGCCGCTTGCGTCCTGAAAGAGCACGGTGTGCGTTCCAGTGGTTGAGAGCCCGTTCAAGACGGCGAGGATTTCGGCCTTCACCACCTCGGCATTGTGCACCACCTCGATCTGGGGCTTGGCGTTATTGACTTCATCGGTTGCATCACCCACGGCATCGCCGATCTGCTTTGCCGCCGCCTCGTTTGCTGTGGCGGCATCCTTGGTCTTTTGCGTCACAGCGTCCCAGGCTTTGCCAATGAGCTCTGCGCCGCGTTGCACATCCTGGGCCGCCTCCTGAGCGATGGTCGGCTTCTGCGCCGGACTCGCTGCCGACTCCATCTGCTTGTACAAGGATGCCAGCTTCTTGAGCTGTTCTTCGGCCTGCTTGAGGGATTCTGCGTCTCCTTTTGCCACCAACGTCCGCAATTCGGCATTGGCCGCCATGATTTCACGCTTCAACGCCGCCACCTTTTGGGTGGGATTCATGGTGTTGAGCGCTGTTTCAAGGATCAAGTCAGCAGCGGTCTTTGCAAATTCCTTCTGCGCAGCCTGCAAGCTGGTGAGCTCTTCCTGGAGCTTGCGGCCATGGGCAATAACCTGATCGTATATCTGCTGCGCAGACGCGGCATAGGCCTGCAAGGCCCCCAGCCTGGCCTGAGACAGTGACTCCTCAATGGCCTTTGCCTCGGCGGCATGTTTTTGTTCGGCCAAACCAGCCTTGTCCAACGCCGCCTGACGGGCAGCGGCCTCTTCTTCGGCCAGGGCGATCACCACATCTCGCTGCTGCCGTCGCACCGCCAGCACGGCCGCCACCTGGGCAACTTCGTCCTGGCTGCTTTTTTTCGCGGCCGCGGCCAGGGCGTCGTAGTGCTCCACAATCGCCGCCGTGGCCTCGCGGAACACGCCGGCAACCGCAGTGGTCGCATCTGCAAATGTTTGGCTGGCGGCGTATGCCGCCTCATATTCGACGCGCAGTCGCGATATTTCACCCGCGAACCCGGACAACGGCGAAAGCGGCAGGGACGCCAGCACCTCCAGCACCCGCAGCCATGGTCCGGCATTGCTGCCCAGCTCAACCACCCCTCGCGCCAGGGTGCCCAGCACCTTGACCACGCCGGTCACAATGGTGCCCAGGTTCACCAGGGCCTCTGACGTCTTGCGAGCCCAGCGCTCCAGGTCGCCAGTCTCGGCCATCCGCTGTACTTCGGCCAACAGCGCCTTGATCTGCGCCTTCGCATAGTCCATGACCCCGGCATCGCCCACCAGCCGCAGGAAGTCTTCCCACTCGCTTTCCAGGGTCTGCGTCATGCCCTCCCAGGTGTCGGCCATGCCTGCGGCTGCGCCGCCGAAGCGCTTCTGCAGCCCTGCCATGAGGGCCTCCATGACCTTTTCCACGGGGATGGCCTGATTGCCGATGTCCGCCACCTGAGCGCCCGTGAGCTTGAGCTCCTCCCGCAGGATGGCATATGCCGGCACGCCGCGTTCGGCGAGCTGCATCAATTCTTCGGCCGACGCCTTGCCCTTGGCCTGCATTTGACCCAACGCGGTCACAATGCCGGAGAATGCCTCATCACCCCCGCCCACGGCCACCACGGTATCCTTCAGCGTGGTCATGTCCTTGATGGTGGGCTGCACGCCCATCGACCGGAGCTTTTTGAATGCATCCACGGCCTCAGCCGTGTTCCCCGGCATGACCTTGGCCCAGGCATTGAGCTGCTCGAACCAAGTGTCCCCATGCCCACCGGTTACGGTATCCAGGGCATTGCGCAACTGCTCATATTTCCCGGCCGTGTCCACAGCCGCGGTGCCCAGTTCCTTGGCCGCCGTCACCAGCTCCCACACCAGATTGACGGCTGTCTGGAACGCAACATAGGCCACAGCCACCCCGGCCACCTTGCCAGCCAGAGCGGTCAGCGCCAGTCCATGTTCCGTCTGGGCCGCCGTGGCGCTGCGGGCCGCCGCGGTGCTGTCTTCCCCCATTTTCACAAACCGGCCGGACGCATCACGTGCGCGCCCGGCCGCGTCATTGATCACGGTGGATGCCTTGTCTTCGGCGGTGATTTTGATCTGATACAGCAGGTCGTTCGCCATGGGGAGCTATGTTCTCTTCTTTTCCGCCAGCATGTTGAGCATCCGGACCGCCACGCCCCAGCCGTATTGCCAGGCCCCTACATGTCCCCGGCTCACGAGGACGCAGACGGCCCGCTCGATCGCGTCCCGCAAGGCCTGGCCAGCTGGTCGAGCAGCCCCTTTGCCCCGTGCAGCTCCTGGAGCAGGGGCAAAAAATCGGCCAGCACCTCCCGCACGGCAGCGGTCACAGCGCGCGCTTCGGACGGCGTGAGCTTGCCGAACTCCTCGGGCTGCAGATCCGAAACCGCCGCCAACAGCGAGGCAGGCAGCGGAGCACGTCCGGTCATCACCTCATGGGGATCAAACAGGATGTCCGGCCGGCCCACGACCTGCCACAGCGTGGCAAGGGTCGGCTCGGTGACGGTGATGGCGCGCACGGCGGTCGGAACGGTACGAGTCTGAACAGGCATGGCAAAATCCTTCTTTTTACGAGTGGTTGTGGACCCTGACTTGATCCAGCGTCACATCCACAATGCAAATGGCAATGCCATTGGCGTAGCTTGCGCCGTAGGCCCGCTCCACCACACAGGGTTTGAGGCCGGGCAGGACAACCTGGGCATGCATGGCATCCCGGGCCGCCTCAACCAGTGCATAGACGCCCGGGCCGGAGACGCCGCCTTCCGCAGCCACATCACGCCGGAAGCTTTTGTCCCCGCAAATCACGGCAAAGTGCAGCCGCTCGGCATGCCGGCGATTCTCCAACGCCAGAGGCCTGGATTCATTCCAGGCGACCAGATAGGCCGGCAGTCGCTGCCGCAAGGTCGGCAACTGCGCCTGGTCAAATTGGAACCGGTAGGGTTCCACCTGCACGCCAGGCAGTTGCAGTGCCAGGAGGGTGCGCACGATGGCTGTCTCGATGTCGCGGATCGAATGAGCCGGGGCATAGGAAAGACGCTGCATCAGGCACGCTCCAGATGGTGGGTGAGGATGTCTGAAATCTCGTCCCAGTCCTCTGCCCCCACGCCCAAATATGGCCGCGGCGGGACGACTGAGCCAGGATGATTGACCTTCTTGCGCGGGCCGGCCGCGCCCGGCCACCAGAGGGCCTTTTTGTATCGGGGCCGGATCACGTGCGGCTTGGTGCGCCCACCCGTTTGATGGATGGCTGCATACACGACATTGCTGCCCACCGAGACTTCCAGATGCTTTGACCTGGCGGTAATGGATGCACGCAGCCGCCCGGTGTCGATGAGGGTTTGTCCATTTTCAGCCTGGGCGCGTCCCGAAGGCTCCCAGGGGTCACCATTTGCCGGGTCCGCCTGCCTCCGGAAGGCCTCCATGCTGATGTCCACCAGCTCCTGACCCACCTCCTTGAAGGCCGGCGCAGTATCCTGCAGGCCGTCACGCAGGCGCCGCAACAACGCATCCACAGGATGTGAATCAATCACAATCACGGTTTCAACAGACATTGGCCCCGCCCTCTCGCAGAATTTGAGACACCCGCCGGGGCGTCAGGCTGTAGGCCACCGCCAACTCCCGCACCGATGCGCCAGCGGTCCGGCGGGCGCGCAATTCGGCGTTTCTCGCCGCCCGCAGCACGGGCTCTGCGGATGGCACATCCACGCGTACGCCTCCATAGGCACCATGCAGGGCCTGCCAGGCAGCGGGAGACAAGAGCTGGCGCAATGGATGCTCCACCGGCGCACGGATCGGGACATAGACGAGCAACCCGGCGTACGCATTGCAAAGCGCTACGGCATCCTCAAGCCCCAGCAGCCGCACCAACCCCTGCAGTGTTTTGTACTTATCTCCTAAATCAGGAACGGTCCGCATGGATGCCTCCGACTATGCAGGCGTCTGCGTCGCCCGCGGGAAGGTCCGCATCCGGTACATGCCTGCCTCGCCCTGCTTGAGCAGGGTCTTGATGTTGAAGCCGGCCTCCACCACCTCATCGCTGATCCAGTTGAGATCCCCATCCGGAGACAGGGTGGCCTTGGGGATGTCCAGCACAAACGGCTTGTTGCCAAACTCGTTCACCCCGTCCAGCCGGAGCTGCACGTAGGCCACGGCCACTGTGCCGGCATCGATCTGGTAGCCGTCGATGTAGGCGCAGTTGAACGTCACCTGATATTCCTGGCCGTCAGTCAAGGCGCCGCCAGGCACAAGCTTGATCTGCCCGGAGTCGGGCAGGACCTCAAAGTCCGTCCCTTCAACCCCGCCTGTGACGCGCACGTTGGAGACCTTGTACTTTCCCAAATCCATATAACCGCGCTCGTACAACTTCAGCGCGACCTGCTGATCCGTGCCGGCGGCCTGGATGAAGTCGGAATCAGCCCCCATGGTGGCCAGGGCGTAGGTAGTCCGGTTCAGGGTGTCGATGGTCAGCTTGCCGCCCACGGTATCGATCGAGGTGGCGCTATCCAGCGGGAGTCCTTTGGTTCCCTTGCGCCGGGAGAGGCGTTCCGTGGTCTTCGTGGAGATGTTCGTCACCAGCAACGTGGCGTTGCCCAGGTCCACCATCGGTTCGTCGGAGTCCATGGGCCGCATGGTCAAAATCCCACTCAGGACGGCCCCTTCCTCCAGCCCAAATCCGTACCCTGCCATATTCGGCTCCTTCAATGCTCGTTAAAAAACCTGTTCCAACCCGGCCAACCGGCCATCCCCCCGCACGGCCCGGGCACGGCCAGCCGCAACCGGCTGATCGCTCATGCCCAGAGACAACCGCCCGGCTGCAATGGCCGCCAGCAGGCGCAGCACCTCGGCACGGTCTGCCGCCCAGGCCTCGGGCACAGTATGCAACTGGCGAAAGAGGCCATGCACGGCCAGCCGGGACGTCAGTTGCACTACCAGCGGGCTGGGCTGGGCCAGGGGCACGGCCATGCGGGTGGACAGATAGGCGTCAACTTCGGCGCTGGCCGCCTCACAGACGGATTCAAGCCGGCGGCCCGCTTCCGGTTCATACGGCCAGCCGCCCACCAGGTCCGCCAAATCGTCTTCACCCAACACGCGGCGCAAGTCGTCCGCATTGCAATAGGCCATGCCCTGTGCCCTCCTTCGCGTTTCAGACTAGTCTCAGACTAGTCTGAGATTTCAGCGCAGATGTCCGGACACCAAGAGCTCAAAGGCCTTGTAGAGCTCGTTGGTTTCGCCGCCGGCCAAGGTTTCCTTGTTCACCAGCACTTCCGCTGCGCCACGCAGCGAGGGCGGCACCACCAGCAGGTTGGGCGTCACGTCCAGCGGCGTGCCGGCGTCGTCCACGTATTCTTCCATGGCCTGGCGCGCGGCCTTGAGGTTCGCCGTGTTGAGCTCTTGCTTGCTGCCGTAGGCCAGCTGCCAGAACCCGAAGCCGAAAGCCCCGCGGGCTTCGACGCTGTAAAGCAGCTGCCCTTTCATGAAGGTATGGGTGTTGGTCACCGCATTGCGTTCGCCTTCGCCCTGGCCGGCCAGCTCCACCAGGTGGGGCGCTTCGCGCTCCTGAAACACCAGGGGTTTGAAGGCCACCTGGCTGGTGCACAAGAGGAACCAGGGCGTGCCGTTGCCGCCCCCGCTGTTGCTCTGCACGCCGCCCTTGTACGGGTGGGCATTGGAGAAAAAGGGCTTGGCATCGTAGCAGATGCCGTCCCACCCCTGCAGCAGCAGCGGGAAAAGGAACGCATCCGGCCACAAAGCCGCCTTGCCACCCCAGGCCGCGGCCGTATTTGCGAACATGCCGTACTTGTCATCGGCCAGCGAGTTGCGAGGCACGCCAAAGGTGCCCTCGAAGTCTTCATTGGCCAGGGTGTAGCCGTTGGCCTTGAGGTTCTTGATCTCCTTGTCGCCCACCCACCGTTGGATGCTCGGCAGCCCCGAGAGCCAGCCATAGTCTTCGGCATCGCTGGTGGAAGGCACGTGCATGGCGATGGCCGGCCACTTGGGCGCGGCCAGGGCCAGCCCGCTCTGAAAGGCCGTGTTCAGGCCGACGAAAAAGCTCGCAATGTTCTGCGCGTTCACAAGCATACAAATAGCTCCTAGCCCGCCGCCGCGGGGTCGAGGTCTTTGCGGACAAACCCGGTGTCCACCCAGGCGAAATCGTCCACCTTGAGCAGCACGCCCGCCACAATGCCGTTGACGCCAGCGGCCACCGAGACGGTTTCGGAGTCTGCCACATAGACAAACTGCCCCAGGTTCGCCGCAGTGGGCGGCGTGGCGGCGGCCTTTTCCCAGTTGAACACGCCCCGGCGCACGGTCACCCGGCCATGCCTGAGGCCACGTTCAATGCGCCCGACCACAACGAGCCCCTCGGCGTCAGCGGCCAGGTGCAACAGGCCGGTGGCATCCACCGCGGCCATGTGGCCCACCGGAAACTCCGTGGCCGTGGGCGCGGGAAGGTATTCGAACAACTCACCCTGGATGCAATGCGTATCGCGATCCATCATGGCCTAGCCCTCCTTCCCGGTCTGGCCATTCCGACCGGTCCGTGCGCCGGCCTGGGCCTTGGTTTTTACATAGTTGGCCGGATCAAGCCCCATGGCCTTGCAGATAGCCAGGTCATTGCCGTCCAGCGTTGCCATGGCGGGATCGCCGTTCGTCGGACCTGCGCCCTGGCCGGCCTGGCTCGCCGCCAGGGTGGCCAGCCCCTTGGGGGTAGCATTCAGCAGCGCTTCCAGGGCGTTCTTGTCCACCTTGCCCAGGGCGATGGCCGCATCGCGCTGGGCCGGCGTCAACCGGCCATCGGCACAGGCATTGGCCACCAGGGCCTCTACAGCCGAGTGCTGCTGGGCCGATGTCATTGCCGCCAGGGCGTTCATGGTGCTGGCGTTCTGCTCGGTCAGCAGGCGAACCTGGCCGGCCAAGGACTGCACCTGGACGGAGAGCTGCTCCACGGAGAGCTGCTCCAAGGATGCCGGGGCAGCCGATGCAGCGGGGCCGGGCGAAACGGGCGAAACGGGCGGACTGCCCGGCGCGACGCCAGCCGCATTCAGGGCGGGCAATTCCGCAATGTTCGGGTTGTTCACCAAAGCAACAGAGTGCAGCCGGAGGATGCGCGGCCCTTCATCCGTGGCGAAGGCCGGAGAAAGATACCGATACTCCTTGGAGGCAATGGCCGCGGACCCGGCTTCAGTCCATTCCACTTCCGCCGTGATGCCAGCATCCTCCAGCTGGAAATTGCGCAGCCAGCCGGCGGCCCGGCCACCGCTCCAACAGGTGGAGTGGTCATAGTCGATGACAATATCCACGCCTTCGGCCTGGACAATGTTCACCAGGGCCTGGGCGTCTCCGGGGGTCAGGTCCCAATACCGGCCATCGCGCCCCTTGATCTCACCCAGCGGCAGGATCAGCAGCCGGGCTCCGGACTGCACGGCATTGGCTTCCACGGCCAAGCGCACCACGCTGCGATGCATAGTCGTCATCTCATGCTCCTTAGGCACGCGGCCGGCCTGCAGGCCGCGACGCGCTTTCGGTGTTGCTGATTTCGTCCCGGTAGCATTTGAGCCTGGCCACCAGCCGTGCCGGCAGGGGCACATTCAGGCAGGCCAGGTGCTCGCAGATGGACAGACTCTCGCTGAGAGCAAGATAGACGATAATAAGATTACGGCAGGTTACCGGAAATTCCAGACCGATTCCGGCAAGAAACATGGCATCCAATACATGCCCCATGACCACGGCCAGGCCAAAGAGCACGAACTTGCCCGCGCCGTGCAGCATGCGCCGCCCGGAAAGCGTGCCGGCCGTCCAGGCCCGCCCGAAGCCCAACGCGAAATCCAGGACCAGCAGGGTCACCAGCCCCCAGACAACGGCATCCACCGGCCCGACCAGATACGCCCCGGCCGCAGCCAGCGCGCTCTTGACGCCGCAATGGTCCGCGAGCGTCCGCCACTGTTCGATCATGTCACGCACCATGCTGCACCCCTATTGCCCTCACATTGTACCGCTGGTTCAAGAGAACATTTTCACGCATTAGTGAAACAAAGCAACCTAGACGCAATGCACAGTTTGCGTTGTAATAGATCGGTACAACGCAATCCACTAAAGCGCTTTAGTGTTTCACAAGCATAAAATATGGTAAGGATGTGCCATGAAGGACTACAGCAAGGTGCGCAAGAAGATGCGACAAATGTACGCCGCTGGCAAGAGCATTGATGAGATTGCCGTTCTCTTCGATTTGCAGCCGGCATCAGTGCAGTATCATCGCCGTATCGATGCGCGAAACGGCGCAGACTGGGACGCCCTGCGGGTGGAATGCCGGGTGGGGGAGACGGCCACGGAAGAAGCGCATCAGCAGTTCCTGGGCACGCTCTTCGGCTGCTTTGCTGAAGAACTGCCCAAGCTGCGCGAGATTACGGACGCGGCCAAGCGCCTGGACATCCTGCGCACCTACTCCCGGACCTATTCGGAACTGATCCGGGCCGTGCGCACGGATCCCAGGATCGACGTGGGCGAAGTTGTCGCCAAAACCCTGGACCTGCTGGTGGATCAAGCCATCGAAGACGGCCGTGATGACCTGGCCCTGTGGCTGCAGGCCAGTCTGGACGCCATCCGGGACAAGGTCCGCAAGGAGTTCGCCTGATGCCTCCCGCGCCAAAACGTCTGGACCGCAAACAGCTGGATCGCGACCTGGCCGCCCTGCGCCAGCGCCTGCAGCGCATGTCCGCCCTGGCCGAAACCGGGCGCGAGGACCGCATCCCGGCGGCCAAGGCAGACTTCCGGCTGTTCTGCCAAACCTACCTGCCGCACTATCTGGACCGGCCCTCATCATCCTTTCATCACTGGATTTTCGCCCAGGCCCCATGCTGGGGACAGGGGGCAAAGCTCTGCATCGCCGCGCCCCGCGGCTATGCCAAGACAACGTATCTGGTGCGGGCCTACTGCCTGTGGCGTCTGGCGCGAGGGGATGCGGCCTTTCCCGTGCTGCTGCAGGATTCCTCGGAACTTGCCGAGCAGTCCTTGGCCGTCATCAAGGTCGAGTTGGAAGACAATCCCCGCTTGGCTGCAGACTTCCCGGAGCTGGTGGGGGAAGGCCGGCTCTGGCGGCAGGACAAAATCATCACCGCCTCAGGCGTGCCCGTGGCCGCCCTGGGCTCCGGCAAACGCATCCGCGGCCTGAACATCAACGGCCTGCGGCCGTCCCTGGTCCTCGCGGATGACCTGGAGAACGATGAAAACGTCCTCTCCAAGACCCAGCGGGACAAGGTCGAAAGCTGGTTCGTCAAAGCCGTGCTGGAGCTGGGGTTGGCCGACGGCAGCCTGCAGGTGATTTTGGTAGGCACCATGCTCCATGCGGATTGTCTGGTGGCGCGCATGCAGCGGCGGCCGGACTTCGAGAGCCACACCTTCAGCGCCGTGGCGCGCATGCCTGAACGCCTGGACCTTTGGGACGAATGGGGCAGGCTGCTGGCCGTGGACGCCCCGGCGGCAGCGGCCTTCTACAAGGCCCGCCAAGGGGAGATGGACGCAGGCGCGGAAGTCCTCTGGCCGGAGATGGAGCCCTTGGAGCGGCTCATGGCCAAGCGCGCCCTTGATCCGCACACCTTCCAGACCGAAAAGCAGAATCAGCCCCTTGATCCGGACTCCCAGGTCTTCCGGACCCTCCATTTCTACGTGGAGATGCCCAACGCCTGGCGCTTGATCGTCGGGGCGGTGGACCCTGCCCAGGGCCTGATCAAGGGCGACTTCACGGGCATCGTTATCCTGGGGCAGCGGGACGATCGCAAGGCCCTGGTGCTGGAAGCCGACGTCACCAGGCGCAATCCCATGGCCACCGTGGATCGCGTCATCGAGCTGCAGCGCAAGTGGGGCTGCGCCCAATGGGCCGTGGAAGACGTGGCCTTCCAGGCCGTCCTGCGGGACATCATTCTGGAAAAATCCCTGGAAGCCGGGGTGCCCGTGCCCGTGCTCGCGGTCAAGCCCCTCTTTGCCAAGGAAGTCCGCATCCTGTCCCTGCAAGCACCTGTGGCCGCGGGGCAAATCCTCTTCAACCCCCTGCACGGCACCCTGAACCAGCAGCTCCAGGAATTCCCCCAGGCTGCACACGACGACGGGCCAGACGCCCTGGAGCTGGCTTGGTCCCTTTTACGCCACGCCGGGCAGATCGCCTTCAAGTCTTCTGGTGGCGGCGGTGGCGGCGGCATCTTTGGCCGGCTCTTTGGCGGCAGGCAGCGCGGATTCTAACACTTCAAGGATATTGAGATGCCTACGTTGTACGATCATCGCGGCGTGCCCGTCTCATCGCGGGACCTCAAGGAATCCCAGGCCGAAGCCGTCCGGCGGCGCTCCCGGCTGGGCGGCTCCGCCGGCCTGGACACCTGGACTCCCGCCCGCGGGGCCCTCACGGCCCGGCAGTTGGCCGGCCTGCTGCGGGCCGGCGGCGCCGGGGATGTGGCCGCCCAGGCCAACCTGTTTGACGAGATGGAAGAAAAGGATCCCCACATCGGCCACCTGGCCAGCATCCGCAAGCGCGCCGTCTCCGGTCGCAGCTGGCAAATGGATGCCGCGGACGATTCGCCAAAAGCCGCGGAAATAGCCGGCTTCTGTCAAACGGTCCTGGAAGCCTTGCCCCTGCGCCAGGCCTTCCGCGATGCCCTGGACGCCACGGGCAAGGGCTTCGCCGCCCTGGAGCTGTACTGGGACGTCTCCGCAGGCCAGGCCGTGCCCACGCGCCTGGAGTTCGTGGAACAGCGGCGCTTTGGCTGGCTCCGCCTTGGGAATGGGGCCTTGGAATTGGGCCTGGCCGGGGATGGCAGCCTCAGGGAACCCGAGCCCCTGTGGCCCTTCAAGTGGCTGGTGCACCGGTCCCAGGCCCGCAGCGGCGTGCCCTGGCGCGGTCCCCTGTATCGTACCCTGGCGTGGCTGTATCTCTTCCGCAACTACAACCTCGCCGGCTGGGCGCGCTTTGTGGAAAGCTACGGCATTCCCACGCGGCTGGGTCGCTATCCTGCCGGTGCCACGGAAACGGAACAGAACACCCTGCTTGCCGCGGCCCAGGCCATCAGCAGCGAGGCCGCGGTCATCATCCCCCAGGGCATGCAGCTGGAATTGCTGGAAACCAAATTCTCTAGCGCTGCCAAGACCCCGCATGAGGGGTTCCTGGACTGGACCACCCGCAGCATTTCCATCGCCCTCATTGGCGGCACCCTGACCACAGACACGGCCTCCGGTGGTGGCGGGGCCTATGCCCTGGGCGAGGTGCACAACCAGGTCCGCTGGGACCTTCAACGCGACGACGCCGAACAGCTCTGCGCCACCCTCAACCGCGATCTTGTCAAGCCCCTGGTGGACCTGAACTTCGGCCCGCAGCCGGCCTATCCCACCCTGGCCATTGACGTCCCGGAACCCGCGGACCTCCAGGCCCTGGCCCAGGTCATCGCCACCCTGGGCCAGGCCGGCTATGACGAGATTCCCCTGTGGTGGATTCGCCAGAAGTTCCGCATCCCCAAGGCCGAAGGCGACGAACCCACCTTGCGCAGCCTGCGCCAGGCCAGCACGCCCGCCGGCCCTGCCGCGCCGGAGGCCCCGCCCGCCCCCCAGCAGACGCGTGCAGGCGGGTTCCTGCCGTCGCAACTTGCTGCCAACGCAGCACAATCACCAGCCGTCACCGAGGCCGAGGCCCATGCCGAGGCCACCGTGGAAGCCCTCTCCCGGCAGGTGCAGGAAGAACTGGTCGCCCCGCTCCTCGCCCGGCTCCAGGCCTGCGGCAGCTTCGAGGAAGCCTTGGCCACGGTCCAGACCGGCTTCGATCACGCCGCCACCGAGGGCTTGGGCCACCGCCTGGCCAGGGCCGGCTTTATTGCCAATCTCTACGGCCAGCTGGAGGTGCAGGACGGGCAGGCCGGGCAGGACGGGCAGCCAGATGAAGGGGAAGACGCCTGATGCCTGCGGAACCAATGGACATCCGCTTCGATGTCGATCCCCAGGAGGCCATCGACCACTTCGGCGGCAAGGGGCTGGCCCCGTCGGACCATTATTCAGACGTCTGGGGAGAACAGCATGCAAAGGACTTCACCGTCGCCAAGATGCTGGACCTGGATCTGCTCAAGAAGACGCAAGACTCACTGGAAGACGCCCTGCGCGAAGGCAAAACCTTCGATGACTGGCGCAAAGAGATTGAGCCCCAAATGCGCAAGGCCGGCTGGTGGGGCAAGAAGGAAATCATCGACCCCAAAACCGGCAAGAAGCGCACCGTCCAGCTGGGCAGCCCGCGCCGCCTGGAGCTGATCTTCCGGCAGAACATGCTGGACGCCTACAACGCCGGCCGCCGCCAGCGCTTGCAGGACATGGCCGACCGCCGCCCCTGGTGGCGCTACGAAAGCGTCCTGGATGACCGCACCCGCCCGCAGCATCGCGCCTGGGACGGCATGCTCTTGCGCCATGACCACCCCTGGTGGAAGACCCATTTTCCGCCCAACGCCTACCTCTGCCGCTGCACCGTCAGCTCCATGAGTGACGGCAAGCGCCAGCGCCGTGGCCTTGCGCCCACGCCTGATGACCAGATTCCCGGCTACGGCGAAACCCGCAAATGGACCAACCCCCGCAACGGGGAAGTCTTCGACGTCCCCTGGGGTCAGGATCCCGGCTTCGACCACATGCCCGGCGATCCCGCCCGCATGGGCGATTCCCTGGCCGCCAAGATGGCCGCCGCCCCCCAGGGGCTGGCCAAAGAGGTGGCCGAAAGCCTGCTCAAGGGCGAGGCCTTTCAGGAGTTTTACAACAACCCCGTGCCCGGCGTGGAGATGCTGGCCGGCGTGGTGCCCGAGCCCGTGCAAGAAGCCATCGGCGCCCAGGGGCCAGGGGCCTTCCTCTCCGGAGACACCCTCCAGAAGAACAAGGACCATCACCCCGAACTGGGCATGGGAGACTACGCCCGGATCCCGGAGCTGCTCTCCACTCCGGACCTGGTCATCCAGGACGGGGAACAAACCGTGGTCTGCCTCAAGAAAGACGGCGAATGGTGGCTGGCCGCCGTCAAGGCCACCAAGACCGGCCAGCGCAACTACGTGACCAGCTTTCGCCGTACCCGCTGGGCAGACATTCAACGCCGCCTGACCAACGGCGAAGTGCTCTTGGGCGAGGTGGCGGAATGAGGCGGCATAAAAATGTGATATATCGGGATGATACTTCGGTGGTCATATTGACCACCGAAGTATCATGCTTGATTTGCAACACATTTCCGACTGTTGGAAGAAAAGGTGTGACATTACAGCGAGATGCTTCCGTCGTCAATTTGGGGACGGAAGCATCTCGCTGTGATTGCTGCACATTCTCAAAGGGAAATCAAAAAGGCACAGCATTACAGGCAGATGAAGGAGGCCCCAATATGGTGTCACCTTCATCGTGCTGCAATTGCTGCATATATCCGCCCTGCAATATGGGGTGGGCAAGGCCATCCAGCAACGCACGTCAGGATGACTTAGATACAATATTATCAAGGGATTGTGAATGGAAGGCAAAAGAAAACGGCGCACGGCAGGGCCTCCCGCAAAACCCTGCATGGCGCTCCGCAGACCCCGAAGGATCCACGTGCTACGGCCGGGAGAATAACACCGTGTCGCGTGCGCCGCATACAGAATATGCGCCTTCCAGGGCGGGGCGTCAACTATCCAAACGCCCGCCCAAGCCACACCACGCGCCCCACAATCCAGGCCGCAGACCTGTCCTTGGGCAGCATCGTTTGGGTGTCCGTGGGCCGGCTTGCCGCCCACAAGGCAATGCCGCTGGGCATGCGCAACAGCGTGCGCACCAGCAGTTCCCCAGCCACGGCCACCACATACACCTTGCCACTGGCGGGCTCCACCTGCCCCTGGTCAAAGACCAGCAAGTCATTGTTCACAATCACATTGTCCATCTCGTTGTTCGTCACCCGCAGGCAGGCCATCCGATCGGGATCGCCAAGGGCCTGCATTGCTTCCCTATGAAATGCAACCGAAGCCTCGCCGTGATTGATCAATGCACCATGCTCATCCAGGCGGTGCCCGACCAACCGAAGCCGAACCAAAGGCAACCCAGAGTCAGGGGCTTGCACATCTCGAACCCCATGGGCGGAAGCGCCCGCCGGGGTGATGGCAATGTGTGGGGAGGACGGCCCATAGTAGAGCCAGTCTATAGAAACATTAAAATCCTCAGCGATTTTAAAGAACCAGCTAGATGGAAGAGACTTCTTTTCAATTGCCCCGCTGACACTTGCAGGCTTGATCCCCAGAGCTCGCGCAAGCTCGCTGTAGTTTTTAGCATCAGAAGCCCGCATGAGACGCTCTATTCTTCCTGGCAAGTCAGCAGGTTGCCTGTTCGCCAACTCCTTGGAGAAAGGAGCACCGAGGGGCTGCGGATCGTCCATGGAGGATTCAGCAGTACGGCCAAAATACAGCCAATCCAGGGAAACATTTTTTTGAGAAGCTATTTTCAGTGGCCATGTTGGTGGAATCGTCTCGCTGTCGACGGCGCGTTTTACAGATTGAGGCGTTATTTCAAGCGCGCGCGCCAAGTCTGACATGGTATTTCCGTGGATCGACTCCAACATCCTTGCGTATAAATCCTTAAAATTCACAGTCTGTTCTGTCATTATTTTAGCCTCACCCGTAAATTTTCAAATTTTTCTATTGCCAATTTAATCTCTAGACTGTATTTCATTAGTCACGACATCGAATGTAGGCCGCAAGGCCTTAATGACAGCAAATAGCTTAAACTGCGGAGCCCCACAATGGAAAACACCGCCCCCACCGCCCAGCAGTCCGCAACCTCCCTCATCTTCTCGGGAATCTCTTTTGACGGTCTGGCCGCGTACACGCCCGCCGGTCCCGAAGGCGTCACCGTCACCACCATCCCCGCCCGCAGCCCCGCAGCCGTCCAGGCTGAAGACGCCGCCGCTCTGAAAGGGTTCATCCTCTAAGAGCCAGATTTAGGCCTGACACCTGTCAGGCCGGCCAAGCGGAGCAACACTCGGCACTATCCGGAACAACAAAGGAGCCCACCATGTCTTTCTTCTCCCGTTTCACCACCCCCAAGCCCCAGCCCGAACCCAACGCCACCCCCAACGCGGAACCCGTCGCCTCCTTGCAGTCCCTGTCCCCGGCCATCGCCGCGGGGCAGCCCCTGCTCCAGGGTCTGGGCGAAATCAAGTACCTGGAACGCGATGGCGAATTCTGGTTCACCGGCGACCAGCTCGGCCAGTTGCTCGGGTACTCGGATCCTCACAGAAACATTGCCAAGTTGCACAGCCGCCACGTTCAACAATTACAGGAGCATACTTCGGTGGTCAAATTGACCACCGAAGCAGGCACCCGCAATACCAGGGTTTTTTCTCAGGTTGGTGCGCTGTACCTGATCATGAAGTCCGACACGGAAAAAGCCAATGAAGTCAGCATGGTTTTCGCCCAGCTCCTCAAGCGGCTGTATGACGGCAAGCTGCAGGAACACATCGCCTCCCTGCAGGGCGAGATCGAGCTGTTGAAGGTGCAACACCGGGAGGACAAGGAAGCCGCCGTGCGCCTGGCCCTTGGCCTGCATCCCAGCCGTCGCAAGCACATCCTGCCCGCGGTGCGCTACCGGCGCATGGGCCTGAAGAACCGGGAGATCGGCAAGCTGCTGGACGAGCACGACCGTACCGTCGGTTCCGCCCTCTCCACCGCCCGCAAGTTGGGCCTGCTGGAGCCCGCCACCCGCCGTGCCCCGGTCATCCGCATGCCCAACCCCTCCCCCAAAACCTCGCGCCCCAGCGGCAAGGCTGCCTAGGAGCACGACCATGGCAACCATCATTGTCTGCGACCAAACCGATAACGCCTTCTGGCGGTTCCTGACCGATGCCTGCCGCCATGCTGCCAACGCGGAGCACACCAGCGCGATTTTTCGCAGCGATGTCGCTGCCCTGCGTCAGGAACTGGCCGAGCTGCGCCAGGAATTGCGGGCCAGTCGTGAAGCCAATCCCGCTGGGATTCACCCCTCTTCGACAGGGAGGCCCTAGATGCACAGCCAACACCCGGCCTCTGGTTTTGAAGGGCAATTCGCACGGCTCATGCAAGCGATTTCCGCCAGATATGCGGCTGATCTCGCCATCGCCTTAGGCATCACCCCGCAATCGGTCAGCAAAGCGCTCAGCCGCAAGACGATCCCTCCGGCCTGGTTCTTTGAAATCGCTCAAAAATTCAACGTGTCCGCTGATTGGTTGGCGTTTGGAATAGTCCCACCAATCCTCTGTTCCCGGCCCGACGACAACGCTGCTCCACTTCCACCAATCTTCCCCAAGGAGCCCCATCATGACCTTCGATCCCAAAGCCTTGCTTGGGTGGTGTCAGGAAAACCTCGGTATCCAGAATGCGCAGGAACTCTCCTTCGAGCTGCGGATCAACCCCAGCGTGGTCAACAAATTCATCAAGGGCGAACGGCCGGACTTCGGCGTCGCGCGCGCCCTGCTCAAACGCGGCTGCCCGCCGGAGCTGTTGCCCTCACTGCCGATGCACAAGCCCATACTTGGCTGCGTGAACTGCCCGCACAACCCCGCCAACGCCGATGTCTTGCAGGCCATGTCCGACGTCAAGCCCGCCAAAACCGCCAAACCCAAGCTCGCGCCCAAGGCGGCGTAGCGCCTCATCGTACCAACGCAAAAGGAGACGTTATGGAACCCCATGCCGACACCGCCCTGCCTGAACTGCCACCCTCCGAGGCCGTGCTCATCGCGTCCACAGAAGTGGACATGGACGGCCGTCCCCTGCGGGTCATGACCCTGGACTGTCTGGCCGACGCCCTGGAGCTGCATGACAGGCACGATCCGCGCGCCTGGTTCGAGTTCCGCTGCCGGCAGTTCGGGTTTGCCTGCGGCCGGGACTGGATCGACAGCAGCCCGGACGATCCCCTCATCGGGCTCTCCATGGCCAAGGTGCTGGCGGTGCTGGAGCGCAAAAGCCCGCGCGGCATGCTGGTGCATCAGGCCATCATCGCCCATGAACAGCGGCTGTGGGCCTTGCAGCGCATGAGTCTGGTCACGGAATTCGACCCGGACTGCGGCGCGGGTGGGTTCTGCCTGGGGACGGTGCCGAACTACATCGCCGATGTCGTTGCTGACCAGCCCGACCAGCCCGACCGGCCCGACCAGGCCCCGGAAGACGGCAGCACCACCCTGCGCGTCACCGTCCGGCTGCATCCCCTCACGGATCCTACCGACGCCCCCGGCTCGCTCTCCACCGCGTCCTCCACCTCCACCACGCAGGACGCGGCCTGATGAAGCCGGGCCTGCGCCAATACGCCTCCATCCTGACGTCGTCTTCGGCGGCGTCAGGATGGCTGGCCCTGCATGAGGCAGAGGATGTGCCGCCCCCTGCGCGCACCTGGCCGTGCCGCTGCTGTGGCGTGCACTCCGCCAACCGGTTGCATTGCCCGGATTGCCTGTCCCGCCTGACGCGGCGCGGCGGCCTGGATGCGAGCCTGGAGGCCGTGCACGATGGCGGCGATACTCTCTTGGACGACATGGAGGTGGCGCTATGAGCATCCTGGCAACCCAGCTCGCCCACGTGCTCTCCCTCTCGCCCCGCGCCCTGGAACGCCGGGCCGTGGCCGAAGGCTGGCCGGCCCTGTCCATCAAGCCCTTGCGCTTCGCCCTGGCGGAACTCCCGGAGACCGTCCGGGCAGCCGTCCGCCAGGCCCAAGCCCAGGGACTGCACCTGGAAACGCCCTTGGCTCTGCCCGGCATGCAGACGTCCTCCCTGGCCATCCGGCAGCAGGACGTGCCGGCGGAACTGCCCGTCAGCGAGCGCAGCAAGCGCAAGGCCCTGGACCGGCATCGCCTGGGCGAGGCGTTTCAGGAAGCCTTGGACAACGCCCCGCGAGGCGACAAGGCCCAAGCCGCCAAGGCCTTTGTGCTGGCCTACAATTCTGGGGTGGTGTTCCCGGAAATCCATGCCCGCGTGGGCCGTGTCAGCGAGGCGTCCTTGCGGTTGTGGTCCAAAACCTACCGCCGCAGCGAGGGCGACTACCTCGCCTTCTGCCCGACGCCACGTCAGATCGGGCTCTCTCTTTCCATGGAATATCGGGAGGTCATCTTGCGGTGCTGGCTGCACCCCTCGCGGCCAAGCATCCGCCTGGCGTGGCGCGCCGCCTGCACCGCCCTTGGGATTAAGGATGCCCAACATACCAAGGACGCCCAGGAGTCCAAAGACGCCGAGAAAGCGGCGTTGAGCTACGACGTTTGCTACCGCTTCATCAAGCGCTTCGAGGAGCGCAATTACGACCTGGTCTTGCTCGCACGCTTTGGCGAAAAAGCCTTGAAGGACAAGGCCCTGCCTTACATCACCCGCGACGATTCCGTCTTGCGCGTCGGGGATGTCGTGGTGGCCGACGGCCATGTCCTCAACTTCACGGTGCGCCACCCGCGCACCGGCAAGCCGGCACGCCTCATGCTGGTCATGATGTACGACTGGGCCAGCCGTTATCCCGTGGGCTGGCAGATCATGCCCACGGAATCCACCATTGCCGTGGCCGGCGCCCTGCGCATGGCCTGCCAGACCCTGGGCCGGCCCCCCTTGCACCTGCTCCTGGACAACGGCAAGGCCTTCAAGGCCAAGGTGTTCACCCGCACCAGCCCGGACTTCCAGGACTTTGCCGGGCTCTTCGGCCGCCTTGGGATCCTGGTGCATTTCGCGGCCCCATACAACGCCCGCGCCAAGGTCATTGAACGCTTCTTCTGGACGCTGCAAACCCAGTTCGAGCCCCTGGTGCCGTCCTACTGCGGCAGCTCCATCGAGGCAAAGCCGGCCCACCTCATGCGCAATGAAGAGTTTCACCGGCGTTGGCACGAGGCCCGCACCAACAATTGGGTGCCCACCGTGCGCGAGGCCGCCCACATGCTGGACGCCTACATCCAATGGTACGCCCGCACGCCCCATGACGGCCTGGACGGCATGACCCCCCTGGAAGTCTTTGAAGCCGGCCTCCCGGAACCCACGCCGGACATGGCCTGGCTGGACCGCGAATTCCTCTGGCGCGAAGAGCGCACGCCCGCCAACTGCCGCGTCCAGCTCTATGGCGTGGACTACGAAAGCGATGCCCTCATGGGCATCAAGGTCCCGGTCACTGTCTACTACAACACCGCAGACATGACCCGCGTGGAGATTGCCTTGGATGGCCGCAGCCTGGGCGAAGCCCTGCCCGTGCAGGCCGTGCATCCCCTGGTGGCCATGCTGGAAGACGGCGACGCCGCCTTGTCCGATCTCAAGGAGGCACTGGCCCGGCAACGCGGCATGGCCAAAAAGGCAAAAGCCGACCTGGCCGAGGCCCTGGGCGAAACAGGCCGGGATCTGGCTGAGGTGCTGGACTGGAAGCCAACCATGGCCGTTGCCGCAGTCAAGCCCAAGGCCCTGCCTGCCGGCCAGGTAGCAGCCCAGCCCATCCCGGCCACCTCTCCCGAGGAAACCGCGCGCCTGCGCAGCCTGGCCGTCGCGGCCCAGCAGGACCAGCAGAGCCGGGCAGAACCGGCCAGCGACCGGCCAGCGTTCTTTGTTTCCGATCTCGCCCGATATGAATGGATTTTCCGCGCCCAGGCTGCAGGCAAGGCCGTCTCAGCCGATGACGCGGCCTGGCGCGCTGAATTCGAACAATCCAACGCCTTCAACCCGTACCGCCAGCGCTTCGCGGATCTGGCCCAAGTCCTCGCCCGCAAGGACAAGCAGCGTGCGGCAGCCTAGGAGAATCATCCCGATGAATCACGCAGTGTTTGTTGAAACAGCCAACCACGTAAAATTGTTGGAAGCCATGACCATCCTGCAGGACGCTGCCCAGGGCATGCCCGGCCTGGGCCTCGTGTGGGGCAGGGCCGGCCGCGGCAAGACCGAGAGTTGCCGGACCTACGCCGTGCGCTCCGGAGCCAAATACCTGCGAGTCATGGAAGGCTGGAGCCCGGCTGCCATGTGTCGCGCCCTGGCCGCGCTCTTGGTGCCTGCTGCGGAACCGCGGACCATTGAGCAAAGCAAGCGGCTGATTCTCGCCGCCTTGGACGCCCGGCGCGCCGTGGTCATTATGGATGAAGCGGACCGCCTGCGCCACATCTCCCTCATAGAGCACTTGCGCGACATCCACGACATCACCGGCGCGCCGGTTGTCCTGGTGGGAGAGGAAGCCCTCTTCGGCATGATCAACGCCCGCCGCCGCATCTGGTCCCGTGTCACGCAATGCGTGGAATTCGGCCCCATCACCCCGGAAGACGTGACGGTCTACGGCGGCAAGGCCGCCGGCCTGGACGTGGCCGACGTCGCCCACACCTTGTGCGAGCGTGCCGGCGGGGACTTCCGTCTGGTGTGCCGGGACATGCTGGCCCTGGAACGTCTGGGAAAGGCGTCCGGCGTCCAGACAATCACCCCGGCCATGATCGCGGCGCTGCCATCCCTGCAACCCTCTGGAGGCCTCCATGGGCGTGCGTAACGAGATCATCCAGGCCGTGGCCGCCTTTCTTGGGGCAATGGGCAAGTCCTCCATCAAGCAGGTGCGCGAGGAATTGCGCTTGACGGAAGACCAGGCCAAGGACGCCGTGCACGCACTGGTGGAGCGCGGGCGCGTCGTGAAAACCGGCCGTGGCGTGTACGCGTGGCAGGCATCCTCCGGGGTGTCCGGATCCGTGGCCGCCCGTGTCTGGCATGCCATGCTCATCAATACGCCGGCCTGGACTCTGGACGATATCGCCCGCCAGGCCGGCACCACTATCAACTACGTCCGGCGCTGCCTGGTCTACTGGCGCAAGGCCGGCCTGGTGGAGCAGTACGGGCAGCGCAGCTTGCCCGAAGGCGGCCGGATCAAGCTCTTCCGCACCACGGCCAAGGCCAAGGACTATCCCAACCCCAGCGTGGATACGCCCTGGGCGCCTGACGCACTCACCGTGCAGGCCGTCGAACTGATCCGCCTGCTGGCCACCGGCCAGGCCGCCCGCATTCCCAAGGACTGCGCCCGTGCCCAGGCTCTGTGCGAGGTCATTGCCCAGGAACTGCGGCAAATGAACACCCAACATGCGGCCGCCCAGTGCGGCAGATAAGGAGCATCTATGACCACTGCTGTTGATGTCCCACCTGGATACATGCGGGACGCCCTCGGCCGCCTGGTTCCGGAAAGTATCGTGTCCGACAAGGACAAGATGGAAGACGAGCTGGTCCGCGAGCTGGTTTCCAAGGCGTTGGCTGTCCAGGAATCGATCAAGGAATTCCGCAGCTACGCCTTCCAGAACGTGGACGCCTTCATCGCCCTGGTTGCGGACAAATTCGGCGCCACCATCGGCGGTCGAAAGGGCAATGCACAGCTCGACACCTTTGATCGGGAGCTTCGGATTCAGGTGCAGGTTTCTGAACGCGTGGCCTTTGGCGAAGAAATCGAGGCTGCCAGAGCACTCATTGAAGAGTGCCTGCAGGACTGGACCAAGGGCAGCCCCGACGAGTTGAAGGCGCTCATCCAGGACGCCTTTCAGAAGGACAAGGCCGGCGCCCTGAACGCCGTGCGCATCCTTTCCTTGCGCAACCTGGACATCAAGGAACCGCGCTGGATCAAGGCCATGCAGGCCATCAACGAGGCGCTGCAGGTCTCCAGTTCCAAGCGACTGATCAGGCTCTACAGGCGCAATGCCGAGGGCAGGTACGATCCCGTCACCCTCGACATGAGCTCGCTCTAAAAACAGGAGGATAGCACCATGACATTCCAAGACTTTACAGCCCGCATCGTTGGCCGGCTCAGGCAAAGCGGCGAGACGCTGCACATCAGCAAGTCGGCAGTGGAAGCAACGCTCAAGGCTATGGCCGCGGAAACCGCCGCCGTCCTGGCCGAAGGCGGCCGCGTGCAGCTCCCCGGCCTGGGTGTGTTTGAAACTCAGGCCCGCGCCGCCCGCCAGGGCCGCAACCCCCGGACCGGCGAAGCCATCGCCATCCCTGCCCGCAAGGCCGCAACCTTCACCCCGGGCAAGGCCCTCAAGGAGACCATCAATGCCTGATGATCCCATTATCCGCAGTCTCGAAGAACTGGCCGAGCTGGAGAACGTCTGGGCCGATGCCATGGACGACGGCGTGCCTGGTGCCGCGACTGTGCTGGACCTCATCCTGTGGCTGACGGACCCAGGCCTCGATCCGCCCATGCCCGAATCTTAAAAAAAGAAGAGGGGCGCTTACGCAGGCCCATCTGCGTAAGCGCCCCAGCACCAGGAGAAACACACGTCCAACCATCCCGGGAGTAGCTATGGCACAGGTAAAAAATCGACGCCAGGTGGAAACACTTCCCCCAAAAGACCCGCGCCGCACCGCACTCCTCAAAAAAGTGCATGTGCTCAAGCGCCAGCAAGGCATGGATGACGCCGCGTGGCGGACCATGCTCGCCGAAAATTTTCAGGTCTCCAGTTCGGGGGACCTGCCCGTAGAAAAATTGGTGGCGCTCGCCAATCACCTGGGCGGCGTGCTGCCGGCGCAACAGCCTGCACGCCGTGCGTCCGGGGCTCAATCCAGGGCCACGCAACGGCAAATCAACTATATCCGCAAGTTGTGGAGTGAGTTTGCGAGAAGCAAAGACGTGGGGTCCCTGGAAGTGTGGCTGAACCGATTTCACAAGGTCGCCCGGCTGGAATGGCTGCCGCGCGAGACGGCAAGCAAGGTCATCGCAATACTGGAGCGCGAGACGGGGCATGCATGATGACATCCTGGCACGGATTCGCACCCGCCATGGCACGGTGCATCGTTTCTGCCTGGCCGCCGGCATTGGGCGAAGCACGGTCTACCAGGTGCTCGCCGGACGCTATGCAGGCAACACCGCGCGTCAGCTCCGGCGTATTGAAGCGGCGCTGGCAAACCAGATGGAGGCGGGGCGCATGGCGCAGGTTGCCGAGGCCATTCAAGCCGTGGCCTGCGCCCGCTGCGCCGCCGGTCCCATGCGGCGATGCGACGCCTGCCGGGAGCTCTTCCTTGCCCAGGCTCAGGCCGTGCTGGAGGTGATGGCCCAATGACGAAACTGGACGGGATTTACGGAGAGCTGGCCGCCGTGGTGGGCGAGGAAAACGCACTCAAGATCGCCACGGTCTTCGGCGGACAGTACATTTACTTCCACAAGCTGGACCGGATCGAACGCGCGGCCCGCAATGAGGCAATCGTACGTGAGTTTACCGGCTCAAACCATCGCGCGCTCGCCGAAAAGTACAACCTGTCCACCCAGCGCATCCGGGCAATCGTCGCCAGCACAAAAAAGACAACACCTGCACAATCTGAAGAAAAACAAAATCCTATGCGCCAGGGCAACCTGCTGGAGTTGTAATGCCTGAAACCACCCACCTCCTTATCGACGTGAGCACCGCCGCGGCAGATACAAAACTCATCACCATGGAACAGGATCCAGAGTCAGAAGCCTGCATCCGTGTCTTCGCCGCCTGCCAGTATGCACTGATGTCATCCTGCCGCGGAACCATTCGGAAAATAGGCCGTGATCTCAGGTTTAATCACGCCGAATATCTGACATTTACCATGAGTGACGCAGCCAGCCTGCAATACGTCCCTGCAGATCAATCCATAGCCTGCACCTGGATTGGCGTTGATCATGGGCAAATATGGACGCTGGCCGGCAGCGATATCACGCTGTCACAGAGCGTAGTTGGTGTGCTGCTGGTGGAATATGCCGTGTCGTATGACCGCTGGCAACTGCCTGTTTCCGCACTGGCCTTGCCCCGCATCGCTGTGGTGGCGTCCTGCCGGGATGCACTGGCGTCCCTGGGAATCGATCCTGAATCCAAGAGCACAACGGCAACGACCAGCACTCTCGCAACATCCAGTGCATCTTCGGCATACATGGTATCCGACGGCAGCAACCCTGCCGAGGACCTCACATTGAATGATGCCGCTGCCGAAGCCACCGTCTATCTGCATCTATCCGTCATCAACAAATGTACCCAGACACCCATTGCCAACGCATATGTGCAGACGTCCCTGGGAAACGGCTACACGGATGCCCAAGGCTATGCGATGTTTGGCCCGGGACGGCGGGGTCAGCGTGTCACATTGCGCATCACCTCCCCTGAATCCACCCCCAGCTATGAAGACGTCCTGCATAATGACTGGGTGACGTTATGAACGACAAATACGTGGATATCTACGTCTGCTGCGCCAATAGCACCCAACGGGGCTCCCTACGGCAACGTGTGTGTGACGATGCGCCCAGGGTGCAGCGACAGGGGGATGTGCTGACCATCCAGGCGCAGCCGGCCGGCTCGGGCCGCCCTGGCGATGTGTATGTCACCGTCGCAACCCGCCCGCGTCAGGCCACACAGTATTGCGACCTCGCTGACCCACGATTGACCGTCGGCCAAGCAGCACAGGCAGTTTACGGCAGTGATGATATCGCGCCCCTCCCATATGCAGTGGTGCAGTTCAACAATCCGGATGACTGCCGCTGGCGCGGGTCCCGTGCGATCAAGCACGGCTACGATGCTGCCGCCGGGCCGCTGGGCATCCAGGTTGGCGTCAGTTCCCAACCCTCCATGCAGGGTGGAGACGCAGAGAGCGAGCAACTCATCCCCGGAGCCGGTGCCCTGATCCGTTCCGATCTCCAGAATGTGTGCGTGGCGCCGGGCGAATGGATCGAACCTGCCATGACCATGTTCGACGGCATCGAGTATGCCATGCACACCGGCGAAGGCACACATTTTGCCACGGCATGTCTCGCCGGTGGCAGAGTGCTGGACGTGCTGGGAAAGCATGGCAGTCAGGACGTGCAATACCTCGTGGCAGTGATCGGCCCGGCAGGTGCCATCCTGCAAAAATGCATGTGCACCCCCAGTGATTACGCGGAGTGGGCCATTGGCGATTGGGTTATTGTCGCCATCGGCCTCGACGACTGCGATGATCAAGCCATGACGCCGGTAGACATATATAATGATGGGACAGGCTCCACAACGCGGGTTGATCTGACAGGAGGCATCATCCTGCCCCTGGCCGCAGGTGCATACATCGCTGAATCCACGCCGTATCAACCATGGCCAGTGCCTCGCGTCACACGGCACCCCATGGGAGACGTGCTGGCGTTGTGCCTGCGCACGGGCACAATCGCCGCTGTCAACCGAAACGGCACCATGGATATTGAGATGCCCTGGGGCATGGCCTACGACGTCCCTGCGCATTACCACTGCCCGGAGGCTGCCACCGTGGCCGGGGGCCACACGGCCTTCCAACCAGGCGACGCCGTTATTGTAGCCTCCACCCGCGCGCAGGAAGTGGCGCATGTCGTTTTCGGATTTGCCGATGGCGCTCCCCGGCCATGTTCCGAGTATATTGTCATATCAACAGGCATCCCCAATCATGGAGGGCGGGAGTTCTACTTAGTCTGGGATGCCGTGGCCGGTCGGCCGGCTGCCGATTTACCTGATGGTAATGGAGGAGTGCTCCCGCCCAGCGTCTTTCCCTGCACCCGGGATGTCATCTTGCCCTGGCTGGAGCAGAGCCGCTCCGTATCTGTTGAGGATCAGATGGACAACCTGCACGCGGCAGAGCGCCTGGGCTGGCAGGAGACCGCCTCAGGACGCGTGGATGCATGGCCCTCGGCAGGACGCATGTGCGCCGACTTGGCTTGCGATCCCCCACACGAGTGCCCTTGGTACAACGCATATGTAGACGGTGAACGACTGGGCGGACACTGCGGATATTGTCATGACGAAATACAACAACCCAATGCAGTCAGCGGATACGACACCGCCTCCATGGACCGCCAAGTGACCCATCAATTCATAAATGAGGAAGGACACATCCATGTGCTGCAATACTGGCATGAGGAACATCCGTTTATCCAGAACGAGAGGGAATCATCATTATCCAGGCCTCCCTACTCGGTGCGGTGCGTCTGGGCTGAGTTCGAAAGCGTGATCCAGGCGTCCCGAACATATTCGGCACGCCGTGAGGTGTTTTTCGCAACGGACCTCTCGGACAATTTGGTGCTGTTTGAAGAAGAAATAACAGACCGCGTCACATTTCCAGGGGTTGGCTTCCGGCCAGACTGCGAATGGACGGAAAAAACAACCGTCCGCAAGCCTGCCGCGCCGCAGGGAGATGAGGATGTCCGGGAATGGACCTGGAATGATCGTACGGTGACCGTCAATGGCTTCGGCCTGCGCACGCACCGATCATGGTTGTTCGCATACGTCATGGTATCAAGGCGATGGTGGGTGGAGCCCTACGTGAATAGTGAAGCAAAGCACGTACACCCAGGCTTCGACATTGTCGTGGCCGCGGGCAGCGGCAGTGTGTTGGACGATCCATTGACTGTCTCGCCATTCAGTTTGCCAACAGATGCGGCACTGGAAATGGCGTTGACTGCATTGGTGCAGGCTGCGTTTGACGATGCCGAGTTCACCACTGCCATCCACACCGAAAATGCATTCCGATGGGAGGTCCGGTCATGAAACAGCTGTCGCCGGAGTTATTCAACAGCAAGGACAAAGGACAGTTGACCGGCACAGTTGCCGGTTTCGTCGGAGATCGTGCCCTGCTCAAAGTCGGTTCAACCACGCTGACGGTGCGGATCACTGGTGCCCGGCCTGCCCTGGGCGCAAAAGTGGTAGCCATGGCCACGCCTGCAGGGTATATCTGCGTCGGTTCGGTCGGCGCGGCAACCCAACCGAAAAAAATTTTTATAGACTAGGCGTTCGCTTTTTATAAAAATGACCACAAAATGAGGCCAATTTGGCCTCATTTTTATAAAAATGGTTTTTTGGCGAAAAAAATTTTATTCCCACGATATGACTGAACTTTCCCCCCTCTCCCCCAGATTCCCTTTTTATAATTCTCGCTGCAAAGCCGTAGACGCACCCACTCCCGATTCCAGCTTCCGGTTTTTGAGTGCCAGGCACTTCTTGCGCGATGGCAGCAAGGAGGCGCGGGCCTGCCTTGGCCGCCGTGTCTGCCACATGGTGCCATGCGCGCGGGAATCGGTACGGGAAAACTCCCGGCGAATCAGGAAGATGTGCGAGGCAATGAAAAATGTGGCGTCAACTACGCCCAGACGATGATTTTTCCCTTGCAGAACCCCGCCACCTTATGGCTTATTGGGGCCAGCGACGGCGACGGCGACGGAGGCGGCAGGGGGCTGGCTGCCAACACCGATCCCGGCACCTCCCCTCGCGCAGGCCGTGGCCTCCCAGCCTCGCTCCTCGCTCGCTTGGGGCGTGGGCACGAGCAAAGACATCGAAAGTGGCATTATTCACATTCAGGATTGGCTATACCAGAGCCCCAAAAAATAAATACCCCGCGTTGCTAGGCAAATATCCAAATACAAACGCATGACCAATCACGCGTCATTACAGAGGGAGGCCTCATGCAACAGAATGGCATACTAACAATAGACTCAACTAACATTCAGACTCATCTATCAATTCTGCAAGGCATTATCAGCAGACTCGCTGGAAATAGTGCCCTGTGCAAGACACTGTGCATAACTCTCACTGCTGCAGTGGTTGCGATTGCCGTAACCAGTGAAAACACCACTAGTGTCCTATTAATCGCTGTTTTTGTAACGTTATTATTTTGCGCTTTAGATGTTTTTTACTTATCCCTTGAAAGGGAATATAGGAATATGTACAACAATTCTGTCGAAAAACTCCATGATAACACATTCTCGAAAGACGAATTATTTGTCGCAAAGAGGTCCAACCGAGGCTTATCGGCCGCTAATTGCTGGGATGCGTTGAAATCATGGTCAATTAGCTTTTTTTATCTTGGTATAATTATCTCAATATTTTTCGTATGTTGTATAGCCCAATAAGGAAAACAAGGTGGCAAGACGCGTATTCTTCAGTTTTCATTACCAGAATGACATTTGGCGTGTTGCTCAAATACGTAACTGTTGGGTCACTAAAGAAAGAACAGCTGCTGGATTTTGGGATGCAGCAGAATGGGAGAGTATCAAGCGCCGCGGCGACGAGGCAATTAAATCATGGATCAATTCGCAATTATTCAACACATCTGTAACTATTGTTTTAATAGGAGAAGAGACATTTAAAAGAAAATTCGTTCGATATGAAATCTTGCAGAGCCACGCGAGGGGCAATGGATTGCTTGGAATTTTTATTCACAACCTGAAAGATCGCCTTGGAAACACTTCACCAAAAGGCGCCAACCCCTTCTCTGTGCTAACTGCGCATCACAACGGAAGAAATGCTAATTTGTCTGATATCTATCCCGTCTATGATTGGGTGATTAACAACGGTCAAGCCAACCTTGCAGCATGGATCGAAAATGCTGCATCAAAAGCAGGGAGAGGCACTCTACATGGTATTCATTACTGAGCACGATTTGAGGCTAGCCAAAACTGAACACCATAAAAGCTTTTTTGTGAAAAAAATCTATGCTCATAGGCGAGACCCTGATACTAATATTTTTTTATCACATAGTCATCACGACAAGGATCTAGCGTTAGGCATCAAATATGTCCTAGAAAAACTCGACTACACTATATATATTGACTGGCTTGACAGCAACTTATCTCCAGTCACCGACATCACAACAGCAAAAGCATTAAAACAGAAAGTAAATGAATCAGACCTTGTTCTTTTGCTTGCGACAAATAACGCTTTGAAATCTCGCTGGGTGCCTTGGGAAATTGGATTAGCCGATGGGCTAAAATCTCCCGACAGAATTGCAATCATACCTGTCGCTGACAGCACTGGTGTTCACACAAAAAACGAATATCTACAACTATATCAATCATTCGAATACAATTCAAAAGAAGAGCTTATAGTGAAGTCCTCGATACAGACTGCCAAGAAATCAGATGGAATTATTCTTGAGTCGTCATCTAAAGCAGACATTCTCGTCAAAGACTTCCTTAAGAAACGTCATTAGAGCCCATTGAATTGTATCGTTTTGCATTCTTGCATTGGCAAAAATCACTTTTGAGACCTGTGAGTGATTCACATAACATGGATTATGACGAGTATCTCATTTGCCCACTTCAATCGTGTCCGCTATGTGTCCGCTCTCATATTTCCCCCCTGCGCAACCTCTTGAAATCATGCGCAGCGCGGCACGGCATGCACAAAACGAATGTGCGGCGGAGTGACGGGGAATGCTCGGAATGTCAGAGGGTTAAGCGTTATTTTTTTGTTTGTTGTGGATTGGGTGCCATGCAAGAGGTCATAGAGATAATTCCCGCCAGCGCAACTATCGCATGACGGTTTCAGTGGGATAGCCAATCAATCGCCATCCCCCCGGAGAAAGTGGCGGGGCGCCATCAGGCCTTGCGCCAGCGCCGCGCAAGCAGCTTCAGCTGGCCCGTGGTGATGGCCGCGCCGAAGATGGCCACCAGCCCCCCCAGGATGGACAACTGGCCTGGCAATTCCCCCAGCCACACCAGCCCCACGGCCATGGCAATGAAGGGCTGGCTGAACTGCGTGCTGGAGATCCATCCCACCTGCCCCTTGGAAAGCGCGTAGTTCCACAGCACATAGCCCAGGGCCGCGGGGCAGACGCCCAGGTAAATCACGCTCCAGAACCCTTGCGGCGAGGCCTTGGCCACGGCGTCGCCCAGGCCGGGCAGACTCAGGCACAGGAATATCGTCCCGGCCCACATGGTATAGATGGTGTACGCCAGGCTGCCATAGCGGGCCAGCCGCTCCTTGATGGCCACGAAGTACACGCTCTCGGCCACGGCAGCCACCAGCACCAGCAGCGCGCCGCGGTCGAAGGTCAGCCCGCCGCCCTCGCCGAGTGCGATGATCGTCACCCCCAGGATGCTCACCACCAGCCCCAGGATGGCCCGGCGCGTGAGGGCTTCCTTCAGAAACAGCGCCGCAAGCAGGGTGGAACAGACCGGGATGGCCCCGATGAGGAAGGCCGCCGACGCCCCGGTGACGGTCTTTTCCCCTTCGTTTAGCAGCATGTGGTAGACGAAAAATCCCACAAACCCGTGCAGAAAGATGCCCGGCAGGTCCCGGAGACGCGGCGGCGGGAAGAAACCGTTGCGCAGGCGGTGGACGATGACCATGGGCACCAGACAGGCCGAGGCCGTCAGAAAACGCAGGCAGGCGAGGTGGCCCGGGGAAAAGTCCGGCAACGCTGCGCGAATGGCCACAAACGCCGAGGACCAGAACAGCAGCGCCACGCACAGCGCCGCCACGGCCACCGGAGGAAACGAAGAGGGAGTGGATTTGACGTTCATGACTGCTGCCTGTGATCCCTTTGCCCGGCGCTGTCAAGACGGAACAGGTCCGCCTATTCGCCCTGCCGGCCAGATCGGTATTGATTTGTGCACACCCCAGTGCCGCGGCGCCAGACTGACCATGCGCCGCCGGCAGCCATCCGCGTCAACAGGAACGCCCGCACGGTGCATCGCCAGCGCAGGTGTGGCGCGAATCGGGAAAAAGTCGAGCGATTTTGGCAAAAAAACCCCGCCCGGACACATGGTCCGGACGGGGCGCATGGGCTGCATCTCCCCCCGCTGCACGGGGAGACGGCAGACTTAGGCGAAAGCCTTCTCGAAAGGAGGCACCACGTCCTTCTTACGGGAGAGCACGCCGGCCAGCCAGAGTTCCTTGTCGGCCTTGGTGCCGAAAGCCTTCTCGACCACGGTGGCGTCGTCGGTGGCGATGAGCATCAGAGAGCCTTCCTTGATGATGTCCGTGAGGAGCAGGAAGACGCTGTGGTTGCCCTTTTCGGCCTTGATCTTGATGATTTCTTCAGCCAGGCCGGCGCGGTGGGCGTCCAGGATGGCCAGGTCCACCACTTCCAGCTGGCCGATGCCAACTTTCTTGCCGCTCATGTCGAAGTCTTTGTAGTCGCGGAAGACCAATTCGCGGGCAGGCACGCCGTCCACGGCGGACTTGACCTTGAACATTTCCATGCCCAGGGCCTGCAGGTCGGTGGCGCCACAGATGGCGGCCAGTTCTTCACAGGCCTTCTTGTCAGCGTCGGTGCAGGTGGGGGACTTGAAGATCACGGTGTCGGACAGGATGGCGCACAGCAGAGCGCCGGCGATGTTGGCAGGCACTTCGACCTTGAAGAAGTCGTACATGGCCTTGACAATGGTGCCGGTGCAGCCCACGGGCCAGACCCACATTTCCAGGGGGGCGGGGGTGGTCAGGCTGCCGAGCTTGTGGTGGTCCACCACGCCCAGCACTTCCGCCTTGGCGATGTCGTCGGGCAGCTGGGTCAGGTCGGTGGTGTCCACCACGATGACCTTCTGGCCAGCCACGGACTCCACCACTTCAGGAGCGGTGAGGCCGAACTTGCCGAGCACGAATTCGGTTTCGGGATTCAGCTTGCCGAGGGCCACAGGCTTGGCAGCCACGCCCAACTTGCTCTTGAGATCCGCAACGGCGATGGCGCTGACGACGGTGTCGGTATCCGGGCTCTTGTGGCCGAAAACGAGAACAGACATGTCTCTCCTCCTCACAGGTTGTTGGCATGCATCGACGCAAGGCAACGGATGTTGCACAAACGTCCAGTGATTTCAACGTGGTACAGATTAACTCACATGGAGTTCGTTCCAATTATCACAAACCAAAGCGCCTGACAACCGCCTTCTCCGCACTGAAAGAGCCTCCAGAGCGTAAACACGGCCACCAGCGTCATTAAAACAGCGTACGCGCGTTTGTTGCGCAGGGAAAGCGCCCCGCCCAGTGCGGCAGCAAGCCAGCAATGTCCCCATGTTACGGTAATATTCATGTCCCGGCACAGGGTTGGGAGGTTCAGCCAGCGCAGGAGCAGGCCAAGGCCAAGAAATGTGACAAAACACACAATCAAATTGAGGACAAACATTCTGCTCACGGCTTTCCAGATCACCGCGCCGGGGGAGGCCGCATCTGCGCCGGCCATGGCAAGGGAGGCATCGCCTTCCATCGTGGCCCACCGCAGCATGCGGTCATAGTCCGCATCCAGGGCGGTGCGACGCCGGGCTTCCAGCCGGGCGCCCAGCCGGGCTGCCGGCAAGGACACCGCCAGAGCCAGGGGCAATTCCGCCGGGGCAGGCATGGAAAAATAGGAGAGCAGCCCCAGGCACAGAATGGTGGAGAAGGCGTTGTTCGGGGGGATGTGGGTGCCGGCGGGGATGGAATCCAGCCAGAACAGCTCAAAAAAGATGCCCACGCCCAGGGCGGCTGTCATATCGCCGAAAAACAGGCCCCAGAGAAAGGCGATGCACAGAGGCCGTTCCAGGATACCCAGATTGATGGTGAAGCGGCCCAGACCTGTCAGGGCAAAAAAAAACTTGCCGTCAACGCGGCCAGAGGCAGGGGCATGAGGGCAAGATCCATGGCGCGTTCACCAGATGGGCTTGAGGGTGACGGGCTCCGTGGGCAGGCAACGGAAATCCAACTCCACGCCGTGCCCTGCCAGCCAGGCCAGGCAGCCGGACTCTTCTTCGGAAACAGCCACATGGGCCAACAGCTGACGCTTGCCCGGAGCATAATGCAGGTTGCCGATGTTCACAATCCTGCAGCGGAAGCCGTGCTCCACGGCGGCGCGGGCATCCATGCAGGAGTTGAACAGGACCAGGGTATTGGTCACCTCGTAATTGCGGGCCAGACGGGTCATGGTGGCGGGCAGATCGGCCACCGTGACGAACAAGGTTTCGATGGCGTGGGGGATGGCCAGGGTCATGATTTCCTGCTGCAGCACATCGCCGGCCACGGCATCGTTGCACACCACCAGCACTTCGCAATCGGTATGCGGCAACCATGTTTCGATCACCTGGCCATGCACCAGGCGGTTGTCCACACGCACCCAGAACATGGCGGCTCCCTTTTTAACTTCCTTTGACGCGGCTGCGCAAGAGTTCGCCCGCCACGACAATGCCCTGCCCGCCTGCCTTTTTGGCTTCCACGGCCAGTTGCTCCGGCCCCAGATGCCGTGCGCCAAGGGCCTTGAGGAGCATGGGCAGGTTCACGCCGGTCACCACTTCCAGGTCGCACAGGGGTGGTTCCTGCCCCAGGAGGGAGAGGCTCAGGTTGGTGGGAGTGCCGCCGAACATATCCGTCACCAGCAGCACGCCGGGACCTTCGTTGCAGCGAACCACGGCTTCCTTGAGGCGCTCCACAATGGCGTCCACGCTCTGGGTGTTGTCCACGCACAAGGCGGCGCAGCCGGTTTGCGGGCCGAGGATGAATTCCGCCGCATGCAGCAGGTGCGCGCCGTAGTCGGCATGGGTCACCACCACCACGCCGGTGCGGGGCTGGGCTTGGGAGTCCTGAGTCATGCGTTCCCCTGATGTTGGTTAGCCCAGCGCGATGTGCCGGTGCTCAATAGAAACCGGATAGCCGGCAGCCTTGAGCGTGGCGTACAGGGCTTCCGTGACCGCCACGGAACGATGCCGGCCACCGGTGCACCCGATGGCAATGGCAATGCGGTACCGGCCTTCCGCGTCATAGAGCGGCATCAGGTACAGCACAAATTCCTTGAGCCGGTGGAGGAAGGTTTTCCCGGGATCCGTGGCGAGCACATAGTCCACGATGGCGGGGTCCTTTCCTGTCAACGGGCGCAATTCCTCCACAAAATACGGGTTGGGGAGGAAGCGCAGGTCGAACATCAAGTCGGCCTCCGAGGGCGGGCCGTATTTGAAGCCAAAGGTGATGAGGTGGATGGTCAGGGCCTTGCCGTTCTGGTCCAGCGCGCCCCACTTGTCCTTGATGACGCGCCGCAGATCGTGCACGGAATGGTCGGAGGTGTCCACCACCAGGTCGGCCAGGGTACGCAGGGGCTGCAGGGCTTCGACTTCTGTTTCGATGGCCTGTTCCAGGCCCATGCCGCAGGTTTCTTCCCCGGTGCAGAGCAGTTGCAGCACGGGGTGCGGCCGCCGGGTGGCGGCGTAGCGCCGCATGAGCACCGGGGTGCGGGCTTCCAGAAAGAGGACCTGGGGGCTGGCCCCCAGGCCCTTCATTTCTTCCATCACCGCCATCCAGGCATTGGCGATGCTTTCCTTGCTCTCAACATTGCGCACATCCACGCCCAGGGCCAGGCCGCGGAACTGCCGGCGGGTTTCGCCGATGAAGAGTCCGGCCAGCTTGGGCGCCAGGCTGGGCGGGATGCCGTCCACGGTAAAAAACCGCAGATCTTCAAACACGCCCAGGGCGGTGGATTTGCCAGCTCCCGACAGGCCACAGACAATGACCAGGGGGAACGTGGCGGACGACGCTATGTTCTCGCAAGCAGTTTCCACAGACTCTCCTTATCCGGCGTGCTCAGAAAATCGCGCCGGAAGGCTTCATCCTTGAGCAGGCGGGAGATGTGAGCCAGAATGCGCAAATGCATGCCGGCCACCTGCTCCGGTGCAAGGACCAGAAAGAAGATGGTGCAGCGTTTGAGATCCAGGGCCTCGAAGTCCACGCCATCCTTACTGCGGCCCACCACCAACACAATCTTGTCCAGTTCCGCCAGCTTGCCGTGCGGAATGGCAATGCCGTCGCCAATGCCGGTGGTGCCCAGATATTCGCGCTCCAGCAGCACCTGCAGGGCTTTTTTGACGTCGAATCCGGGCAGCACATCTGCCACCGGGGTGATGAGCTCCTGCAACACAGCCGGCTTGGCGGTTGCGTGCAGGTCGGGCAGCACCAGCCGCGGGTCGAGGTATTCCTCCAGTTTCATACCGCTGCTCTAATCTCCCTACAGGCCAGGATCAATGAGGCCGAAGTCGCCGTTTCTGCGCCGGTAGAGCACATTCACGCGGCTGGTATCCGAATCCTGGAACACGAGGAACTGTTCCTGGGCATTTTCCAGCTGTTCGGCAGCTTCGTCGATGCTCATGGGCTTGGGCTCAAAGTGGTCCGAGTCCACAATGCTGCGCTCGCGACCGCCGGAGGGCGTGGCGCTGAACTGGAACACTTCCGTGCGCACGGTGCGGCCGCTGGCAGAAACGTCCCCACCCTTGCGCTTGTCCTTGCTCTTTTCGCGGTGCTTGCGCATCTGGGCGTCGAGCTTGTCCAGGATGAGGTCCACGGTCTGGTACATGTCTTCGCTGGACTCGGAGGCGGAGAGGTGCAGGCCATCGCCCACGAGCTTCACTTCGGCCATGTGACGCTGTTTTTCCACGCTCAGGGCGACTTGCAGCTCCGCAGTGGCGTCGGTGCGCTCAAGGTATTTGGTGAGCTTCTCAAAGCGACGATGCGCATACTGCTTGAGGTGCTCGGACGGCTCAAAGTTCTTGAACGTAAAGGTAATTTGCATAGGCGCTCCCGGTCGGTGCGCCGCCGCGCCGCTATAAGCGTCGGGCGGGGTTTAGGATCAGAACATTTCCCGTCGCTTGGACGAGGAAGGGATGTCCAGGGCCATACGGTACTTGGCCACTGTACGGCGGGCGATGTTTACATGCAACGTCTCTTTGAGGATTTCTGCAATGCGCTCGTCGGAAAGGGGCGCCTTGACATCCTCGGCACTGATGTGCCGCTTGATGAGGGCCTTGACGCTCTCCGAACCCACCTGGGTGCCATCGTCCAGTTCCAGAGCGCTGTTGAAGAAAAATTTCAACTCAAAGGTGCCGTGGGGGGTGGCCATGTATTTGCTGGTGGTAATGCGGGAGACCGTGGATTCATGCATGCCGATATCTTCAGCAATATCCTTGAGAATCAACGGTTTAAGCTGCGTAACACCGTGTTCAAAGAACTCCCGCTGGTATTTGACCACGCTCTCCGCCACCTTGAAGAGCGTACGCTGACGCTGGTAGAGACTTTTCATCAGCCACTGGGCGGAACGCATTTTTTCCTGCAGGTAATCACGTTCCTTTTCGCTTCTGGAGGGCAGCTCCCCATAGGCTGTGGACAGCTCCAACCGGGGCAGGCCTTCCTCGTTGAGCAGCACCACCCACTCGTCGCCGAGCTTGTAGACAAAGACATCCGGGCTGACGTAGCTGGGCTCGCCCGATCCGAAGCTCGCGCCGGGCATGGGATCCAGCCCCTGGATAACCTCCAGGTACTCTCGCAATTCTTCCAGGGAAATCTTGAATTTGCGCGCAAGAGGCTTGTAGCGCTTTTTTTCCAGATCTTCCAGATGCTCCCGGACCAGCCCCACGAGGATGGGGTCCGTATCCATTTTGTACAATTCCAGCTGCAGCAACAGGCATTCCTGCGGCGTGCGGGCTGCCACGCCCACAGGGTCCAGGCGCTGCACCTTGTACAGCACGGCCTCCACCTCGTCCACGGTGGCGCTGGTCATGGCGGCCAGCTCCTCGGCGGTGGCCTGAAGATAGCCGGAGGACCCGAGATTGCCGATAATGGCATCCCCTATCTCCAGCTCCCGCGGCGTGGCGCAGGAGAGCCGCAACTGCCATTCCAGGTGCCCTTCCAGGCTGTGGCTGGAGGTGAGACGAGCCTCAAACGAGAGGCCGTCCTCGGGAATTTCCGTTTCGCGCGGGTTCATCTGGCGCGTGGTGGAGGCGAAGTCGCCGATGTAATCTTCCCAATCCGCACTCTTGAGCATGTCCCGTTCGGTGACGGCGTCACGCTCCTGGCCCACGGGGGCGGCATCCTGACAGGCCTGCTCCGGCGTGGCTTCCTGGGCTGATTCTTCCAGAAACGGATTTTCCAACAGCTCCTGCTGGACGGTCTCCAGCAGCTCTATTCTGGAAAGCTGCAACAGCTTGATGGCTTGCTGCAACTGGGGGGTCATCACCAGTTGCTGGCTCAGCTTGAGGGATTGTCTGAGTTCCAGGGCCATGTTTCAGCTGCGCTCCATGAGCAAAGAATCACAAGATTGACAAGACAGCGGCTGCAACCTGCATCCTAACGTCTTGGACGGTTTAAGTAATGCCACAGAAGCACGACCCTTGCAATAGATGGTGGGATGGCGGAACATATCCAGACATGTCAAGGGGGAAGCGCGAGGATGCGCGGGCCGGCAGGGAGGTTATCGCTCCTTATGAATAAAGCTTGCCACGGCCTTGTCCAGCCGGCCCTGGGCCTGGAGGATAAACCGGATGGCTTCCCGTGCTGCGCCGCGGCCGCCGGGTCGCCGGCCAATCCACAGCGCCTGGCGCAGACATTCCGGCTGGGCGTCGGCCACAGCCATGGGCAGGCCCACGCGCTGCATCACGGCCAGGTCTACCCAGTCGTCTCCCAGGTAGGCCGCCTGCGGCCAGTCCAGCCCGTAGCGGTCCAGGGCCAGTTGCAGGGCTTCCACCTTGTGGCGATGGCCGGGATAGTATTCCTCCACCCCCAGCTCGTGCACCCGCCGGGCCACCACCGGAGAATCCAGCCCGCTGATGACGGCGATATGCAGCCCCTGGGCCTGGGCGGCCTTCATGCCCAGGCCGTCCTGGGCGTGGAAAGCCTTGCCCACGGGACCAGCCTCCTCGTACAGCAGCCGGCCGTCGGTCAGCACGCCGTCCACATCCAGCACCAGCAGCCGCACATGCCTCGCCGCGCCCAGGGCTCGGGCGCGGCGGATGGCGGGATTGCCGTGGAGAACGGGCCTCATGCCTTGCCCGTTGCCGCGGTCTTGGCGGCCTGGGCAGCCTTGGCGGCCTTGATGAATTCCCGGAACAGCGGATGCGGCCGCATGGGACCGGACTGGAATTCCGGATGGAACTGGCAGCCCAGAAACCAGGGATGGTCCGGCAGTTCCACAATTTCCACCAGTTGCTTGTCCGGGGAGAGGCCGGAGAACACCAGGCCCATTTCCTCGCACATTTCCTTGTAGGTCTGATTGAATTCGTAGCGATGGCGGTGGCGTTCCTGGATTTCGTCCTTGCCGTAGGCCGCATGCGCCTTGGTGTCCGACGCCAGCACGCAAGGGTATGCGCCCAGGCGCATGGTGCCGCCCAGGTCCGTATCCTTGCCGCGCACCTCCACCTTCTGGGTGCGGTAGTCGAACCATTCCTTCATCAGGTAAATGACCGGATGCTGCGTGAGGGGATTGAACTCCTGGGAGTCTGCATCCAGCTTGAGCACGTTGCGGGCAAATTCGATGACCGCGCACTGCATCCCCAGGCAGATGCCAAAAAAGGGCACGTTGTTTTCCCGGGCGTACTGGATGGCCCTAATTTTCCCGGCAATGCCCCGATTGCCGAAGCCGCCGGGCACGAGGATGCCGTCCAGCCCGGCCAGGGCACCGGCCACGGTCTTGTCCGTCACCTCTTCGGAGTTCACGTACACCAGATTCACAGCCACTTCGTTGGCAATGCCGCCGTGAACCAGCGCCTCGTGCAGGCTCTTGTAGGCTTCTTTCAAATCCACATACTTGCCCACAATGCCAATGGATACCTTGCCCGTGGGGTGGACCAGCTTCTGCGTGATCTGCTTCCAGGCGCTCAGGTCCGGATTCTTGGCCGGCAGCTTGAGCAGAATGGCCACCTTCTGATCCAGCCCTTCTTCGTACAACTTGAGGGGCACTTCGTAGATGTTCTTGACGTCCACGGCGGTGAACACGGCGTCCGCATCCACGTTGCAGAACAGGGCAATCTTGGTCTTGAGCTCCGCCGGAATGGCCTGCTCGCAGCGGCACAGGATGATATCCGGCATGATGCCGATGGACCGCAGTTCCTTCACGCTGTGCTGGGTGGGCTTGGTCTTCAGTTCGCCGGCGGTCTTGATGTACGGCACCAGGGTCAGATGGATGTACAGCACCTGCTCTTTGCCCAGGTCCCCGCGCAGCTGACGGATGGCCTCCAGAAACGGCAGGCCCTCAATGTCCCCCACGGTGCCGCCGATCTCCACAATCACCACGTCCATGTCGTCGGTGGCCAGATTCAGGATGGACTGCTTGATCTCGTCCGTGATGTGCGGAATCACCTGCACGGTGCCGCCCAGGTAGTCCCCGCGGCGCTCCTTGGTGATGACGCTGTGGTAGATGGAGCCAGAGGTGTAATTATTTTTCTGGCTCAGGGGCACGTTGAGATAGCGCTCGTAGTGGCCCAGATCCAGGTCAGTCTCGGCGCCGTCATCCGTGACGTAGACCTCGCCATGCTGGAAGGGGTTCATGGTCCCGGGGTCCACGTTGATGTACGGGTCCAGCTTCTGGATGGTGACTTTGAGGCCGCGCGCAATGAGCAGCGCCCCCAAAGAGGCCGCGGCCAGGCCCTTGCCCAGGGAGGACAACACCCCGCCGGTGACAAAGATAAATTTTGTTTTCAATGGCTTGCCGCCACGGTAATAACCGCTGGTCTTCATCGCGGAATCTCCAATCAGGTCAAAGTGAATTAAGGACATGCCGCGAAACAGCCTGCGCCAGACGGCTCATGCTGGAAGGCGCTGCACGCGGGAGCAAAACTGGCGCTTGAAATCCCGGCCAAGACTGTGCACAACGGCGGCGGGTGGCACGGCGCTCGGGAGAATACTTTTGCGAAAGACCTCCCTTTCGTCAAGCCCCCTGCGACATCTTGGCGCATCTCATGACGCATAGCACGATTGGATACAAGGAAGTCTCTCATGCCCCACTCTTCTGCACCCTCCCCGGCGTCCGTCAAGGCGCTTGTGGTCACCGGCTATGGTTCCAACTGCGAACGCGAATGCGCCCACGCCGCCAGACAGGCCGGCGCAGACGTGGCGGACATCGTCTTTTTTCCCGACCTGGTGGCCGACCGCGTTCGCCTGACTGACTACAACTTCCTGATCTTCCCCGGCGGATTTCTCGACGGCGACGATCTGGGCGCCGGCCAGGCCGCGGCCCTGCGCTGGCGGCACGTGCGCACCGCGTCCGGCCGCTCCCTGCTGGACGACCTGAAAACCTTCCTGGACGCCGGCGGGCTGGTGCTTGGCATCTGCAACGGGTTTCAGCTGTTGGTCAAGCTGGGCCTGCTGCCAGCCTTGGACGGCCTGTATTTCGAACGCCAGGTGAGCCTTGCCCCCAACGATTCCGCCCGGTTTGAAGACCGCTGGGTGCGCCTGCAGGCCAACCCGGCCTCGCCCTGCGTCTTTACCAAAGGCATTGATGTGATCGACCTGCCCGTGCGCCACGGCGAAGGCAAGCTGGTGCCGGCGGACGAGGCGGTGTTTCAAAAAATCATCGCCAACAACCTCATTGCCTTGCAATATATTGATCCTGCCACGGGCGAGCCGACGGACGCCTACCCGCACAATCCCAATGGCTCGCCCCTGGGCATTGCCGGCCTGACCGACCCCAGCGGCCGCATCCTGGGGCTGATGCCGCATCCAGAAGCCTTCAACGATGTGACCAATCATCCGCACTGGACGCGCGGCGGCGCGGAGATCGTGGGCACCCTGGGCGTGGAGCTGCTGGCCCGGGGTGTGGCCTTTCTCAGGGGATGATGATCTGCCCTGCCCCGCCGCTGTGTCCGCCTGCGGCCTGGACGGCGTGGCCCGACTGGGACGCCCTGATGCGTCTGGCCCTGGAGCAGGCGCATCAGGCCGCCGCCGCCGGGGAAGCGCCCGTGGGTGCGGTGCTGCTGGATGCCGCCGGCCAGGTGCTGGGCACGGGCCACAACGCGCCCATCGCCACGGCAGATCCCACGGCGCATGCGGAAATACTGGCCCTGCGCGCGGCGGCCCGGGCCTGCGGCAATTATCGCCTGCCGGGGAGCGTGCTGGTCTGCACCCTGGAACCCTGCGTCATGTGCCTGGGGGCGCTGGTGCATGCGCGGGTGGCCGGCGTGGTGTTCGGCGCGCTGGACGCCAAGGCCGGGGCGCTGGTGTCCAACCTGCCGGGTGCCGCCCTGCCCTTCTTCAACCACCGCTTCTGGACCCTGGGCGGCGTGCTGGGCGAAACATGCGGCCGCCTGCTTTCGGACTTCTTCCGCACCCGGCGCCTGGCTCGTCAGCACCAATCTCCCCTTGCGAACGCGCCGGGAATGGGGTAAACAACTCCGCTTCACCCGTCAGAATATGCGGAGAGGTACCGAAGTGGCCGTAACGGGCTCGACTCGAAATCGAGTTGGGGGCTAATCACCTCCACGTGGGTTCGAATCCCACCCTCTCCGCCATCCAAGATTTTCAAGAAGGCTCTCAGTGTCTTAAAGGCACTGAGAGCCTTCACTTTTTGCGCTTTACGCGTCTCATGGCAACCAGGCTGATGACTGACCGCGCATGCACATTGGGGGCATTTTGGGGGCATAGCTCACCCTGGAAGCCCTTTCTCTTCGATTATGCCCCAAATCCTGACGGTGGTGTGACCCCTATGCCCCCACTGACCGAAGTAAGAATATGAAATATCAAGGCATCAGGAAAGATTGAGCGGTATCATGATTCCTTGGGGTGTACCTGGAATTGAGCAAGGCCGGCGGCAAGCTCTGGCGCTGGAAGTACCGCTTTGAGGGGAAAGAAAAGCGGCTGGCTCTGGGCGCCTGGCCTGATGTCAGTCTGAAAGAGGCCAGGGAGAAGCGCGACATTCACGGGAAAGTGTTGCAGGAAGGCCAGGACCCAGGTGTGGCGAGCAGAAAGAAAGTGCTCCCGGTCTCCAGGGGTATGACGTTTGAATACGTGGCCAGAGACTGGATTGCGGGGAGAATGGGAATCTGGTCACAGCGGCACGCCGAAACCGTGGTGGATCGCCTTGTCACCAACGTCTATCCCGCGCTTGACAACAAGCCCGTCGCCGAGATTGTACCTGCCGACGTACTCTGGGTGGTGCAGAGGATTGAGGAGCGCGGATCGTTGGAAGTCGCCAAACGAGTGCTTGGCATATGCTCCCAGATCTTTCAGTTTGCGGTCGCCCGCCTGTTGATTACGTCCGACCCGTGTCGAGATCTGCGGGGCGCACTCTGCCCACGAGTCAAATCGCGTTTCGCCGCCCTGACGACTCCTGATGAAGCAGGGGAACTCATGCGGCGAATTGACGAATATCAGGGGACTGCCGTGGTTCGGGCCGCGTTGGTCTTCTCGGCCCTAACCTTCAATCGACCCGGCCCAATCCGGCACGCCGAATGGGACGACATTGATTATGATGCAAGACAATGGGTTGTTCCTGCCGACAAAATGAAACTCACGAAGGAAATGAAGTTGCGGGGCGAGCCTCATATTGTTCCGCTGGCAACACAAACCATCTTGCTGCTTTCAAAAGTCCAGCATTTCACAGGCAGAGGCCGTTACATCTTTCCGAATCCCAGGAACAAGGATTTGCCCATGTCGGAGAACGCGGTCAATGTGGCCATCCGACGTATGGGCTACACCAAAGAACAGATGACGACCCACGGCTTCCGGTCCATGGCCTCGACGCTGCTCAATGAAGCTGGATTCCGTCATGATGTCATAGAGGCCCAGCTTGCCCACACCAGTGCGGACAAGATCAGGGCCATCTACAATCGGGCGCAGTACAAAGAAGAGCGCCGGGCGCTCATGCAGGCCTGGGCGGACATGCTGGACACTCTTCGTTCGGAAGCTGTTGCAAGAGCGCAGCAGCATAGGCCCTGACCTGTGACTCCGGCCAAGCGGGTGTTCGGGACCTGGAAGCGCGGCTACGGCCTAGCCCGGGCGCGCTATCTGGGCCTGAAAAAGGTCCAGGCGAAACTGTATCTGGTGGGGATAGCCTTCAATTTGAAGAAAGCCGTGCTGTTGATGCGGACTTGAGGGGATGGTGCGCCCAATTTTTAAGAGAAATGCAGAGAATAAGGGGTAAATGAAGAAAACGATGGCAATGTCGGTCAAAATCTGAGGTCGAAAAGGCCAATTATCCAAAGTAAGGCCATTCGGGCGGCGTTGCGCAGAGGTCTCAGGTTGGTGGAATAATCCGAAGCTGACCACTTGTATTTTGTATACAAAATGCACTACGGTGTTTGCATGAGCAAGAAGCACACACCTGAAAAGGATTTATCCACTTCAGAGACGATCCCGATCCAGCACGAGAACCTTGACGACAAGGTCTGCCTGCGCATCAGGGACATGATCGCACGGGGAACTCTCACGCCCGGGCAGCGCATCATTCAGGAGGAACTTGCCGCACAGCTAGCCATCAGCCGCACGCCACTGATCAGCGCCCTTAAGCGCCTGACCCAGGAAGGGCTGCTGGAATGGGTTCCCCGCCGAGGCATCTATGTACGCTCTCTTGACCCGGAGGAACTTGTCCACCTTTACGAACTGCGTGAGCGTTTGGAACCCCTGGCAGCCGAATTGGCCGCGGTCCGCATCGGGGCGGACGAAGCGCGAGCCATGCGGATCCAGTGGCGCGGCATGGCGGATATTGCGGACACCCCGGCATCTCACGCACTGTTCATCGACCATGACCGGCGCTTTCACTGGCGACTGGCAGAGCTTGCGGGCAACCCCTATCTGCGTGCGGCTCTGGCCCCTGTGAACATGATGGCCTCGTTGTATCTGCAGGGAAACCCCAGACCTTGGGACGACACCATTCCAGATCATCTGTCGATCATCGACGCACTTGAGTGCGGCGACGCGGCTGCCTGTGGCGAGGCCATGCGCCGCCATATCATGAAGTCCTTGGACGCCCTGCGCCGCGAGGCTGATGAATACAGAAACACAACAAACAGATAACATACAGGAATAACATGCCGAAATTTTCAGCCAATCTCTCAATGCTATTTACAGACCTGCCGTTTCCTGAGCGTTTTACCGCCGCGGCTGAGATGGGGTTCAGTGCCGTGGAGTATCTATTTCCCTACGAGTACGAACCAGAGATGCTCAGACGGCTGCTGACTGAGAATGGGCTAATGCAGGTGCTCTTTAACCTACCAGCCGGAAATTGGGCCGACGGAGACCGAGGCATTGCCTGCGACCCCGCCCGCGTGGAAGAGTTCCGCGCTGGGGTAGCCCAAGCAGTGGCATACGCAAAGGCCCTTGGCACTCCACGCTTGAACTGCCTTGCCGGAAAACTCCCAGCCAACGTGGATGAGAACCAAGCCTGGAATGCCTTGGTGGATAACCTACGACTCGCGGCGGGTGAGCTTGCAAAAGTCGGCTGCACGTTGCTGGTGGAGTTCATCAACCGCAAGGACATCCCAGGTTTTTTCCTGCACGGCTCCGGGCAGACCCTAAGGCTTCTCGACGCGGTGAACGCTCCAAATCTATTGATGCAGTACGACGTCTACCACGCACAGCGGGAGGAAGGCGAACTGACCGGCACCTTGAGAGCTAATATCGCACGCATCGGGCACATCCAGGTTGCAGACAACCCCGGGCGCCATCAGCCTGGAACTGGTGAGATCAACTTCCCATTCCTTTTTAACGAGATCGACCGCCTAGGCTACCAGGGGCACATCGGCCTGGAATACGTTCCAACACCGGACACCCGCGCCTCCCTGGAGTGGATACACAGGATGGGGCTTCGAGCCTGACTCCCGTGGACGCGAAGCTTGCCGGAACAATTGAAAACCATCGACAGGAGCACGACATGAAACGCATAGGATTCATCGGACTTGGTGTCATGGGCAAGCCCATGTGCAAAAACTTGCTCAAGGCCGGGTTTGAACTGACGGTGTTCAGCCGGTCGGCATCTAATGTGGAACCCATAGTTGCCGCCGGCGCCAAGGCGGCAAATTCCCCAAAGGCGGTGGCCGAATCCTCGGACATGGTTATCACCATGTTGCCCAACTCGCCCCAGGTGCGCGAGGTCGTATTGGACGAAGATGGCGTGGCCCACGGGGGGAGGCCAGGGCTTATCCTGGCGGACATGAGTTCCATCGCGCCCCTGGCCAGCCGGGAAATAGCCGCCGAACTGGCCCCGAAGGGCATCCGTATGCTGGACGCACCTGTAAGCGGCGGCGAACCCAAAGCTATCGAAGGAACGCTGGCCGTGATGGTCGGTGGTGCACAAGCCGATTTCGACCAGTGTCTGACGGTATTTAAGGCCATGGCGGCCTCAGTTGTGCGCGTGGGCGAGTTGGGAGCAGGGAACGTGGCCAAGCTTGCCAACCAGATCGTAGTGGCCTTGAACATCTGTGCTATGTCTGAGGCGTTGGTGCTGGCCACCAAGGCCGGGGCCGAACCGGAGCTTGTCTATCAGGCCATTCGGGGGGGGCTTGCTGGAAGCACGGTGCTTGATGCCAAGGCGCCTCTGGTTATGGACGGAAAGTTCGCACCGGGATTCCGCATCAACCTGCACGCCAAAGATATTGGCAACGTGCTTGAGACGTCTCACGAACTAAACGTCAGCCTGCCACTGACATCTCAAGTGATGGAGATCATGCAGGCGCTCAAGGCGGACGGCCTGGGCGACGCCGACCACGGGGCGCTTATCCGCTATTGGGAAAAGTTGGCCAAGGTGGAGGTGCGACGCTGATATCTGTTGCAAGACGAGCAGCGTGGCCGGAATAGAGACAAAGTTTAAAGGCCCAGATCTTACCTGACCCCTGCGGCATTACTTAAACGTCGAGACCGAAGAAAACAATGTGTATGAAGGTGGTTAGATAACTGTGAACGTCTGCTCTGCCCCTTTCACGCCAATGTCCTTCAAGAGCAAGGGGCAGATGAGCAGATGCCCTCAAAGGGGGCAGCAGCATCCTCATCGACCTAGCGCTGGCCGGAGACAAAGCGGTGGCCATCGCCATCGCGGTGGGCACCGGTGCGGCGGTCTTCCTGCGGGTCGCGCTGACCGTCTTCTCCGCAAAACTCATGGACATGCCGTACGTGAAACGCATCTGCGAGATGCTCATATCCTTGATCGGCGTCATGCTCCTGGTGGCTGGATGCCCGCAGAGCAACTGCCGGCGAAAATGCACGCCCCTGTTCCAGGCCTTGACAACCATCATCGTGGCCGACCAAGTGATCTCCACGGAAAGCAACCTTGCCGTGGCTTCCAGAAGCGACTCGTTCATGCAGATCTTCGGCCTGGGACGGTCCATCCCGTTGGTGGCCTTCACCTCGATGCTTTTGACCCGGACCGGGGACAGCCTCCATGGGTGCCTTACCTGGGCACTTTCATGCTGGGAAGGTTACCTTGGAGAGATGATCTTCACCGACCTCTGGACGGTGCAATACAACCGGCTGGAGGCCTCCACGCAAGTGGCGGGAAAGCTGGGGCGCGCTAGAGGTTATTGTGGCCGCTCGGGCATGGCTGCGTTTGCAGCCGATTGCAATCGATGCTGGTGCTAAACAATGAGAGGTTGAGGGAGGTGAGCATGAGCGTTGAAATCCATTCCCACGCGGAGGCCATTTTTCGGGCAGGACTTGCCCGCGTTGACCCCCTGGCCATGATGGAACGCTTGTTGTCCTTGTCAGGAGACACCCTGACCCTGGCCACGGAGACGGAGCGCTTCAGCCTTGACCTTTCACGCTTCGAACGAATCCTGGTGCTGGGAGCGGGCAAGGCCTCTGCACGCATGGCCCTTGGCCTGGAGCGCGTCCTGGGCAATCGCATCCATTCCGGTCTGGTGGCGGTGAAAGAAGGACACCTGGAATTCCTCTCTAGTATTCGCCTGGTCGAGGCCTCTCACCCGGTACCCGACGAGCGAAGCACCAAGGCGGCTAGGGCCGTGCTGGAGGAAGCCGCCAACGCGGGCGAGAACGACCTGGTCATCGTGCTGGTGTCGGGCGGAGGCTCCGCCATCCTGGCCGCGCCGTTAAACGGCGAGACCGGCACCCTGTCGCTGGCGGACAAGCAAGGAGTTACCAAGGAACTCCTGGCCTGCGGGGCCACCATCCAGGAAGTCAACTGTGTCCGCAAGAAACTTTCAAGTATAAAGGGCGGCAGGCTTGCAAAGGCCATTGCCCCGGCACAGTGCTTAAGCCTCATTCTCTCCGATGTCATCGGCGATGACCTGGACGCCATCGCCAGCGGGCTCACAGTGCCCGATTCCACTACCTGCGTCGATGCCGTGGGGGTGATAGAGCGCTATGGCTTGGCCGGGAAGATTCCCCAGACCGCCGAAGACCTGCTTCGCGCAGGAGCAAAGGGCTTCGAACCGGACACCCCAAAGGCCGGAGACAAGGCTTTCGACCAGACGCGGACGGTGCTCATCGGCACCAACTACCAGGCCCTTCTGGCCGCCCAGGACGAAGCGCGCCGTCTGGGCTACAATACCATGCTGCTCACCTCCCACCTGACAGGCGAGGCGCGTGAGATGGCCAGCCTGTTTTGTGGCATCGCCAAGGACATCGCAGTCAATGCGATCCCGGTCAAACGTCCCGCATGCCTCATCGCCGGGGGAGAGACCACGGTTACCCTGCGCGGCTCAGGCAAGGGCGGACGCAACCAGGAGATGGCCCTGGCCTACTTGGCTGGCTTGGCGCGCTCTCCCAAGGACGCCGGTGACAGCCTCTTCCTGGCGGCCTCCACCGATGGCAGCGACGGCCCAACGGACGCGACGGGAGCCTTCGCCTCCATGGACATCCTGAAACGGGGCCGTGCCGCCGGACTTGAGCCTGCGTCTTTCCTGGCAGCGAACAACTCCTACCACTACTTCGAAGCCCTGGACGAACTGCTGAAAACCGGCCCCACCAACACAAACGTTTGCGACATCAAAGTGTTGTTGGTTCCCTAGAAATGAGGGGAAGCGAGCTGACCTGCCCGCACCCATTCCCCATGGTGTGGCCAGAGAAACAACACAGCCCATGCGCAATGTAACCATTCTTTGATTTGACAACACCAACATGCACTTTTTCCTCTTCATCATTTACCTACGCCACTATTTGCATGCCTTGTTTGAATGATTGATCCAGATTCATTTTATTATCATATGCGTGCATCAATATGCAAATCAGTGAAAATCAAGCAAGTCATCATACACTCATAAAAGATACAACGACGATAAAAATGTTGCCACTCCAACGTGTTAATTTTTTCACACATTATTATGAATCAAGATAATCACTCGTGAAGAGCCAATCATAGCACGATTGCATCAATTTAATCAGCTGAATCATCTTTTTGCATTCAAGTGCAAACTCCAATGAACATCTAGTATAGCATGTCGAGAACGATTACCGCAGCATGATGGAGTACGCCTGGATGGTGCTGCATGGCGCCATGACCGGGGTGGACACGGGGGGTACGAGACAGCCCTCCCCCCCGCCTGTCCCCAGGCAAGCGGCGCGGGCAGAGCTTGGCAGGAACATGCTGCCAGCCCGCCGGTGCGGCAGCACTTGACCTGGAGGCCGCGGCGTTGTGGAAGGCTGAGGGATGAACAGGAGTTTGCAGTCGAGTGCGAACACTGCGCCAGTCCGGCCAGCCCGAGGTCGGGGCGGCGCGAGTCATCCTTTCGACGTGGTAGGCGAAAAGGCCCGTTACCTGCCGGCAGGTCGCATCAACCTGATTTCTGAGGCCGACACGAAGCGCACGGCTTCTTGTTGCAGCGCCTCTTCCCACCCTCGTGCCGGCACCCCGGCATCAAGCACCACGGGGCAGAATTATCGCAAGGGGAATGTGTCGTGCGTAGGCTAGAGGTGATTTCTTCGGGACAAAAATAGGTTGGCGCTGCAGTGCTGGCCCGGACAAGCTGCCACGAGGGGAGTTGCAGATTGCATTCCGGATTCTCGGCGCCATCGACAGTGCGACGCTGATTTAACATGGCCCGTGGATTGTTGTTCAGGGGGCTAGGCAGAGTTGATAATGGCGTTGCGGATCACCACCAACAGCAGACTGCGCAACAATTCGCTGCCCAGGGTGGTCTCCTTGCCGTAACACTGCTGACAGTCACCGGCATAAGCCGGACAACGGGGCCATCATCACGTCACCTTTGGCGCTTCGCCGTGATTTCCTCAATAACCTTGAGCAGCGCCTCCGTCTCCATAGGCTTGGCCAGGTAGCCGTCCATGCCCGCGCCAAGGAATTTCTCCTTGTCGCCGGCCATGGCGTAGGCCGTCAGGGCGACGATAGGGATGCTGGCCTTGTCCTTGCCAGCCTCACCAGCTCTAATGCGCGCTGTGGCCTCAACGCCGTCCATGACTGGCATCTGAATATCCATCAGGACAACGTCGAACTCGCCACTTTTCAGGGCGTCCAGTGCCTGCTTGCCGTCTTTAACCGTAACGACCCTGTAGCCGAGCTTCTCTGCAAGACGCGCCGTGAATAGTCTATTAATCTGCTCATCTTCCGCCAAAAGGATGGATAGCGTCCCAGGAAGAACGCTACCACGGAATGGTTCAGTGCTGGTGACTTCATTTTGCGGATCAATGTTACTCAATTTGACATTGAAATAAAAGGTTGTTCCAATACCAACTTCACTCTCAACAGCAATATTGCCTCCCATAAGATCAACCAAGCGCTTGCATATCGAAAGCCCAAGACCTGCGCCCTGATAGTCTCTTCTGTACCCCTGGCTGACTTGCGTAAATGGCTTGAAGAGCTTATGAAGTTTGTCATCTTGAATGCCTATGCCTGTATCTGTTACCGAAAAAAGCACTCGGTATTCTTCATGATTACGAGGGGACAAGGGGCTTGCCTCGACCATGACATACCCTTTGTCTGTAAACTTGATGGCGTTTCCAACCAGATTGCCAAGTATCTGCTGCAACCTCGCCGCATCGCCTCTCAATACAGAGGGTATGTCTGGATTAATATGGCACGCAAGGCTCAGATTCTTTTTATGCGCCACGGGTGTAAAAAGTTGAATTACGGCATCCATGATGTCTTTGAAGTCAAAAGCATCCATGGCGACGTGCAACATGTCTGCCTCGACCCGGGAAAGATCAAGAATATCCGAAAGAAGCCGTGTCAAACGTTGAGATGCCCGTACGGCTTGTAGCAAGTATAAATGCTGTTCGTCGTCAACCGGAGTTGTTTGCAGAAGCTGAAGCATTCCCAAGATGCCATTGAGCGGTGTCCTTATCTCGTGACTCATGTTGGCCAGGAATTCGCTTTTAGCCTTGTTGGCGGCTTCGGATGCCTCTTTTGCAAGGGTAAGCGCGACACTGTCGTTAATCATTCGGGTCACATCCCGAAAAACCACGGCGAATTGGCCCCGTTCCGGGCAATAGGCCTGGACTTCAAAATGGCGGCCCAGGTCGGTGCTGAAGTTCTCCAGTTGCAGCGCTTCGCCTTTCAAGGCCACCTTGCCGTATGCCTCGATCCAATGGGGCTCGATATCCGGCAGTAGCTCGGTAACTGTTCGGCCTAGAACCTTGTCGGCTGCAAGGCCGGTGATTTTTTCAAAGGCCGGGTTGACGGCCAGGAACCGGTAGTCCACCGGCTTGCCAGAGTCGTCGAGGATGATTTCATGCAGAGCGAAGGCATCAAGCTGTGACATGAACAGGGATCGATACCGCTCCTCGCTGCGCTGGAGCGCCTCTTCAGACTGCTTGCGTTTAGTTATGTCCTGCACCGAGCCGTAAAGAAAGTGGGGACAGCCCTTTTCGTCTTGTTCGGTCATCCCGCGCACGAGCAAATCCACCTGACTTCCATCGGGCCGGGTGCGTTTCAATTCCAACTCGTAGCCTCCACCGCGCTCCAACGCCTGGGTCACGGCCTCGTTCAGCCGCTGAGCACTTTCTGGGTGGTAGAGGGCGAGTTGGCCGCCATAGTCGGGCACGGGCGCTGACGGGTCCATACCGAGAATCTCGAACATCTGATCCGACCACGTCACCTTGTTGGCTTCCGGGTCCCATGCCCAGTCGCCGACCTGGGCAATACGCTGGGCCTCGGCAAGCCGCTTGGCTGTCCGGCGCAGAGCTTCCGACTTCTTTTGCTCGCTCAAGTCAGTGATCAGCATGGAGATACTTGGAGGCCCACCAGTCCGCATGATTCTCAAAGAAAGAAGGACCGGGATTTGCCTTCCACTGGCCGCCTTGAGCAAAACCTCACCCTTGGCACTGTCCTTGGCGGCTTGCTCAAGGAGGCTGGCAAACAGCTTCTGGTCATCGGGCGAGACGAAGGATTGGAAATATCTCCCTCGGACGCGCTCCGCAGGGGACTCCAGGAGATTGAAAAAATTCGAATTACAGAAAAGCACTAAGCCGTCTGTACGTAGGGTTACAGCAGACTCGTTCATCTGTTCGACCATCACCCGGTAGGCATGGTCCGCGCCTTCGAGCATGAAAACCTGGTCGTTTCTAGGGCCGGTTACGACGAGTGCGTCAATTTCTCCGAGCCTTATGGCCCTGATGGTTTCCTCGGCCTCTATTAAGCGGGCACGCAGTTCATCGTTTTCCCGTGCCAGAGCTTCAGGTGGCTTGTCGGTCTCCGTGGGCATTGCAGAGCTCACTTTTTTGGCTGGATATCAAGTCCCTTGAGAATGCGCTCCTCGTCCGACAAGCTGCCAATGAACTTGCGCAAGGGGAGCGGCAGAAGCTTTACGAGAGTGGGGACGGCCAGAACCTGCTGCTCCTTGGCCAACTCAGGGTATTCGTAAATGTCGACGACATCTATTTCGTACCGGCCTTTGAGGTGTCCCTCGCAGATATCTTTTATGGAGGAAATGGCCTCCATGGACCTGGGGGTCATCCCGGCCACAAAAAGGCGAAGGACATACTGCTGCTGGTCGTGAGCTTTTAGAGCCTTCTCGAAATCGTCGGACCAGTTTTTCGCTTCATGCATAGCGTGCCCAGGTATTAAAGTTAATCGGTTCTCACGAGAATGTTCAAGCCAACCAGGACTTTCTCAGTGTCGGCAAGGGTGCCTATGATCTTCTTGATTGGCTCGGGCAGCTTCCTAATAAGCGTAGGTATGGCCACGATCTGGTCTTCGCGTGCCAAATTGGGGTTTTCAACGAGGTCGATGACCTCAATCTCGTATCGGCCCTTGAGGTGGTCCTCACAGACCTTCTTCAGGTTGGCAAAGGCTTTCAGGGACTTGGGGGTCTGTCCGGCCACGTACAGGCGCAGCCTCCAGATATTTCCGGCTTCTGAGTTCTCCACGGGACGGACGAAATTCTTATCTGTCATTGTATCTATGCCTGCTCAAAGTGGTTATCAAAATTCAGTCAGCCTTGCGGATGCGGGCCATCTCATCGCGGTACATGGCCACGGCTTCAAGCTGGGCCTTGCCAGCGGCTTCGACCGCCTCCATCTCTGCTTCCATGGAGACCAACTCCTGCCTAATCGAGGCAATCTGCGACTCAAGGCTGACCCGTTTGGCCAGCAGGGTGCGCTTCTGGTTTTTCAGCTCCTGGACGCGCCGCAAGGAGTCTTCGCGCTCCCGAGCTTCCTGAGTGGCCCTGGCCGAGCCCATGAGCACTCCCTCGGTTCCAAGATAGACGTCGGCCAGATCCAGCCCTTGGCTTGAGAGGATGAGCTCCCGCACCTGGTTGGAGTGCTCCATGCCCCTGGACTTGAGCACGAACAAGGCCCTGTTGCGCTCCCCGTTGGTCTCGATGTTGCGCAACAGAATCCAGGTGTCCATGAGCGAGGAGATCGCCACCTCGGTGTACTCGCCCATGCTCATGCCAGAGGTGAGGTCGGTGAACAGGGTGGTGACTCCGCGCCCCTTAAGGAAGTCCACGAACCGGGTCAACAACGATTTCACCTCGTCCTCGTTGCCCACGGAAGAGAGGTTGGAGATGGGATCGATGATCACCACCTGGGGTTTAAACTCTCGGACCAGGTGGTACATGGTCAAAAGGTGCATCTCCATCCCATGACTGGTAGGCCTGGACGCGTGGAACCTGAGAAGGCCCGCGTCCATCCATTTGCCCAGGTCCATGCCGATGGAGTCCATGTTGCGGATGATCTGGCTGACCGGTTCCTCGAAAGCGAAGTACAAACACTTGCCTCCCAAGGAGCACGTCGATTTGGCTAAGGCGGCGGCCAAGCTCGATTTGCCCGTGCCCGCCGAGCCGGAGATGAGGATGCTTGAGCCCTGATAGTACCCGCGGCCGTCGAGCATGGCGTCCAAGCGCTCCACCCCGGTCAAAACCCTCTCGTTTGAGGTGGCGTAATCCAGGCTGATGGAAGTGATGGGCATTACCGAGAACCCCTCCGAGCCGATGAGGAAGGGGTACTCGTTAGTGCAGTGCATGCTTCCCCGGTATTTGACGATGCGCAGTCTGCGGGTGGCGATGTCATCTTTTACGCGGATGTTCAGGTCCACCACGCAGTCGGACACATACTCTTCCAGGCCGTGCCGGGTGAGGGTCTTGTCCCCGCGCTCCCCGGTGATGATTGCGGTCAACCCCTTGTCCTTGCACCAGCCAAAAAGCCGTCTCAGTTCGGCCCGCAGGATCAGTTCGTTGGGCAGGGCTGCGAACAAGGACTCCACCGTGTCCAGCACGATGCGCTTGGCTCCTACGGCGGCCACGGCCGCGCCCAGGCGGATGAACAGCCCCTCCAAGTCGTATTCTCCGGTTTCCTCAATCTCGCTACGCTCCACCCGGATATGCTCAATGACAAGTTTGCCCTTGGTTTCCAATTCCTTCAGGTTCCAGCCGAAGGTAGCCACGTTCTGGGCCAGCTCTTCTGGGCGCTCCTCAAAGGTGACGAACACGCCGTGCTCGCCAAATTCCCTGGCCCCACGGACAAGGAACTCCATGCCGAGTAGCGTTTTGCCGCAGCCCGGCCCGCCGCAGACCAGGATGGGGCGACCCTTGGGCAGGCCACCACCGGTTATCTCGTCCAGCCCCTGGATGCCGGTCAGGCATTTGGAGAGTGTGGTCTCGCCAGCAATGGGAGAGGGGTCGATGGCCATCCTGGACGCTCCTTGACTTTACTGTAAATTTTGAGGACTTCGTGCTCTGCTCAAGCCAACAACGATCAGTGATTAATTACTTTTTCGTGCGATATCAGACGCCTGACGATAGGCATCCAGAAGCGTTTGTAGTACGGTTATTGATCCCCTTTGCATGGCGTATCGATTCTTGGAGTGCCTCCAATTCCACTGGTTTTGCCAGGTAGCCACTCATGCCTGCTGCCAGGAAACGCTCCCGATCACCCGCCATGGAGTAGGCCGTGAGAGCGACAATCGGGATACAGGCTTTGTCTTTGCCGGCCTCTCCTGCCCTGATGCGCTGGGTGGCCTCAACGCCGTCCATGGCGGGCATTTGGATATCCATCAGGATGAGGTCAAATTCGTCAGTCCCCAGAGCCTCCAGGACTTCCTGCCCATTGACAACGGCAACCACCCTGTGCCCGAGCTTTTCCGCCATCCGCACCGTGAAAACCCGATTGACCGGATCGTCCTCTGCCACGAGGATCGAGAGCCTGCGCTCGTCCTCCAGGGTTGTCTTCATAGCGAGCTCATAGCCAACCTGCGCTGCGACGCCGAATGTGATGCAGAAGTTGAAGGAGGTCCCTTCATTTGGCTCGCTTTCGATGGAGATATTCCCGCCCATGAGTTCCACAAGTCGCCTGCAAATCGAAAGGCCAAGCCCTGCTCCCTGAAACTCCCGCTGGTAGCCCTGGCCGACCTGGGTAAACGGTTTGAACAGCAAGCCCAGTTTGTCGTCGGGAATGCCTATTCCCGTATCGGTCACCGTGAAAAACACGCGGTATTCCTCCGCGTTTCTGGCGGGCAGCGGGTGGGCCTCGACCAGGACGGACCCTGCGTTGGTAAACTTGAGGGCGTTGCCGATCAGATTGCTGAGCACCTGTTGCAGCCGAGCGGCATCGCCCACCAGTCGGGACGGAATGGCGGGATTGATGTGCATGCTGAGGCGCAGTTGTTTCTGCACAGCTGTGGGCACGAAGAGATGAATAACGGCCTCCATAGCGTCATTGAAGTCGAAAGACTGCATGACGATATCCATCTTGCCGGCCTCCACGCGGGAGAGGTCGAGGATATCCGAAAGCAGTCGGGTCAGACGCCGGGAAGACTGTACGGCCGTTGTCACGTATTCTGCCTGCTCGGCATCAATGGTGGTCGTCTGCAAAAGCTGGAGCATTCCCATGATGCCGTTGAGTGGCGTGCGGATTTCATGGCTCATGTTAGCCAGAAATTCACTTTTGGCCTTTGTTGCAGCCTCTGCGACAGCCTTTGTAATCAGTAACCTTTCAATTGTTTCTGTGAGTTCGCTTACATCTGACACCAGTGACAATATTGATACAGCTCCATTGTATTCTTCTCGCAATATGGAATTGTACCACATACAATGCAATACGCTTCCATCTTTCCGAAGGTTACGATTCTTGCAAATATTCGAGGACTCCGCACAAGCAAAGAGACGGCTCACCTGCCTCTGGACAATATCCTGGTCCTCGGGATGCACTATCGGGAAATCCCCCCAGTTTTTTCCCATCACTTCATCCGCGGTCCAGCCGAAGATGGCCTCGGCTTGCTTAGACCAGCTTGTGATGTACTTGCCCTCTTGCCATTCAATCACAGCCAGCGGCGAGTTGCTTACGTGAAATGAGAGCCGATTTAGGGCATTACGCAGATCAATTTCAGCTTTCTTTCGTTCCGTGATATCCAGAACCGAACCGTAAAGACGCCGAACGCCCCTTTCTCCTTCTTCTTCGGCCATGCCCCTTGCCAGAACATGAATTTCCTGCCCATCCGGCTTGGTTCGAACCAATTCCAGTTCATAGGGAGTACCGTGTTCCAGGGCCTGGCTCACTGCCAGATGGAGTCGCTCCGCACTTTTGGGATGATAAAGCTGCAATTGCCCCTGATATCCTGGCGGAGGGCCTTCTGGGTCCAAGCCAAGGATGCAAAACAGATTGTCAGACCAAGTCACCGTGTCTGTCGCCGGGTCCCAATCCCAATCGCCGAGCCTGCCCAGGGTCTGTGCTTCGTTCAGGCGCTGATTGGCTCGCTCAAGCGCTTGTTGCGCCTGCTTCTGTTCACTAATGTTGCTTACAATTAGCAAGAGTCGCTGTTCATGGCTTTCTGTACTGGGACATGGAAGATCATCCACACGTCCCTCAAGCCTGGCAAAAAAAAAAGGACGTGGCCCTGGACAGGCGCACGTCCATGGTCTTGCCTCCCGGCTTGCTGAAAAAGGCTCTGAACCGAGAGAGAAAGATGGGGCTGTCTTCATCAAGGATGAATCTTGAAAATGGCTTGCGCAGCAAGGATCCGTGAGGCATGGCCACCAATTCCGCGAAGGTCTGATTGGCTTGGTGGATTATTCCGAACTCGTCGATAGTGATGTAGCCAACTGGAGCATTGTCAAAAAGACGTGAAAACATGCTTCGCGTACGTTCCAGCTCTTGCTGGGTATTGCGAAGATCCTCATTCTGTAGCTCAAGCTCTATTTGATACGTCTGAAGATCATGTATTATTTTTTTCGACTCTGAGGCGTCGTATTCGATTTTGTTCGTAGCAATTGATTTCTTTATTGATTCCGCCTTCTTCCTCAGCTCTTCCATGTACTGCTTGTTCTTTTTCATCGCGACTCACACCTCCTCGGACACTCTTCGCACGGTACCTACAATGCTGACCGGCGTACCATCGTCGGCGGTCTGATCTAAACGGGCGGTTTCCTCCAGCAAGATGTAGTTCCCACTCCTGGCGCGCATTCGATAGCGTAAATGATAGTCATTGCCCTTCCCTTCAAGAAGTGACTGCATGGCCTCCATGGCCTTGTCCCTGTCCTCGGGGTGGATCAAAGCAAGCCAGTCGTTCACCTCACTGCCGATTTCATCAGGGGCATAGCCAAGCATGGACGATTTGAGCGGACTGGCCACCAACTTATTGCTCCTGACATCCCAGTCCCACCAGGCCAACCCTGCCGCGGCATAGTCCGCATCCAACCTTTTTCGGGCGGCTTCAAGCTCCTTTTCACTGCGAATGCTTTCCGTGATGTCTTCAAACGTAGTGAACACCCGACAGGGCTGTTCCTGGCCTTGGCGGAATTGAGGCACAGCACTGACCAATACCCAATTGGTTTCACCACGCTCGGGATGGAACACGCCCATGATTACCTTCTGCACCTCCATGCCTGTGTGCAAGGCAACCATGGCCGGATGTTCCTCCCCGGGGAGCGGGGATCCATCTTCCCGAATCGCCTTCCAGCGAGGATCGAAGGAGGATCTCCCCAAGAGCTGATCCCTTGTGAGACCAAGAATACGTTGAGCCGCAGGATTGGCATCGATTATCGACCCGTCGGCATTCTGGTACACCACTCCCTGCGTCATGTTTTCGAACAGCTTGGTGTAGCGCGCCTCGCTGAGTCGCAGGTCTTCCTCCAGGCGAAGCCTGCTGGTGATATTCTCAAAGGCCACAGCCAGTCGCCGCTGGGTCAACGGGAAGGCGGTAATATTGAATATCCCGGAAGTGCTCCCGTCGTTGTAGGCATATTCCTCGGAGTGCAAGGCCTCGCTGTTCCGAAGCACCTGAAGAAACTTTTCGGTCAGTCCCTGCTTCTTGGCTTTGGGCCAAATTTCGTCAAACTCCTTGCCCAGCCAATCGCGGATTTTAATTCCTGTCAGTTGCTCCGCCTCGTGATTTCCATCCAGGAGCACCAGACGGCCGTCGTCCTCCAGTTTATAGAGAAAGAGGCCCGAGGGCATGAACCGCAATATTTCGGCGGTGGTCTTGCGGGTGTCCTCAAGGATCGATTGCGCCTGGCGCATGGCGGTGATGTCCACGAAGGAAATCACCGTTCCCGAGAATGTCTTGGGCCCAACAGTGTATGGCAGCACGCGCATGAGGAACCACTTGCCGTCCTCAGTGCGGACCTCTTTGCCCAGGGACTTGCCGGTCCTTTGGACGTCTCGAACCATTGCCAAGAGATCGACATTGATCAAGGTATGGGCAAGATGGTTGAAGGGCCTGCCTGTGTCCTGCTCCAGGATGTTGAAAATCGTACGGACCTGGGGCGATGAGCGACGTATGACCAGGTTCTCGTCAAGCATGAGCAAGCCAATCTGCGTGCTGGTGAGGATATTGTTGATGTCGTTGTGCAACTCTGTCAATTCAATTATCTTGCTTTGATGCTCGGCATTGACTGTATAAAGCTCCTCGTTGGTGGACTGAAGCTCTTCGTTTGTGGATTGCAACTCCTCATTGCTTGCAAGAAGCTCTTCGTTTGTTGCCTGAAGCTCCTCGTTGGACGTTTCAAGTTCCTCGATGGTGGCCTGGAGGTTCTCACGTGTGAACTGCAGATCATGTTCAAGGTCACGGATATGCTGTTCCGTCTCTCTGCTCATGTCGAAGGACATCACATCTGCGGGCGCGTCCCTTGCCACCGTCACTTCCTCAAGAAACACTGCGACCAAGGGATCTTGGCTCTTGTTGGTCGGGAGAAGCTTGATTCGTATGTTGATGGATTTGGCCGTATCGCTGGCACGGGGCCGGATGTTGGAATATCGCAGCTCCTTGCCAGTGCGCAGGACTTTCTGGATGCCTGTGGAGAGGGGAATGGCCAGTTCCTTGGTGGCCATTTTTGAGATGTCGTTCACGGTGCGCCCCGAGGGCAGTTTGAAAAAACCCGAGCTGTCGCCAAGCACGTGCAACACTTCCAACTGCTCGTTGGCCACCACAGCAAGCGGCACATAATCCCCAGCCAGCGTTTCAAGGAGTCGCTCCAGAATGCGTTCGTCGTCGCTGGCCTTCAAGGCCCGTCTGAGTCCGGTGAATTTCGCCATTCTCCCCAGATGTCGGGCCTCGGAGGCGACGATCAGCTTGTCGCTGTCCGTGATTTGTTTGTGTCGTCCGCGCGACCTGTAGATTTTGTACTTTTGATGCACAGGTTCAAAATATTCAGCCATTTCTCCGGTGGTTTCGCTGGAGCCAAGAAAGAGATATCCTTCAGCTTTCAATGAAAAATTGAAGAGCTCCATGGCTTTGTGCTGCAGGACAGGCTGGAGGTAAATAAGCAGGTTTCGGCAGCTGAGCAGGTCGATATTTGTAAAGGGCGGGTCCTTGACGATGTTGTGCTGGGCAAAGACAACCATTTCCCTAATGGTGCGGGCAACCTGGAAGAATTCGCCCCTGCGGTAAAAGTATTTTGCCAGGAGCCTGGGGTCTATGTCCGCCGCGATGGATTCCGGGTAGCTCCCTGCCGCAGCAACATGGACGGCGTCTTTGTCAATGTCTGTGGCGAATATCTTGACGTCATGAAACTGGCCCATGCTTTCCATGGCCTCGCGGATGAGGATGGCCAAGGAATAGGCCTCCTCTCCGGTGGAGCAGCCTGTGGTCCACAAACGTATTTCCCGGTCCGTCTTCTCCAGGATTTTCGGCATGCATTCGTTGCCAAGGAACTCGAATGCCTCAGCATCGCGAAAGAAGCTGGTCACACCAATCAGCAACTCGCGATACAGGGCCACAGCCTCCCCTGGATAGCTCTGAAGAAATGAAAGGTAGTCTTTTATGTCAGAGATCTGATTCACCGTCATGCGGCGTTCAATTCTGCGGTTGACGGTGCTTGGCTTGTAGAACGTAAAGTCAACCTTGGTCTTGTCGCGGATAATGGCAAAGATGCGGCTCAGGTCATCTCCTTCCGTGGCAAAAGGCTCTGCGGTGTCGCCCTTGTTGACCACATAGGGATGCTTGGCAAAGGAGAGCAGTTGCTGGGGCATCTTGTCGGGAGGGAGAATGAAATCCGCCAAGCCTGTGGAGATGGCCGAACGAGGCATGCCGTCAAACTTGGCGGATTCCTCGTTCTGGACCATGACCATCCCCCCGTTTTCCTTGATGGCGCGCACCCCACGCATGCCATCGCTTCCTGTGCCGGAGAGAATCACGCCCACGGCTTTCTCTCCCTGGTCTTCCGCCAGGGATCGTAAAAACACATCAATGGGTAAATTGATGCCTCTCGAATAATCCTGATCATTCAGAAGTAATTTGCCATGGAAGATGGTCAGGTTTTTCTTGGGCGGGATGAGGTAGATGGAGTCCGCCTCAACGGTCATGCCCTCCTCGGCACGATACACAGGCATATCCGTACGCTTTGAAAGCAACTCTACCATGAGACTTTTATAATCGGGGGAAAGATGCTGGACAACGATGAATCCAAGCCCGCACGTTGGGGGCATGTTCTTGAAAAAAGCCTCGATGGCTTCCAGTCCCCCAGCAGAGGCCCCGATTCCAACATAGTGCGTCGCTGGTCTCACTGCAGCCTCCGGTTTTGAATAAGAGGAGTAACCCTGAAGCGCGAGACACCATTCATGAAGCCCCCCCTCTTGCAAGATAAGTCGCCTATCAAAACAGTTTATTCAAGAGGGGGAAAAACCTGATTATATGCGGGTGGATGAATGGGCGGACAAGCAAGCTACTACTCAGTTCCCTTGCCGATTGCCATCCATCGCCCGCTCAAGCGCTTTCTTGAACTCTTCCACCGGTACAGGCTTGGCTACATAACCATTCATGCTGCCGCAAGGAATCGCTCCCGGTCTCCGGGCATTGCATAGACCGTCATGGCAAAAACAAGGACCAGTGCATCAAGCACTCCCGAGGTTCCGCTCCGGATTATTCGTGTGGCCCGGTTTTCCGGGGCCACTTCTCACCGTACAGACCTGTCCAGAAATGCGCACCCACTTCTGACCGCCTGCTCCGTGCCGGCGACACGCAGTATGAATACAATGCAGACGGCTTCCTGACCAAGAAGATCACGGCCAACGCCAC
>NC_022444.1:2541831-2577047 GCF_000468495.1 Megalodesulfovibrio gigas DSM 1382 = ATCC 19364
ATGTCGTCAAGAACGTCCTGTATGACTCGTTCGGGCGGGTGATCAGCGACAGCAATCCTGAAATGAAGGTGCCGTTTGGGTTTGCAGGCGGATTGCAGGATGGTGAGACGAGACTGGTGCGCTTTGGGTATCGGGATTATGATCCGGAGGTGGGGAGGTGGATGGCGAAAGATCCATTTCCTGACGAATCTTTCGTTTTATCATATCGATATTGTGGGCAACGCCCAACAAACCGGCAAGATCCATTAGGTCTGTTTAGTGTCGAAATTGGTGGGGGTGCAAGTGCAACCCTTGTGGGCGGAGTTACAGGGAAGAATTACTACATAGGTGGCTCAATAGCATATGATTTTGAGACTGGAACTATGTATTTATGTTTTCAGATAAGTAATTGCGACCTCACCGGGTTAGGGCTTTACGGGGGGACAGGCTTAGATATTTCACTTTCCGCAGGAAATACTGCGCCGAAATCAGGCAATAATGCATCAACCTCCAAGGGGGTAGGGATAAGTGCTGGAGCGAAGCTCGGTGGAGGAGGTACCATGAATTGGGGGGATGGCCCTGATGGGAGCGTTGGGATCGCGAAAGGTACAATTGGAGTTGGTTATGGACTTGCTGCTTATGGTCCTTGCTGCAAGGACGACAAAATTTGCGTACCTTTCCCATAGGTCCAAACGCTGCCTATTAAAGGACATTTTATATGAGTAAATGGCAGGCAAGGCTTGAATATATCAAATCTCGATATGTAGCCCTCGGTCTTATGTTTGTGCGCGTTTTTGTGCGGCATGTAATTCTCATTCCGTCAACATGTCTGCTGATTCGATATTTCTGCCCTACTGGTTGTAGGAAAATTGTCGAAATTGTTTTTTTAGCGAATGCTGTAATTGTGCTGTTGTTTATTGTATATTATCTTTGGAAGATCGTATCAATTTTTGTTGGTGCTTTTCGCTTTAAAAATTTATAAATTATTTTTCTTAATGCATCATCGCACTTAAAGTGCACAGGTTATCGCCACGACGTCCTCGGCCGCCCCGCCGCCCGCCTGGTCAACGGCGAGGTGACCGAAAAGTACCTCTGGCTCGGCCGCACGCGGCTCCTGGCGATCTTTGACAACAACGACAACGTATTGCAGCGCTTCCTGTATGCTGATGGCCGGATGCCCGTGGCCATGGAGCAGGCCGGCGAGCTGTTCTACTTCGCCTACGACCAGGTCGGCAGCCTCCGGGCCGTGACTGATGCGAGCGGCAATGTCGTCAAGAACGTCCTGTATGACTCGTTCGGGCGGGTGATCAGCGACAGCAATCCTGAAATGAAGGTGCCATTCGGCTTTGCTGGCGGACTGCAGGATAGTGAGACGGGACTGGTGCGCTTTGGGTATCGGGATTATGATCCCGAGGTGGGGCGGTGGACGAGTAAGGATCCGATTGGGTTTGAGGGAGATGATGCCAATATCTTCCGATACTGCTTTTCGGATCCGATCAATCTGTATGATCCGCTGGGGCATATTGCGGAAGCGATAGGAGGCTCTTGGGGTGAGGCAGCTGCGGAGATTGCAGAGTCGGCTGCCCGACTCGGAAAGTTTGCCACAAGTGCATGCGGACGCGCTGCAGGGTTTGGCCTGGGAACAGTTCTCCAAATTCTCCTGGATCCTACCGAACTTAGTGACGGGACTTTGCCTGAGGAGATTTCCAGTTGCCCTGAGTGCGCAAAGCAATATGTGGAAATGGCGAATAAGGATGGGACTGAGCCTAAAGGAGGGCATTCAAACAACAAGCGGCCAAGCAGTAAAGAAAAGCATGAGCGAGGTGACAAGAGGAGGGGGAAGGACCAAGGCGGCGAAAAGAAAGACAAAAGAATGCCATACCGCAAATGAACCGCAGGTGACAGTTATCAAGAAAACGGCTTTTCACAGGAGAAGATCTATGGCCATTATTGATGTATTGGCAAAAGCGAAAAAAGATGGAACGATGGTTGCGACACATATCAACCCAGCGGATCAATCTTCTTGCTCTGTCGGCTTTGTTTACTATGTTGACGAGAATTGGTATATTTTGAAGTCATATGCCCCAGATGGATCTGACGATGGATATGAAATTCGAAGAACGAATGACCTTTTTAGAGTTGATATGCAAGGAGTTTATGAATCCAAGATTGAATTCTTGAGCAAGCACCACCAGGAATTTCGGCACCGCGTAGAAATCCCCACCATTAAGTCTAATGACAACTTGATAGGAGAGATTCTCCAAGCATTAGTTGCTAGCAATGCAATCGGGGTGTTCTGGACCACAGACGACGATGATTCTATAATTGGCTTTGTTAAAGAATATGATTCTGAATGGGTCACAGTCCAAATCGTGGACGACTATGGGCGCGTTGATTCTCTCGTAGCGGTAAAGCACTCAGAAATTCGGGCTATTGACTTTAACTCAAAGAAATGTCAAATAATAAATTTTTTACATCAGAAATTTATAAATTAAATATTATAGAATTATAAATTCTAGCCTGTTTCTAAATCATCGCAGCGAAATAGAACATGAAGCGATGGTGGCCATAGCCAGGATGTTCCCTTGAGGTTTATGCAGGTGACCTCTTTTCGTTCCCCCGCCTGGTCAACGGCGAGGTGACCGAAAAGTACCTCTGGCTCGGCCGTACGCGACTCCTGGCGATCTTTGACAACAACGACAATGTATTGCAGCGCTTCCTGTACGCCGATGGCCGCATGCCCCTGGCCATGGAGCAGGCCGGCGAGCTGTTCTACTTCGCCTACGACCAGGTCGGCAGCCTCCGGGCCGTGACGGATGCGAGCGGGCATGTCGTCAAGAACGTCCTGTATGACTCGTTCGGGCGGGTGATCAGCGACAGCAATCCTGAAATGAAGGTGCCATTTGGATTTGCTGGCGGACTGCAGGATAGTGATACCGGACTGGTGCGCTTTGGGTATCGGGGGTATGATTCGGAAGTGGGGAGGTGGACGAGTAAGGATCCGATTGGGTTTGAGAGCGACGACGCCAATATCTATGCGTATTGTTCTGCAAACCCAGTGCGCTACGTTGATGCCAATGGCCAGAGTGCAATGGCGGTAGTTGGGCCAATCGCAGCAGCAGTGGCAATGATGGACACTCCCCTACCCGGACCGCTAGATGCGGTAGCTGCTGCGATGGTCGCAGCCGCCGCTCTCAGTGATTTGGTAGACTCATGTCCCAAAGAGTGTCCGCCGTGTAATCCGCCGGTTGGAACGATTTGCCATGGCCCGGAGCATAATGTAGCGAATGGAAAGAAACCACATTTTGAAAAACAACTTAATATGTATCTTGATGTTCATTACCACACGTATCAGATGGAGCAAGTGCCTTATCCAACCTGTAAGTGTCAATGGACAAAACTTAAAAAAAGAGGAACAACTTATCCAACTCCTCCAACTTGCCTTCCATGCTCAGCGTATGGCTTCAATCCAGGGTAGAACGCCATGGTGAATGAAGACTGGTCAATAAGCCTGAAGCTTAGAGACTGGAGCAGCAACCAACTGCTCCCATCCTATGCAAGGTCCATCGCCGGATTCGATATCCGACGGTTCGAAGTGGACATCGACGACTTGAGAGGCCCAGAGAGGAGCTATTACCATGAACGCATTCGCCGTACGCGTAAATATCCATTATCAATTGATGAGAATGCGTGGCCATGCATTGAAGGTAAAGAGGACCTAGCCATTCAACAAAATGGACTGTTGTTTTTTAACCTGCCACATGAAAGTTTGATACAAATGGCAAGCCAATCCCTTTGTGTCTTAGTTGCCATTGACATCCCAACTGCCATTGCACAGATCTTAGAGGTAGTAAGCGGTGTGAATGTCTTGCCGCTCGAAGTCGTGAGCGAGGATCAAAATTGGGTCATGCTCGGATATGATTTTGCTGATGTAATAAACACCATGAGTGCACTTTATGGAGTTTTCTGGGACAAAGACCAAATGCCAACCTTTTTGGCAAAGAATAGAATCTCACTCAACCCTTGGGGGTTGGAACCCGAGCAGAGTGAAGCGATTCGAGCATCCCTTTTATTTGACGAAGAAATTTCTGAACACGCACCGTTTGCGCCGTGCGGAGTGTGGGTTTGGGGGGCAAAGACCCCTTCCGCATTAGCTGCTCCTGAAGATTTGTAGTGCAAGACCGAGACCATTGACGCAGCCACGCAGGTCTATGACTACGAATACGACAGCATGGGCCGGCTGACGCGCGTGGTGGACGGCAACGGCACGCTGCTGGAGGCCTACACCTACGGCAAGCAGGGTGAGCGCCTGACGCAGTACAGTCTGTGGTTCGACATCGGCAACCGCACTTTCGAGTATGATGCAGAAGACCGCCTGCTGCGTGCCGGTGACACGCAATATGAATACAATGCCGACGGCTTCCTGACCAGGAAGATCACGGCCAACGCCACCGTTGCATACACATACTCCTCCCGCGGCGAGACGAAAACGGTGGACCTGGGCAACGGGACTGTCGTAGAATATCGTCACGACGTCCTCGGCCGCCCCGCCGCCCGCCTGGTCAACGGCGAGGTGACCGAAAAGTACCTCTGGCTCGGCCGCACCCGCCTCCTGGCGATCTTTGACAACAACGACAACGTAGAGACCTCTGCACAACGCTACCCGAACAGCCTTACTTCGGAAAATTTGCCTATCCGACCTCAGATTTTGACCTACATTGCCATCGTTTTCTTCATTTCCTCCTCATCTTCTGCATTCTTCTCAAAATTTAGGCGCGCCAGCCCCTCAAGTGCGCATCAACAGCACGGCTTTCTTCAAATTGAAGGCCATCCCCACCAGATACAGCTCGGCGCAGACCTTTTTCAGGCCCAAATAGCGCGCGCGGGCCAGGCCGTAGCCGCGCTTCCAGGTCCCGAACACCCGCTCGACGCCGCAGCGCACGCTGCTGATGAGCCGGTTGCGCAGCCGCTCATAGGCCGTCAACGGCGCACGGCGGGTGGCCTTGTCCATGGTGGCGTCCTTGAGGCCGCGGGCCAGCAGCGCATCGCGATTGGCGCCGCTGGAATACCCTTTGTCGCCATAGACATAGGTCCCTGGAACAACATGGATTTCATCGAGCAGCGTTTCGAACTCGCGCATGTCTGACCGGTTGGCCGAGGTGGCGTGGCCGCCGAGGAAGAAGCCGTCGCGAGCGCCCGTGGAAGCGGGGGCGGCGTGAATTTTGTAACCATAGTGACTGCAACGCCCCTTCTTGAGCCAGGCCGCGTCGGCATCGTCGGAAAAGCTGACCTTGACCGAACAGTCTGATTTCGCAGTGGATGTAGGAGGCTGCTCGGCCTCCTCGGCGCGATCCTCGGGCAGGATGTCGATGATTTTGCGCGGACGGCGGGAAGATTCGACTACCGAGGCGTCGACCACGGTCCCCTCGCGGACGAGCAGGCCCTTGGCTTCGAGCTGCTCGTTGATGCGATCCAGCACCTTGTCGAGAATATTCAACTTGATCAGGCCGTTGCGGAATCGGCAGATGGTGGTTTCGTCGGGGACGTCACCCTCGAAGGACAGGCCAACGAAACGGATGAAAGAGAGGCGGTCGTAGAGGGCTTGCTCGGTGGCCGGGTCGCTGAGATTGTACCAGCGTTGCAGGAGCAGAATCTTGAACATGGCCAGGGCCGGGTAAGCGGGGTTGCCCACGGCGTCGGCCTTGCGGGTAAGTTTCTTGTTCAAAAACGAGAGGATAGGCCGCCAGTCGATGAGAGCGTCAATGTCGTCCAGGAAGGTGCGCTTGGTCTTGCGCCGGGCCATGAAGTAGTCGCCAAGCAACGGGGCCTTGGGGCTGCGCTCTGCCATGTTTTCCTCCTTGGGGTGAAGGAAGAATAGCAGATATCATGCTGGATTTGAAGGGAAAGGATGCGGTGGCCGTGCAGAGGTCTCTTGTTTTGGCATTGTCTCGCATTGCCATCCGCTCCAGCGACCAGAAGCGTCTGGAGGTCGCGATATTTCGGTGACCAGCCCCCCTCAGCCTAGGGAATTTTCGAGTTCAAAAATCAGGTACTTTCTCCCCACGCGGTGGACTCGCTGGAGCGCATTGAAGCGTTACGAACTATGGGAAAGAGGGAAAGAAGGGAAAGAGGGGGAGGAGCGCCTCTTCCTGGAGGATCAGGCTGGCATGCAGTGTCTGCACTCAACTGCGAAAACGACGATGGCGCGGGCTATTGCTCAGATTGGGAGAGGTGCGGAGAGAGCTTGTTTGCAGCCGAGTGCAAGAATCGTGTGGATTCCCATTCCACTATGAACACTCAGCTTCCAGCACTCAGCGTGCATCAAAGGCCTGTCTTCCAGCATCCACTATCTAATGACTGCACACCTCTCACGCAACAATTTCCGCAGCCTTAAACGTCGCACGCCCTTGTACCAGCAAGACCCTCTTTGCACGGTAGAAAACTTCAATACTGCGCCTTGCGGCAACCGAACGCGGCTCCCTGCTCCAGGCAATGGTTTGCAGCAGCAGGCAACGTAATGTGTCGATGGACACGGGTCGGGTCCAGATGGGCCAAAGAAGCGCCTCTTCCTGGTTGCGCCCCTGGCCTTGTTTTTCAAAACAGGCCGTGGCGAGACCATGCTGGGTGAGTACCGTCGGGAACAGCGGCAGCGATTCAATGGCCAGCCAGACTGCCGCCAATACCCCGCAATGATCAAGTTTCGTTGGTGCAATGGGCATCAAGGCGTGCGCGCGATCACCGCCGACATCCCAGCCCAGGGAGTGCTGATTGTCAGCATAGCGCCAGGGACCGAACAACGCCTCCTCGAAATGCCCCGCCACCCTGGCCAGCTCCTTGCTTTGGTTTTGCTGTTGCGTTCTCTTCGCACCAGAAAGCTTAATCTTTTGCATGGGATTCATGCTCGCAGCGCATTTCTGAAGAGTCGGAAAGAATTGTTGACTTCCGGATGTCATGCACAGCGGCGAAGGTTTTGTATCGCCCTTGCCCGTCAAGACCATGTCGCTGGCCAGGGCCAAGAGCCAGTCTGCCAAGCCCCGATTTCCTTGAAAGCATGCCTCTTGGGCCTTCCTGACCATGGCCGCGTAGCTGGATGGCGCCATTCTGGCCTCGGTGACTGCATGTTCATCCACCAGCGCCAGCAGGCCCGCGCAGCTCTGCTGGGAAGCAGTGGCCAAATGCTCGCTCAAGACGTTGCAAAATTCATTTTTGGGGATGGGTTGGTCCAGATGCAACACCGGCCTCCACAGGGACGCTGTCTCCTGCCAAGCCAGGCGGACACCGGAAAAACAGGCAATCTCCTGGCAGCAGCGCAGCAGTCCGAAAGCGGCCATGACTGCCAGCGGGTTGGTTCCTTCCAGACCGGTGAGAATCAAGGTGTTCATACTTCACCCCGGGATTGGATTCTGTCGGCCATGCGGACAAGTGCCTCCAGGTACGCCAGCCCCCAGGGCCCGAAGCGTCGCTGGAGCCGCCAGAAGCGGTCGGCCCAGCCGGAGTCCAGCCTTTCGAGACCATGGTCCGAAGAGGTTGTCAGGCAAGTCCCTTCGATCTCCACAGTGACCACCTCTGGCATGTCCTCCACATGCACCGGAGGAAAAGGCCTGCCGCGGCCGTGATGACTCCCCACCAGATACAGCAACAGATCCGCTTCTACTGCGTCGAACGGAAAACCGGGATGCGAGGCGACAAGGACCGCAGAGAGAAACTCGTGCCGAAATCCTCTCGGCAGCCCCGCAATTTCCGTTGGATGTGCATACTCCGCAATCGCCCTGGACCACAGGGATTTTGCCAATGGCTGCTCTGCCGCCAAGGCTGCCATTTCGTCGCCGCCGTGCAGTAATACTTGAAAGCCGGGATGCGCTTTGCCATCATCATGATGTCGTCCAGCAACACTCTCGGTCAGAACCAGTGACTCATGAAGCCCACACCGACGGGCGAAGTTCCCCGCCAAAGCAGCTACCTTGCGACCATGATCCTCGATGGTGATGGCGGCGGCTTTGCCATCCGGGGGGGGCGTCACGAACTGGTCGGCCTCCTCCTGGTCGGAGTGCATGCCTATGGAAGCAATCACCCCTGGCGTGGCATTTTTGCCCTGCACCTCCTGACCCAGGAAGCAAACACCTGCCTCCCCTGCGACAGCATAGAAACGGAGACAAGCCTGATCTGCGTTGAGCATGTGCGTCAAAAGGAGGTCCATCGCTTCCGTCTGCGGAAGAATGTTGCGCAACGTGTTCAGGAAACCGGCAACAGCCTCCACAGCCGGTGTTCCCAACTCCAATTGCTGCTGCAGGGCCTCTATCTTCCCCCTGCCTCCCTCCCGCATCGCACTGAAGAGTCTAGGGTGCACCCGCAGCCGAGCTCGACGCGGGTGGGGCGCGCCGGCTTCCACCTCTCTGCGAGCTCTCTCGTTCCAGCAGGCATCGCCCACATCTTCCACGGGCTTGCGGAAAGTAGGATCCCACCCGAATTCGTCGCAGCCGCCCCGTATGGCCGGGAGCACAAGCGTGTCCCCCGGAGCAATGCCTGATGGATCAACGAACGTGCTTTCCCCAGGGCCACGCCATCGCAGCACCTTCTGGAGCCCTCTGGAATGAGGCCGTTGCGTCTGCTTCTGGTTGCTTCGTGCCACCACCCCTTCCACATCCACAACATCCGCTGCATTGGCCTGCCCCGCCAGCCAGGTCCGTACCATCGCCACGGGCAAGGGGAGGGCCTCTTCCACCACCGGCGGTGCCACGGCCACGGCAGCGAGGGAACCGTCAGGATCATCCGGGGTCACATCCGCACGCCAGACAAGCAACACATCCGCCGCTTCCAAGGCCTGGAGACCATGCAGAAAGGGGGCGACATCCGGGTCGGGCATGGGCCGCGGCGAGGTCTGGGACCACAGATCGAGATGGCCCGGCAGGAGAAGCGGAGATGGGGAAAGGGGCGCCTCCTGCGGGCGTTCAAGCAGGGAGTCGAGCAACTGCAGGCCTGCTATGCCAAGATCAAGGATGCCACCGTGCCCGAGGCGCTCCCGCTCGGCCTGTCGCAACCAATCCCAGGCCTGCGGCAGGGAGAGGCCATAAATCGGGTCGAGCGAGCCCTTCTTCTGCTTCTCATGGACAATGACCGCCAGGCAGTCCCCAGGGAACTCCCCTAGCCGATTGAGACGGCCAAGCCGTTGGATCAGGCTGGACAGGGAGGCCGACTGTGTGACCATGGCGTCAAAATCCAGGTTCGCTCCGACCTCAATGGCCTGAGTCGCCACGACGAACAACGGCCGCAGGCGAGTTCCACGGGCGCGCTTGCCGGCTTCCAGCTCTTTCAACCACCGCTTCAAAAGCCGTTCCCGATTCCAAGGACGCATACGGCCGGTAAGCAGAATGACGTCCGCATCTCCCTCTTTTTGCAAAAGGCGAAAGACGTCTCTGGCTGTCTTGACCCTGTTGAGGACGACGCCCACGACCTCCACATGCTCCTTGCCGGCAAGCTTCCATGCCTGGCCCACCACCTCCTGCACCAAGTTGTTAGTCTCCACCAGCAAGGCGCGCTTGCGGGCCTGAAGACGACGACCCAGCACCGGGTGGTCCAGGTCTTCCTGGTTCAAGGAAAACGCAATGGGTTCTAAGGAGGCGGATGCTTGTTGCGGCGTGGCCGTCATCTGCAGCACGCGCAAGGGCGGCGTCACCTGGACTGCAGCCTGCCCCTGGTAACGACGGACATCCGCAAGAGTGCGAAGGAACTCTCGCGACAAATGACCTTCGTCCACACAGTAGAGGACATCCGAGCCCAGAAAGCCCGCGTGCACTGGCAGTTGATAGTCGGACAGGCCATAGCCTCGGAACAGCAGTCGGGAGCCGGCCTGGTCCACGGTGGAGATGCACAGCAGCGGCGTGGCGGGGGAGAATATCCAGGATTCATCACGGTACATGCCGCCGCGCAGTTCCACAATCTGCAGCGGACCCTCTCCGCCAAAGCTTGCAAGTCTGGCGGCGATCTCCCGTACCGGCGCATCCTCCTGGGAATGTCCCTGCAAGGCTTCGAACAATCGGAAATGCAGGAAGGCTGCGTGTTGCGCCACCTCGTCTACCACAAGACGGCGGTCAACCACATACACCAGCCGTAGCGGTGCAGTTCTTTCCAGCACAGAGAGGCCAGCCTGCAAGGCAAGGGCATACAGATGGATTTCCAGAAGCGAGGTCTTGCCGCAACTCGTGGGCAGGGCCAGGGTTTCGGGCCAGTTTCCGGCGCACAAGGCAGTGGCCAGGCGCTGTTGCCAGGGAAAAGCCTGACGCGTTCCATGATACAACGCCGTGTAGAACGAGAGAAAATCAGGAGGCATGGCGAAGCTCCTGCCGTTCCTGCCGGACCTCGCCATCGCAGGGACGAAAGAGCCCCAGCCCGAAATACCGGCCCGCGCCAAGCAGCAAGGGGCCGATCACGGGGGTGGCAAAGGTGAGGGTGACGTGAGTGGCAAACCGTCTGGGCAAATCCGGTTTGTGCCGTTGCTCAAAGGCCCGGCTGTTGCACGACCCTGCAAGCATCGGCGCCTCGTCAAGGGCCAACGAGTCCGGAGCCGGCAAGCCTGCCCTGGTCAGGGACTCCAGGAGAATTCTCTCTGCGGAGAGATGTTTTTTGGGATGCCTGTCCAGCAGCACCGGCGACACCGTGACCCAGGTTCGCGATGGACGGGTCCAGGTCTCGGGCATGAGAGCCCTGGTCATGGAATCCATGGGGCGGGGGCGAACTTCCCAGGCCCCCAGTTGCCGGAACTGCAGTTGGCTGACCCTGGCCATGCAACGCAGCACCGTGCGCCGGGTCGCCTTGTCCACCCCCCGTGGCAACAGGGCCGCAACCCCCATGAGGTGGCCGTCTGCATGCCGATGCCCCACAAAGGGCAAGGCGGCGTAGGCGACATGGGGCGTCTCGCCATGGCCATGCAACAGCTCGGGGACCTGACCCGTCACCATCCCGGCAGCCTTGATCACGGCATCGCGCATCACCGAGGTCACGGCTACAGTGAAAGCAATGTCGATGGCCGGTCCGGCGATCTTTTCAAAGACGATCATTTCCACAAAGGGCCCCTGCGCCATGGCCTCGGCCGGAGCGTCCTGCACCTTGCGATAGCGAACGAGGGCCCCGGGCGTGGGACGGCGGCCGACGGCAAACAGATGCTGCAACAGGGCAAGCCGCCCCGGCGTGGGCACCCGCAAGGTCATATCACCCGCCCGGGCATCGGGAACATGCGTGGGAAGAGGCGGCGACTCTGTCAGTCGTGTCTGCACCAGGGAGGACGAGTGTCCCAACCGGCCAAGGCGTGACACCAGGGCAGCCAGCGTCTTTCTGATGGCAGGCTCCGGCTCGGCCTCGGGCCAGATGAAGCAGACTGTCGGCGCTTCCAAGGTCACTGACGGGAACTGCCGCGGCTGGCGTGTCCGTGTCTCGGGCAAAACGCACCCTTTCTGCTTCACCGTAAAATCATCATCCACCGGCACATACACAATCGGAGCATTGCGCGCATGGGCGGTGCCTGCATGCAACATGGGTGGCGGCTGAGACTCCAGCCAGCGCAGTGCGACCATGCTGGCCTCATCCACCCCCCCGTTGCCATCTGATGCCACGCCCCCCGCTTCCGCCGCCACCGCCAGCAGGGCGGAAAAGAGCCGGTCCGGATGCGGCGGCCATTCTGGCGTCTCCCGGCTCCGGTAATCCGTGGCCACATACCGACCGGTGAGGAACTGGACTTCAATTGCCAGCATGGGCCTCCTCCTCGGTTGTGTCCTCGTGTTCTGCCGTGAGCCGACTTCTGGAGACCAGATCCAGCAAGGCGTCGGACGGCGTCAGGGTGAAGGGTTCGCTCCAGCCCAGGCCCTGCTCCCTGGCCGCCTCCACGGCCGTGCGCAGGGCCTTCAGGAGCGCCTCTGCACTCCACTGAACCTCCTGGCGATCCTCCAGCGTCATGCCCAGGATCTCAAACGGCGGCCTGGACTCGGGAATCAGCACGCAGCGCGAACGCAGGTCATAGCCGCGTTCCAGCTGAGCGGCCAGGGCATACAGACCCAGGCAGGCCAACACCGTGCGCGCGGCCAGATCCCGCGCCTCACTGACGCCCCCTGCCGCATCGGGGAATCGCAACCGTCGCAACTGGATCAGGGACAACACGGCCACCTGCTCGGCCCGGGAAATGCTTACGCCGCCCAGTGTGAGGCTGGGAGGAATATTGCTGTGGTTGATGCCCGTGGACTTCTTTTTGGGATGCAGGACCGGCTTGCCCTTCTTGTCCTGTCTGGCCTTGCCAGGGTCTGCAGTCCAGCCGCCCTCCGGGGTTTCGTAGATGGGGAGATCGGTGATGTGCAGCGGGTCCAGTCGGGAACTGGTCTTCTGCCCCACCAGACCGTCCCAGGCCACAATCTCCGACACCAGCGCGCGTTCCAGGCGCAGGCCTGAGGTTTTCTCGATGCTGGTGGAATCCCAGCAACCAAAGAGCAGCCCCGTGGGACAGAGGGCGAACATCTCCGCCGCCCGATCACGGCGGGTGGCGATGAGCGCCCTGCCTGGGGCAGACTGCCGGAAGGGCACGCCCTCCACCAGACAGTCGCGCCAGATGGCGTCAAAACACCGATGCGGGGTCTCCAGGGAGGTGATCCATCCGCGATCAGGGATATGGACCTGGAACATGGGCAGGCCCAGCCCGCCCTCGCCCTGGCGACTCGCTTCCAGGAGGCATTCCTCCAGCCGGTTGGCCTGGGACTGTACAGAGTCCAGCAGTACGACCCTGCGGGGCCCCTCGGCGGTCATCCGCTCTTCCAGGGCATAGGTGGGTTTGTCTTGGTCCCCAAGATAGGTTGGAGGGAACACCTTGTCCTGCGCGCCGCCCATGGGCTGCAAAGACACGCGCCACCGGATAGCCGATTTCGCCTCGCACGCATTCCTGACCTCATTGAACACGGCATTGCACATAGCACTCCTCCATGGCGTCACAACAGGCTGAATTTTATGGATCGACCACCAGCAGCCTATCTGTGTATACCATATGCCACATGTGAATATTCGAGACAATAATTTTTGCTGGATTTATTTAATGTAAAGTGATTAAATAATCATACCGATTGATTCGGCCCCATTGAAGCATTTACTGCAAGGTGATGTGGGCATCTGCTTCCGCCACCTCCGACAGCTGTCGGCCGCATTGACACGCTGATGCGCGGACCTCCATCGACCGACCGAACGCCGGGAGATCCGCGCTTGTGCAATGCCAGGGAGATGAGGCATACTGCTGCCGTCAGCGCCCTGACAGACGCCCGCGCTGCAGCCGGTCAGCGAACACGACCGCTGCAAACAAGGCCGGGCAACGAGACAGAAGGGAGCCGTCGCACCCGACTATTGAAGTCGGGCCTCATTGAAGAAAGGCCGCGATGGAAAGCGAGACNAAGTCGGGCCTCATTGAAGAACCATGTCTGCCAGCAGCCTGATGACCAGGGGCGGTCGCACCCGACTATTGAAGTCGGGCCTCATTGAAGCTACTTGAGCAAACCCGGCGCGATCCCCAAGGACCGTCACACCCGACTATTGAAGTCGGGCCTCATTGAAGCTGGAAAATATCAGTTTTTGCGTTTTGGCGGGCGTGTCGCACCCGACTATTGAAGTCGGGCCTCATTGAAGGTGGGCAACCCTGGGCAGATATGGCCGGCAGTCATGTCACACCCGACTATTGAAGTCGGGCCTCATTGAAGCACCGCGTCCCAAAGCTCGCTGATATCTTGATCACCGTCACACCCGACTATTGAAGTCGGGCCTCTATGGACTCCCCATCCGGCCATCCAAGCGGACATTTCGTCAGACATCCTCTCTGGTTTACACGCAGATAGTTACGCTGTATAAAGCAGTTATGGACGCATCTTTCCCTGTCATGCAAGCGGACATGCCCCCGCCAGATCGCGGCGAGAGCATCGCCTTGATGGAACCTATGCTCGTGCCCTCGGGCGCGGCGCGGCGTGGCGAGTTGCTGGACAAGATTCTGGTGCTAGCCCAGCAGTCCGCTGGCCTGCGCCGGAGTCTGCCAGGCCATCTGGCGACCTCCCTGGCCGGGCTCGTGCGGTCCATGAACTGCTATTACAGCAACCTGATCGAGGGGCACGACACCCACCCCGTGGACATCGAGCGCGCCCTGCGCCAGGACTTCAGCGCCGACGCCCGGCAACGCAATCTGCAGCTGGAGGCGCGGGCCCAGGCGGGTGGTGGCGGCCCTGCAGGATCAGGGCGTGGTCACGTCCGAAAGCTCCCGGGCCCCCCTCCGACTTGCCTTCCCCGCCCGCCTGGCCCCGCGCTGGATGCCCGGCCTGTTCCCCGAGTTCCCGGACGCGCCCGGTGGGCAGGAATAGAGCCTATCTTGCAGCGCTGCAACACGATCATAATCAATGTTTGCAGCCAGATGCAACATATTGGCAGCAATGCGGAACCACTTGACTCAGTGTTGTTGACCGGCCAGCATGTTGCATAATCTTGGATACTATGATTGGATATCGATGGTGATCCCAATGAGGAAGCCAAATTCATGGCCTGCACGCTAGGGGCATAATTGGGGGCATAAAAATGGTTTGATGAAGTTAATTGTGTATTGTTTCAGAATATTACTGAGTTGGTTCGAATCCCACCCTCTCCGCCATCCAAGATTTTCAAGAAGGCTCTCACTGTCTTAAAGGCACTGAGAGCCTTCACTTTTTGCGCCTCACAGCAGCTAGGATGATGACTGACCGCGCATGCACGTTGAGGGCATTTTGGGGGTATAGATCACCCTGGAAGCCCTTTTTCTTCGATTATAGCCCTGACCTGCCTAGAGCATTTTAATTTTGAAAAAGAACTTTGCGAGAGGGGAAACCTTTTTGCAAAAGGTTCTCCCCTCTCGCGCTCTCCCCTTCCAAAAATTTGATAGTATTTGTAATTATAACAAAAGTCTTTGGGGTGGGGGTCTGGGGGAACTCTTCTCAAAGATAACATACTCTAGCTCCTTCCGGACTGGTTGAACCATGAAAAAGCGGTCTCCACGTGAATGCCACACGACTTCGCCGGGTGACTATCGATTCAAATCTTGAGATACAGGGGGAGCACAGGGGGATTTTCCTTGTCCCATCGGGCGGCCTTGATCTGGCTCGGAACTAGGTTCTGGGCACTGACTAGGTTCGCTCCGGAGAGAGTGGCTCCACTAAGGTCGGCCCCATGGAGGTCGACCCCATCGAGGTCGGCTCCAATGCAGGCAGCTCCGCGGAGGTCGACTCCACTGTGTTCGGCTCGAGAGGAGTGGACACGCGTGGAGTCAACGCCGCGGAGGTCGGCTCCTCGGAGGGAGGCTCCGCGGAGGTCGACTCCATAAAGGCAGACTCCACTGAGTTCAGCTCCACTTAGATCGGCTCCTCGGAGGGAGGCTCCTCCGAGCTTGCCCCCTTCGAGTTTGGCCTCACTTAGGTCGGCTCCTCGGAGGTCGGCTCCTCGGAGGTCGGCTCCTTGGAGGTCGGCTCTTCGGAGGTCGGCACCACAAAGTTTGGCAACTTGGAGGTTGGCGCCACTGAGGTTGGCTTCTACTAGATAGGCTCCTACTAGGCGGGCTCCTATTAGGCTGGCGCGTGCTAGGTTGGCTTCTGCCAAAATCGCACCCACTAGGTTGGCGGCTACTAGGGTAGTTCCACCGAGGTCGGCTCCACTCTCAAGGGCGGCCCTACCGAATTGAGCTCCTACGAGTTTAGCTCCTACTAGGTTGGCTCGACGGAGGTCGGTTCCTATGAGGTTGGCACCTTCGAGGTCAGCGCCGCCGAGATTGGCTTCACTGAGATCGGCTCCACCGAGATCGGCTCCACCGAGATCGGTGCCATAGAGAAATGAACCGCTCCAACATACCCTTCGCATGCAGTAGCGCGCCACACCCTCGCGCCCGGGTATGAGGAGCCGCTGCAACAATATCCGCAAATGGGATTTATCATTCCACGGTACACGCAGAAAGTGGTACGCACTTCCGGCCCCGCGCAGGCACGTTTGAGCCAGTGCCAGCAGGGCCTCCTCAGCGTTGGCAATCTGCGCGAGCAAGGTCTGGCTGCTCAGGGGAATGGTTGCCTGCTCCCCATTCTCGAGCACCCGCAGTCCCTCGGACTGCGAGGCCGCCAAGAGACACTCAACAGCCTGCTGTCGCTTTATCCAGACGGTACACGAGGCGAAGGGGTGGTCCCCGCTCCTAGGACGAGCCTCAGCAATCTCGAACAGAAAACCGAGCATTGCGTTGTTGAGACGGGCAGGGCCGGTAAGAAGAAACCAAGAGCGGAGCAGTAAGGTCGCATCATTTTTTGATGGCTCCTCCCCCCACTCCCTAGCCTGACGCAATAGCCGTCGGGCTACCAGATATTCGGCAAAGGTCTTGTGGGTGAACTCCACTAGCCGGGCCCCAGGCTCCCCGGATTCATGAAGATAGAACATGGCCAGTGGGAGTTTGGCGATCAGGCGATTAGGCTTTACGCAGGCCGAGCTAGTCGGATCAATTAAGCATTCGTAGGCGTGCCAGTCGCGGATGTTTTCGGCGCATTCGTCGGAGAACAGCGTCTCGAGACGGCGATCCTTGTCGAGGTCAAGGCCGGCGAGATCATTCAAAAAGGACCGCCAGTCGGCCTTTGTCTCCTGGCCGCCCACCCAGGCCCGCCAGGCCAGACGCTCCAGGAACTCGAAGTAGGCGTCCTCGTGTCGGAACAGCATGTTCAATGGCAAGCTTTCTTTATCGTTATGCTCGGCTCTGTAGATTGACCCGATCAACCGCTCGTAAAGCTGAGCCCTGCTTCCGATGGCCTCCAGGTTGGCCCCCTTTTCGCGCAAAACCATGGCCAGAAGGTAGTTGAGGAGCGGATAATTGCTTATCTCGCGGAAGCTCTCCTTGCTCTCAATGGTCTGCACCACACTTCGGTCCATCTCCGGCTGCAAAGCTAACATTCTATCCCACCAGGCATGCAGCTCGCTCTCACCCATGGGTTGGATGCGAAGGAGCTGAATCGTATTCAACACCGTTCCGAGTTCTCCTCTTTTATCTTTCAGGGCCTGGTACAAAAGCGTGCGCGAGGTGATGCAGACTAACAGCCGAGGCGGTAAACCCTTTTGGTACAAGTTATGGGCGAGCTTGGCGACCCGGCGCACAAATTTCAGGGCGGCCTCGACGCCCTGGCTTTGGAGCATTTCCAGTTCGTCTAGGCCGTCGATGAGCAGGAGCGTGGGCGGGATCGTCAAATCATCGGCGGTAAAGAAGGACGCACCATGCTTAAGTCTCAAATGCTGCTTCAGTTCTTTGGCTAACTCCTCCTTGTTCGGAACTGTTGACCACTTGAGGTCCCGGACCCGGACCAGTCGGACCTGATATCCATGCAGCTCCCTGGCATGAACCACGGCCCAAGCTGCGAAGCGACGCATGAAACAGGACTTGCCACTGCCGGGCTCGCCGACAATCAGCCGAACGAGGCAAGAGCCATCGGCCTTGCGAACCCAGTCCTCCATGCAGTCGTCCAGGGCGACCGGGGCGACATCGTAAAGCTGTTCAAGGCGTGTTGCCAAGTCAGCCTTAAGCTCAATATACAATTGCCTATATGTGGCCAGTCCTCCAAAGATTTGCTCATCCATGGCGCAGGCCAGTCGGCCGCGGTACTCGGCATCCTGCTCCATGGTCTTGACCCGCTCGTCCATGGGAAAGCGCTCGGCCAGTACCTTCCTGAAGGCACCATAGGCAGGCAAATGGGCTTGTAGCTGCAAGGAAGCCTGGACGAAATACAAGCCGGCGTTCGCGCGAACCAGCCCGGCAACCTCTTCACCCCACTCCACGTCATGGGCGAATCCTCGAAGTACATCGGCTAGAGCATCGGCCAGAGCTGTATGCAACGGCGTCCAGACCGTGTCGTGGGCGAAGGTCTGCCCGCTGAGGACATGACCGGCGAAAACCGCTGTACGGAGGCGCTCCAGGGCCTCATGGGTCGCGCCGGATACACGCGTGCCGTCCAGGCGGTCTTCGTGCTCATGCACGGCCTGGTTGAAGGTCATAGGCAGTAGCGCCAGGAGATGACTGCCAGCTTGCTCGCCAAGGGACATCGTCGGCGTGGCGCTGAGAAACGTCTTCACCAGTTCGACAAATCCGCCAGCCCAGTTGCCCACCAACAGCGGGGTCATGGCCTTGGCTACATCCTTTCCGTTAATCTGGAACGATTTCCGCCACAACCCTTTTGGCTCGACGATAGTCAGTTCTGTATTGTGCTCGGCCAATCCCATCACGCAGCTCCAGTGTATCATGGCGCATCACTATGCGGCAGCGCTGGCCTATAGCCCTAGCGAAATACGTGATCACTGGCAACGCGCGGACGTATGCGAGGCTGGCTTGCTGGCACCCTTTGAGAGTGGCGAGGGGCTCGCCATTTTTATTTTTTGCGGCGATCGCCTTCATGACATCAATTTCGAGATCGCGTTTGGCTAATGCCTTCTTCAACCGGGCGTTTCCCTGCTCCGACTGGCGTAATGGTTTGACTTCATCGGCGCTCATGGCCCAGAACGCTTGCGCCAAGTATAGAGCGCCTGCTCGCTGACGCCGTGCTTCTTGGCCACCAGCGCCACCGGCTCGCGATCCGCCTCCCGCAGGATGCCTACCATCTGCTCGTCCGTGAATTGACCGTTTCTCACGACTCACTTTCTCAAGTTCTAACGACCTGGAAAGGGCTGGAGAGGTCATTCCCTCCTTCCACCCACGGACATGCGCCTCGTGATGTCTGCTTGCATTCCTCGACGCAAAGAGGCAAGAACTGAAGCAAACGCATATCGCAAGGAAGTGGATTCATGGGCTGGCCCTGGGAAGACCGCGGACTCCTCGACGCCTGTTTACTCGCTGCCTGTCCGATCAACGTGCGGGCACTCCTGCAACGTGTTCGCGGTGTCTCCGATTACACAGCTCTGACAGAAACCACATCCTTCCGGTTCCCTGAAGATAACGACGAGGAACCCCCATATCGACCTCCGCAGTCGGATGTTTCCCCTGTTCAACAACCCCAATCCCCCCGGCCGCAATCCGCCTCTGCGCCAGTTGTGGTCCCTGCTCCAGCTGCGACAGACACCTCCAAAGCCTCTCCTGGGGCGCCCCAATACGTCGCCCGCATGCAGGCTTTTCACGAAAAAGGGCAGGCCCAAGAGCACGTCAAAGTCCGCACCACCATCATTCCGGCACGTACTGCAACCGTGATGCAGCAAACATCTTCTCTTGAGGCGCGCTGGATTCCCGCCGCCGAGAGCATTGTAATCGCCGGTATCCGGATTCCAGGCATGGTGTACGTGGGAAGAGAGCTGCACGCCGTGGACAGTCGGAACCCGGAACCCGCCCTCATCGACCCGCTGGCCCACGTGTCCACCAACCCTGACATTTCAGGGGCCACGCTGAATTATTGGCCCTCGTACTGCGATATTTCTCCAAACGCTCGCTGTGCCTATCTGCAATGGCTGGCTTCCGGCAGACGCAACCCAGGGGTCAACATTAGCTACGTGTTCCTCTTTTTCTATGGCCTGGAACGTCGCGCCTTGTACGATGCGCAAACCGAGGACGCCGCACGGGACGAATTGCCCGCCATCGCCCAAGAAGTGGAAACACTGCTCGATGTGTATGGCGAGCACAACACCTTCAAACGGTATGCCTCCGCCTTTCTGGACCACCTGCGATGCTTGCCCGAAGTCTTCAGGGGGCGTAAGATTCAGCTCCCTTCCGAGCGCGTCGGCGACGAACTTCCCATGGACTTGCGCAGGGGACTTGGCATTCTGGCCAAACGAGGGGCTCCTGTGCCGGCCAACTGGGCGTATGCCTGGGTGACGCTTGATCCGGAGGTCCGTCTGCGGATGCCGGCTGTGCGCTGCGCCACGGAATTCAAGCTGTTGTTCGGGCATCGGTATCGGCAACAGTTCGGCGACGGCATGACGCTCAAGGAAGCCAAACAATCCCTTACACACACCTACCGTCCTGCCAGCGCCGGCATGCACCTGGAGCGCAGAATCCAAACAGAGATTCCCGATGTATGCACCCTGCGCAAACCTCAAAGAGATCTTCGCACGTTGGCCGAGTCGGTGACAGAAGAGCTGGAGGCTTACAGCCGGTTCCTTGGCAAGTCTCCTCAGGAAGCTGGCAGCCTGGCGGCAGCGGCGGTACTGCCCGCTGAACTCGTGCGTGGACGCCCCTCGGAAACGATCCTATCCCTGGTTGCCTGGATCAAGACACACGGTCGCCTCTCCCAGCTGCCCCTGGTCGAAACGTCTCGCTTGTTGGCTTTTTTCTTCCCGCACGCACCTGCCGACGTATCCAAAAAAGACGCCTTGCTCGTTTCGGCGGTGCTGGAGAAAATCAAGGTGGGCCTGGAACCGGACCTGCGGTTTTCCGGAATTTCCCTGGCTCAGGCAGACCGGGTGGTCCTGTTCCCGATGCCGGCGGATTCCCCGCCCGAAGCATCCAGCGAGTATACCAGTGCCACGCTTGTGCTGCATCTGGCCTCGCAAGTGGTGCATGCCGACGGTGTGGTGACCCCGGACGAAGAGCGGCATCTCGAACAGCAACTCGAAACCGCCTTTGCCCTGTGCGATGCCGAACGGGTTCGACTGCGAGCCCACCTGCGGTACCTCCTGGCCAATCCGCAATCCATGAATGGCATGAAAAAACGGTTGCAAGAGGCCTCCGCCGAGATGCGCCAGGCCATCGCCGAGTGCTGCGCTGCGATCGCCTGCGCCGGTGGCGGCGTTGAACCCGGAGAAATCAAGGTCCTGCAACGCATTTTCAAGACGCTTGGGCTGGAGGAGTCCCAGGTCTACGCCATGGTCCATGGCCAGGCCGCGCTGGTCCAATCCGGGAGGATGCAGAATCAGGACAACTCCTCCTCCCGGCCGCCGCTTCGGGACACCGCCGCGCCAGCCTGCGCAGGAATCGGGCTGGATGCCGCCCGCATCGCCGAGAAGCTCCGCCAGACCGAAGAAGTAGCCCGCTTTCTGGACGGCATTTTCTCAAACGAAGAGGACGCCCCCAGCGGCCCCGTCCCTCCTGCGTCCGACAGCAACGAGACCCTGGTCCTGCTTCCCGGTCTGGATCAGGCCCATACCTGGCTTTTGCGACGGCTTCTCGAAAACGTAAGCTGGCCGCGCGACGCGTATAACGCCCTGGTTCGGGAGCTGGGGCTCATGGCCGAGGGCGCCATCGAGACCATCAACGAGGCGGCATTCGCCGAATTCGATGCCGCCCTGATTGATGCCGATGACGACCTCATTCTCATCGAAACCGCGCTGCTGGAGGAATATCTCCATGTCGACTAAGCCCTCTGCCCCCTCGAAACCGGCCATCAAGCCCAAAGACCGCGATGCCATTCTGCAGTCCCTGCGTGCCGGCGTCGCACCTCGCGTCGGGCTGCAGCATATCCAGGTCGGGCGCGTGGACGAAATCAAGGCCCTGGTGGCTGATCTGGAACGCATCGCCGACGGCGGCTCGGGCATTCGCTTCATCATCGGCGAGTACGGCTCTGGAAAAACCTTCTTTTTGCACCTGATCCGGGCCATTGCCCTGGAACGCGGCCTGGTGACCTGCCATGCTGACCTGGCTCCCGACCGGCGGCTCCATGCCTCCGGCGGCCAGGCCCGCAACCTGTATGCCGAACTCCTGCGTTCCATGGCCACGCGCACCAAACCGCAGGGCGGGGCCTTGCCCAGCGTGGTGGAACGTTTTGTCACCTCGGCCATGCAGGAGGCCGCCTCAGGCAGCGTCTCTCCCGAGGCCATCATCCGGGAGCGCCTGGCTGCCTTGCAGGAAATGGTCGGCGGGTATGATTTCGCCCAGGTGCTGGCCGCCTACTGGCGTGCCTTCGATACCAGCGACGAGACTCTCAAGTCCGACGCCATCCGCTGGCTGCGCGGCGAGTTCACCACTCGCACCGACGCCCGGGCCGCCCTGGGCGTGCGTGCCATTGTGGAAGACGCCTCGGTCTATGATCACCTGAAACTCATGGCCCGCTTCGTTCGCCTGGCCGGGTACAAGGGCCTGGTGCTCTGCCTGGACGAACTGGTGAACCTGTTCAAGCTGGCCAACACCCAGGCCCGCCGCTCCAACTACGAGCAAATCCTGCGCATCCTCAATGACAGTCTTCAGGGCGAAAGCGTCGGCCTGGGGTTCCTCATGGGCGGCACGCCGGACTTCCTCATGGATCCCCGCCGCGGCCTGTACAGCTACGAGGCCCTGCAATCCCGCCTGGCCGAAAACACCTTCCTGCAGGAAGGCATGGTGGACTGGACCAGCCCGGTCCTGCGGCTGGCCAATCTCCAGCCCGAAGACATCTACGTGCTGCTGCACAAGCTCCGCCACGTGCAGACCCTGGGCAAAGAAAGCGAACAGCTCCTGCCAGACGAAGGCATCCAGGCCTTTCTGGTCCACTGCGGCCAGACCATCGGGGATGCCTACTTCCGCACCCCGCGCCAGACCATCCGGGCCTTCCTGAACCTGTTGGCCGTGCTGGAACAGAATCCGGGCAGCGACTGGCGGCAACTGCTGGGCAAGATCTTTATTGAACAGGATCATGAGCCCACAATTACCTCTGGTGATGACGAGGGCGATCAGGCCGGCGAGGACTCCCTCGCCGCCTTCAAGCTGTGAGCATGCCCTCCGCCTTTGAACAACTGGACCGGCGGCTGCAACGCTGGATCTGGCGGCAAGGCTGGCCGGGCCTGCGCCCCGTGCAGGAGGAGGCTGTGGCCGCCATCCTGCCGGCCGATGCCGATGTGCTTATCGCAGCCGCCACGGCTGGCGGCAAGACCGAGGCCGCCTTCCTGCCGGTGCTCAGCGCCGTGGCCGGTCGAGGCGATCACGACGGCAACCCAGGCGGCGGCCCTGGGATCCAGGTGCTGGCCTTGAGCCCCCTCAAGGCCCTGATCAACGACCAGCATCGCCGGCTGGAGGAGCTGGCCGAGGTGGTGGGGATGCGCTGCCATCGCTGGCACGGCGACGTCCCCGGCGCACGCAAATCGGCCCTGCTCAAGCACCCGGAAGGCATTCTCTACATCACTCCGGAATCCCTGGAAGCCTTGTTTGTCCGGCACGGCACGGGGCTGCGCCGGCTGTTCGGCGCGCTGGCCTTTGTTGTGGTGGACGAACTACACGCTTTTATCGGCTCCGTGCGCGGCAAGCAGCTGCAGTCCCTGCTGCACCGGGTGGAGCGCGTTGCCGGCCGGACCATCCCGCGGGTGGCACTCTCCGCCACCCTGGGTGATATGCAACTGGCCGCCACGTTCCTGCGCCCGGACGGCGCCCTGCCCTGTCGGCTTCTGGAAGCTGCAGGGGGCGAGCGCACCCTGCTCCTGCAGCTCAAAGGGGTGGAGGTTCGTGCACCCAGGCTCGACAATCTTTCCCGCGAGGAAAAGGCCAAGGCCAGGGATGAAGCGGAGAACGAAGCCGTGACCAACATCGCCCGGCACCTCTACGCCACGTTGCGCGGCACGCACAACATGGTCTTCGCCAATGCCAAGCGTGATGTGGAAGCCCTGGCCGACGCCCTGCGCATGGAAAGCCTCGCCGCTCGCGTTCCCAATGAGTTCTTTCCACATCACGGCAGTCTTTCCAAAGAATTTCGTGAGGATGCCGAAGCCCGCCTGCGGGACAAGCAACGGCCGGCCACGGCCGTCTGCACCAACACCCTGGAGCTGGGCATTGATGTGGGCAGCGTGACCGGTATCGTCCAGATGGAATGTCCCCCTTCGGTGGCCGCCCTGCGCCAGCGTCTGGGCCGCTCGGGACGCCGGCAGGGCGAGCCTTCCATCCTGCGGGCCTTCTGTCGGGAAGAGGCGATCACCTCCACCTCGACCTTGCGGGACCGCCTGCGTGGTGGGCTGGTGCAAGCCTGCGCCATGCTCGAACTGCTGCTGCAACACTGGTACGAGCCGCCAGACCTGGAGCGTCTGCATCTTTCCACCCTGGTTCAGCAGCTGCTCTCGGCCATCGCCCAGCACGGCGGCCTGACGGCCATGGCTGCCTGGAAGCTCCTGTGCGCCGAAGGGCCGTTCCACCAGCTCACGCAAGGGCAGTTCGTCTCCCTCTTGCGGGCCCTGGGCGAGCAGGAGATTCTCGCCCAGGCTGGCGACGGCGCGCTCCTGCCCGGTGCGTTTGGCGAAAAACTCATCAACCATTACACATTTTACGCCGCCTTTTCCACACCAGAGGAGTACCGCCTGGAACACAACGGCAAGACCGTGGGCATGCTACCCGTCATCTCGGTGGTGCGACCGAACGATTTTCTCATCTTTGCCGGCAGACGCTGGCTTGTGCTGGATGTGGATGCGGAGCGCAAGGTCATCTCCCTGAAACGGGCCAGTTCCGGCCGAGCCCCGGCATTTTTGGGCGATGGCTTCATCATCCACGATCGCGTGGTGGAGACCATACGCCTATGCTACGGCATGCCCGAGCCACCACGGTATCTGGACGCCACAGGCCGGCACCTGTTTTTGCAAGGGCAGGCAACCTTCCAGGATCTGGGCCTTGTATCGCAGCAAGTTGTCGTGCAACCCAGTGGTGTGACTCTTTTCCCCTGGGCTGGCACCCTTGCCCTGCAAACCTTGCGCATGCTGTTGCAGGATCAGGGACTCAAGGTGGAGGAACTGCGTATTGCCCTGGACGTCCTTGCTCCACCCGAGGCCGTGCGCGAAGCCCTGGCGCATCTCGCCGCGCAGACAACCGTCGATCCCATCGCCCTGGCCGCCGGCGTGCCTCTCAAAGCACGCGAAAAATACGACGCGTTTCTGGGAGAGGCCCTGCTCAATGTCGAATTCGCCTCCCGTGCCCTGCGCATCCCCAAGGCCCTGGCCCTGGCCCGCACCCTGGCGGATGACACGGGGTGGGCAAAGCATTAACAGCAAGTTCAGGGCAACATGCTTGGAGGCCTCCTTGACCTGCCGGCTTTCTTCGGACCACTGATTACTTGAGAGTGGCGCTCCGGTTTTGGCCCGTCGCGGTCGTTTCCCTGTATGCCGTCGGGGTCATGTTGCCCAGGCTGGAGTGCGGGCGCACGGTGTTGTAGTGCCGCCGCCACCCCTCAATGACTGCCTTGGCCTCCGCCCGGCTGCGAAACCACTCCATGGACAGGCATTCGTCGCGAAACTTGCCGTTGAAGCTCTCGGCTGTGCCATTTTGCCACGGCTTGCCCGGATCGATCAACGCCGAACTCAGGGATCCTTTTGCCGCCCAGCGCAGTAGGGCCGTGGAGACACACTCCGGCCCGTTGTCCGACCGCAAGTGCTGCGGGTGCCCGGGTTCGCTGACCAGCCGGGCAGGAAGCCTTACCGTTTAGCCACCAGCGCCACCGGCTCGCGATCTGCCTCCCGCAGGGTGCCCACCATCTGCTCGTCCGTGAATCGACTGTTCCTCATGGCTCCCTCGTTTCCTTCTGGGGCCAACTTTCTCAAGTTTCAACTGGTCTGCAAAGGGCCGGAGGGGTCACCACAGTTGACAAACACAATAGACCTTGCAGGTTAAATAGAATCGATGCATATCACAGGAAAGCATTCAATACCCTGTAGCCCCGGTATGCCACATGACCACCTCCTCTAAAAAAATCATTATCGACTTGTCCAAGTCCAGGGAAGCGACGTCTGCCCTTGGCCCTGAGGACCTCATTCAGCAGGAGGCGTTTACGCGCTTCAGGGACTTGTTGACGGACATCCATAAGCGCATAAAGCCCTTCACTGCGCATCTGGATATGCCGGAAAGCTGGCTGTGGCCCGAGCGCCCCCATGACGTCATCACCGTGGACGGCTCCCGCGGCTCGGGCAAGACCACGTTCATATTGAATGCGTGCCGGATCCTGACGGGCAAGGACAGATCGAAGGAAAAGCCCTTCGACAAGATCGCGTTCCTGGGCATTATCGACCCCACCCTGGTGGAAACGCGCGAGCATGTGTTCATCTCCATCCTCAGCTCCATCAAACGCCGCGTGGATGAACGGGTCAAGGAGAAGAACAGCTCCTGCCACGAGCGAGACAAAAAGTACGAGGCCTGGAACGAGAGCCTGCAGCATCTGGCTTGCGGCATCACCATTCTGGATGGCGTAGGGCAGGACCCGCTCTCAAACGGCGACTGGATGGACGAACACTACGTCCTGGAGCATGGCATTAAAAACGCCAGCAGCGGCAAGGCCCTGGAGCGCAACTTCCACCTGTTTGTCAAGGAAAGCCTGGAATTCCTGGGCCAGGACGCCTTCCTGCTGGTGTTCGACGACATTGATACGGATTTCTCCAAGGGCTGGACCGTGCTGGAGATCATCCGCAAGTACCTCACCACGCCCCAGCTCATGGTGGTGCTCTCCGGCGACCTCAAACTCTACTCTCTGCTGGTGGAAAAACAGCAATGGGAACGGCTGGGAAAGAGGTTGCCATGGAATGAGGAGCAGGACGAGGACAGCCGCCTCTGGCCCGTGGTCCGAGAGTTGCAAGACCAGTATCTGCTGAAGATCCTCAAGCCAGCCCATCGCATCGAGCTGCGCGAGCTGGAGCACTACAGCCAAACGCCCTACGAATTGCTGGTCCGGCGCGATAATGACGACCCGGAAGCCTCGCTGCGCGAGGTCCTGGAGGCGTTCTGCCGGCGGGCGCTGCATTGCAACGCCACGGGTGAGAGAACGAGGCTTGCGAACATGCTGTTGCAGCGCCCGGTCCGGACCGTGATCGCGTTGTTGAACGCTTACGCCCAGCTGTTTCCTAAGAAAAAGGATCAGAAAGAGGAAAAGGAGAAGGATCAGGAGAGGGTGGAAAACGAGAGTGCGGCCCTTGGTGATTATCAAAAGCGCATGCTGGATCTCTATTTGGCCCTGGCCCATGTGTTCCACACCAGTCTCAACAGAATGGGCTACAGCGTGGCGGAGCTGGAGCGCTTCGACCCCTGCCGCTCTGTGGAGACCCTCATCAGCAAGCTCCTCGGCGATGGCATTTTCCGCAGTACCGCGAGCATGCGACCCATCTATACGGCCGACTACCGCAACGATGCCATGCTCTGCCTGGGCGGCGTGTTCGCCTGGCACATGGCCCAGCAGCCGGCCGGCTATTTTCACTATCTCTTCAAGGTGTGCCTTACTGCTGAACTGCTCAAGCAGTACCAACTCATCGAACGCAGGACAAGCTATACAAGACATACTGGACTACTGCGCAACGAGACGCCCCTGCACATCGGCCGCAGCTATCTTTCTTTCCGCTATCGAACGTCCATCACAAAGGTGGAGCGACCTGCCCTGGAACAAGGCTCGCTGCGGCTTCGTGCGCAAGGGAATGAGAATCTTTCTGTTTTGCGAGATAGATTGTATGAAGAGACCTCTGCAGATGGAGGCGGCTCGGCGGTTTCTCCCTTACTAAAGTCCTACTGGGAGAGAATCAAAGTGGACGAGGCCCCTCAGGGCACCATCCGGGGGCTGTATTTCAACAGCATGGACAGCCTCGCGAAGGGCATTACATCGTGGCATGCCCATATTGCCCAGCTGCCCTATTCCATCAACCTCATCAATGGCAAATCCAATCCGCATTTTTCATTTTTCAGCCTTTTCGGCGCCCTGGGGGTGCTGTTGGAAGGCACATCCCTGGAAGCAACCCTGCCCGTGGCCAGTCAGGCCCGCATGTTCCCGGTGTGGATACCTGAATCCGACGACGAGACGCCATCCCTGGATGACGAGGCGGCGTTCCCTGAGGTTCTGGAAACCCAAGGCGAAGGAGCCAGCGACGTGGCCCCGGCTTTCCGCACGGCATGGGCACAGTGGACGAGTCAGACTCCTCTGGATTTCGGCGGTGTGCCCTCCACCACCGTGCTCGCCCGGGCCTGGACCAGGTTCCATTACAGTCTGGTGGAGATGTCAGAACAACTGGAGCGTTTCGATTGCCTGGCCGGCAAAGTCATGCATCGCTGGATCATAGCCTTCCTGCATGCCGTGTTGCTGGAGGAGGCGTTGGAACGCCACGGCCCGGTACTCCCCGATGGAGACAAGCTCGTCCTTGATAACGCCATCACCAGTGATAAACCCTTTCGTAATTTGCTACGCAAGCTCAAGCTCTACCAGCCGCTTCGTGTAGAGGAACACAGGGTCAGCGACATGGGGCCGCTCCCCTTGTTCAGCTGGTTCTATAGCTGCCCCCTGTGGAGCCTGTTCCTCAAGCCAACACTTCCTGAGGACAAGCCAAGCGCCTGGCGGCACCAGATGGAGTTCATGGAGCGCCACAATATCCTTGGCGGCGTGGAGGCAACGCCCGAAGCCTTTCGACAGGCCCTGCAGGTGCCCTATCAATACGCCACCTCCCCCTACCCCAACCTGTACCCGCTGCTCAACTCCCTGGGAGTGGTGGGCATGGAGTGGACGGTGAAGCGCGTCTTCCACGAAACAGTAGAGGATTCGATTACATTCGGTGACGGCACTCAACCCTGGGAAGTGGCCATTCGGCACTACGCCAAGGACCTGAAAGCGATCTGGGCTGAGAAAGCCGCAGCGCGAGGTCCCCGGCAGACGGACGAAGCCATCGCCCTGGCCACCCTCCGGAAGCTCAAACGCAACTTCCGACGTGATTTCCCCAACCTGGAGATGGATGGCTTCAACCTGAGTGACAAATTTTACACAACCACAGTCTTCCCGCTTTTCCGGAAATACGTCCTCAACCAATAATCCACCATGCTGGACCTGACCTGTCATCTGCACGGCGCGCTGTTCTGTTCCATGGAAATGCTGGGAGAGTACCTCCGTGGCAGGCTGTGCGACGCGGAAGACCTCCGCAGCTATGCCCGGTTGTGCGCCCGACAGCACACCGGCTTTCTGCCCGATTATCGCTACACACATTTGCAGGAACGCCTCTACACTTCGCCAGACACCGAAAAACAGCTTGGCTACAACGGGCTGCTGCATCAGGCCCTGGACCAGCTGGCCGACACCTTCCTGGAGCACCACAACGGCCGCGTGCATGTGAAGCGCATGCAGTTCGCCGACTGGCAAGAGCTGGTCACCAGCATCCCGCCCCTGCCGCTGGTGGCGGCCAGCCTGTGCCGGGAAGCCGAACGCCGGGGACTGTCCCGCCCCTGGGAGTTGGCTTTCACAACGGTGCGACATTCCGCCCTGCCGCGAATGGGCGCGCCCGTGCTGGAACAACTTCTTGAATCATACGGCCTTGCGGAATCCCATCTGCATCTCAACGGCAGTTCCGAAGCCGACACCGTCTGGCTGCACGCCCTGCAATTCCCTCGCAAGGTTTGCCACGCCTTGGACAAAGCCCTGGGCAAGCGTCACATCAAGGAGCTGTTGCGCCAGACGGCGCCTTTCCTGACGTCCTCTTATGACCTTTACAAGCTGCTGCGTCTGGCCGGCTGGCTGCGCCATCATCTGGCGCAATGCCTGTGCAGGCCCGGGGAGCCCAATGGCCTGACGCATGGCGAGCTCCAGGCCAGGCTGCACCTGCATCGCCTCGACACCGTGGAGGACGACTATCCAACGGCCCGGCATCCCCTGGCCCCTCGCGACATTTCCGCCCGGCATCGGGAGCACCAGCTGCCCTTTGAGGCGGCGTTTCTTGTCCGCTCCATCCACACCCTGCCCGAGGCCTCGTCCGTGTTTGCCAGTGCGCTGCATTGTTATCTGCTCATCCAGGCCTGCCATCAACGGCTGTTGGTGCAACAGCTTACGCAAAACGGGTTCGACCAATTCCAGCGCATCGCAGACAGCAAGCTGCGTGATCCCATGGAGAATGAGCACTATGCCCTGCGCTTCCATCAGCTGCTGGAGCACATGCCCGGAAGTCGCGCCCATGTGGAGGGTCGCTTTTCTCCCAAAGACACCACCAAAGAGGCCTGGAAGATGCTGACCCGCATCAACAGAGAGTGGGAACGCGTCCAGAAAGAGCGCTCCGGCTCGTGCCCCTCGACCGATCTGGCCCTGGTGGCCCACTTCATCAAGCAAAAGGACCCCCGGCCCGTCGCCTTCTGCCGGCATTCTAAGTTGCGCAGGGAGCTGGAGCACAGGGCCTGGGTGCTGACCACCCTCAAGGAGCGCCTGCCCAAGTTGAAGCTGTGCGGCCTGGATGCAGCGGCCAATGAACTGGACGCCCCGCCGGAAGTTTTTGCCCCGGCCTACCGGTTCCTGCGTCACCGGGGCTGGCATCAGTTCACCTTCCATGTGGGCGAAGATTTCGTCCATCTCGCCTCGGGCCTGCGCGCCGTGCACGAGGCCGTGGAGTTTCTGGAGCTGGGCTACAAGGACCGCATCGGCCACGGCACTGCCCTGGGCATGGACCCGCAGCTTTGGCGGCAGCGCGCAGGTGGCGACATCGCCATTTCCAAAGGGGAATGGCTGGACAATCTGCTGTTTCTCTACGAATTATTACGACACCATCCCGATCCCCACGGCCATGTGCCCTTGCTCAGGGCCAAGGCCGAGGACATGGCCCACGAGCTGTACGACGAAGTCCAGCTGCCGCACCTCATCCAGGCCTGGAAGCTGCGACGCCGGGACCCGCTGGTGGCGTTTGGCCCGCACCACCCTTCCACCTTGCCCTTCTCCAGGGAGGAAGAGCGGCGCTGTGCGCGGGAAAAGAAGGACCATCCCCAAGCATGGAAGCTGTTTCAATGCTATCATCAAGACAAGACGTTGCGTGACAAGTCCTGTAAAATGCACCTGCTGAAACCGGATGACGATGTGCCGTCAGACGTGCTGACGATGGTACAACGCAGCCTGCTGGACCGGCTGCGGAAACGGCAGATGGCCATTGAGATCATGCCCACCAGCAACCTGCGCATCGCCTGCTACAGGGAGTACGCCGAGCATCACCTGTTCCGCCTGCTGGACCAACACCAGACATCCTTGCCGGAGTATCCGGATCTGGTCCTGGCCAGTGACGATCCCGGCATTTTCGCCACCAGCCTGCGCAATGAATACGCCCACGTCTTCACCACCCTGCGCCAGCGCGGCATGCCCAAAGCCCAGGCCCTGGAGCACGTGCGGCGAATGCTGGAAGCCTCCTGGACCTATCGCTTCACCACGAGTCCGGTCGACTAGTGTCACGTCCCCGAAATAAGACGATGTTTCCATCATCGTATTTCGGGGAGGACCGTCCGNGCGGCCCAGTGTTGCGTCTTCTATATATGGACATATTTTGAGGACGCAACACTAGATCGTGTTTTTGGCGCCGGCAATCTGGACAGCTTCACTGCATTAGTAATGCGAGACGTCTGAAATCCTTCTCCCTGAAATAGTTTTACATTGCACGCGAAATCCCATCTCCCTTGGAAATTATTCTTATTCTATTTCGCATTGTTTAACACATGACACTTGCAAACATCTTATACGGTTTCAGCGCATAATAGACCATTGTGTCGTCCTGGGTGAGGAGGCGCACGTCGAGCTTATTAATGAGGGGCGCAACGAACCCTCTGTTTACACTTGTAGCATTGTCCGTTGCGGCGGCGGCGTTCTTCTCGTCAGTTAAAACTGGGTCACTCGTTTGGTGGACCACATCTTGCCTGCCATTAGCCGTGTTCTGAAGGGTGACGCTGCCATCCTCATGGTTGATATTTATGGATGTGGGCAGATTCTTATTCACAATCTCGACATGCTGGTGGAGCGACTCAGCGTAAAACCGGATGTCATTGCTATAAAACGCTGCATTAAGGCGGAGCACACTTTCCCGAAACGCCGGGTTCGAATATAGGGAAAGCACTTCTAGCCAGTCCACCCCCCATCCTTTGTCCGGAAAGAGACCGTTTATCTTTCCGTAGAGCTGGGACATGGGGTCCGTTTCAAAGAAGTTCGAAGAAAAACGAGGGCCCAGCACAAGGGAATGATCAAAGGCCCCGTACTCCATCTCCTGGCTGATGAGTGACACATGATCAACATTGTACTGATCCGTTAATGAGAGAAACAGGAGCGTATCAAAATATCCCCGGACCAGCGGCCACACATGCTCGAATCGCTTGGCGTAGAAATACCAGTTGCCGCGCAGGTGGCTGCAGCGCTCCTCCATGAGCATTTTCTCAATGTCGTTTACAATGCCTCTAACTTTTTTCGCATCAGCCAAACCGGCACCAGAAACGCCCTCATCGAACACCCGCTTTCTGTACATCTCCGCATACGAATGGTCCAAGGCGCCATGTTTCCCTTCCTGCCTGAAGACGGAGACGTCACTGCGGAAATAGTTGCGAACATTGCGCGCGAACACCCCGAAGTCAATACCATATGCCGCCTTCGTATCCCGCCTCTCGGCACCGAGCTGCGCATACTGTTCATTCACAAACAGCTGTACCATGGCGTTGATCCGCTGGCCCTTGCTTTCCTGACTTTTCTCGTCCACGCCAGCGTCCCGGAGAATGACCGTTGGCGCTCCTGTGTAGCGATAGTTCTTCGTGAATCCGACATAGTCCTTCCACGTCGGGTCCTCAATGGCCAGCCGAAACGGCCGCCACTCAAACGATTCTGGAATTTTTCCAGTCTTTATGAGATCGGTGTATGCATCATATATTTCAGAAAAAATGCACATAAACGCCGGGCTTTCGGCCACCTGCCCCGCCGGGACCACGATCTCCCGCCCCAAAAGCACGTTCACCAGGGCCTCAGCCCGTGCCAGGGCGATCTTTGACTGTGCTGGATTTTGTAGCAACTTGCCATTTTTGAGGGGTATCTGGGGCGTGACGTTATCGTAGTGGAACCGTGCAGTGTCAAACGACTGAATAAGTGCGCGCTGCAACCTGTTGCGGCGAGGATCTATGTACATCTTCATTTTTCTCCCGCTCGCCATGCCCCAGTTGTCCACAGACGACTGGCGACCCCATCCGGTGTCATCCATCTCGGGGTGGTGGTTCGCCAGTAGGCTCCATATTCTGTTCATGTTCTCCCAACGGACCTTGGGGTCGGTCACTGTGGCGAGGCAAATAACCTCCGCAATGGGCTCTGGAACCGCGGATTGAGCCATAATATCAAGTATTTCGAAGTGTTCGAGCGCAGGCTTGTCGCCCTCGCCCTGCGGAATCATCTCCTCAGGGCAGAATACCGAAAGCATGGATACCGCCGCGCTGTACAGGTCGCTCCATGGCCCACCCGCCTCACCCCGCAGGCGTTCAGGGGCGATGAATGGGGGTGTGCCTATGGCAAGGGGCTGATTGAACGGTGATGATTCGCCGATGACGCCCACGGTGCCAAAGTCTATGAGTTTTGCGGTCCCTTTGGTAATGTTCCTTTCGAACTGGATCATGATGTTGTTCGGCGAAATGTCACGGTGCACTAGTTTGTTTTCTATAATATGGCGGATTCCTAAAAGAACATCGCCAAAATACTTACTCACATACTTTGGCTCCACCATCCGCAAAGCCTGCGCTACGCCGTGCAAGGGGCGTCCCTGCACCCATTCCATCACCAAAAACGCCGTGCCCCGCTCAGGAAACGCGTGGAGCATGCGGGGAATACTCGGATGCCCGGACAGCTTCTGCTGGGCCACCGCCTCAATGAGGATCGAGTCCACAAGGTGCTTGCTCACCACCATGGGAACATCCTCACCCTTGAGCATGGGTGCGAATTGCTTGATGGCCACCGGCATCTCATCCCGGGCGAGGTCCGCGGCCTTGTATGTCAGCCCGAACCCCCCACGGCCCAAAAACTCTTCAATGCGGTAGTCGTTGCCAAGGATTGTCCCTTTAGGGAGTTCAATTCGGTGGTCGCTGTCAGCAATGGACATCAGGGCCTCCTGGGATAAGCGCGCTCATGCGGTGCTGGTCATGTTTGGTTGTCAGGTCTCTGTCGGCTTCCGCCTTGGGAGGTCGAGTAGGCACTGGCGTATTGTCTCAATGGCGTTAGCGGCATTTTTCTCCCAGTGCCGAATTGTGGCGGATCGATACGCAGTCTCTTGACCAAACACTGCCAGCATCAAGCTTCGCTCCGTCACTACAGCCTCACCGCGAAAAAAGGATACGCGCTGCGCGCATTGTACCAACTCATGCTCATATATGCTGGTGATAAAATGGCCACAGTACCCTTGTTTTTCGATAATCCTCACAAGGTCCTCCTGCAGCTCTTGCATCTGGCCGGGAGTAAGTCTTTTTCGTACGCATTGCCCCAGGACAGAATTCGGCTTACCAATAAAGCATTTTATAACATGCGGAGTTTTCATTTCTCTATTGGCGGCAGTGCATTCTCCCAAAATTTCACGCAGTTCATTCGCAAGTCCCTCCTCCAGTTGTATCCGTAAGCCTTGTCGTATCGCCGCCTTCAACTCCTGCGATAGAAGCGCCATGGTGGCCAGAAGCACCTCTCTGAAGTCCGCATCAGGGTAATGATGCAGCAGCTTGAGCACTGTGTTGGCCTCCTGCCCAGCTTGCGCTCCGTCAAGAGCGCCCTTCACTGCTTCTGCCAAGCTATGCTTAAAGCTATCATCAACGGTTATATGGTTCATCCCTTCAAGAATGCGCGTAAATTCCTCTCCGTTTTGGAGGATTTCGTCAATTTTCCTTTCTAGCGCCGCGTTGTCATGTAGGTCCACCAAGTCCACCAGGGGTTGTAGGGCTGCGATACCTGGCAGTGGCACAAAATTCGGAAGCCCGGCGAGCACAGCTTTCAGCAAAATTTTGACTACTTCTCTATCCATCTCTATCTCCAATACGTTCGCGACGCATGCCGATTGTCTATATCCAACAAATCATGTCAAACCTGCCCCCACCACGACTCGCATGAATCGCTAAGACTAAAATTCTTATTAGATATTACCCTCCTACCGAAGAGTACTATTCAGGCATAAACGCACCTTGCGCCAAAATCCCAAAGTTCCTCAATCATTTATCATATATAAAATTTTCCAGTTACTCACCTCTGGGACTATCGCTTAAGGAGAGGGCTCGTCGGTAGTCATTAGTGAGGTGACCATACATTGGCCGCAACGTAATTCAAAGTCAATACAGCACTCAATATTTTTGCGATAATCGTCATCGCTCTGAGAAATGGATGCGAAAAACTGGACAGCACTGTAAGGCGGAGTCCACCGACGAGGAGGACGGCCAGGAATGGGCAAGAGAAGACGCTTTTCCCCCGAGTGCAAGGCCAAGGTGGCCTTGGAGGCGCTGTCCGGCGAGGCGCCAGCGCCATGATGGGCAGCCGAACATGATCACCGCGCTGCCTATGCGGCAGCGAACTGGATTGCCCTAGGGGGCCTGTTTCCAAATCATCGCAGCCAGAGGCGGCATGAGGCGATGGCGACCA
>NC_022444.1:2577561-2701794 GCF_000468495.1 Megalodesulfovibrio gigas DSM 1382 = ATCC 19364
TTTTTTGGAAACAGGCCCTAACGCAAGGTGCCCATTCAAGGCGTTGGGCCACAACGGGACCATTTCTTGGCGCTGGAGGCCAAGTAAAAGTCCCTATACAGTCTCTTGATCCTGTTTCCCCAACCATGATACAAAATAACCATAATGACCATGTAAATAATCAGGGGAGGCATGGCATGATCAAAGACTTGCTCAACAAACTGTCACGCGCACTCCGAAGCCTTTTTTCGGTCATTGGTCATATCCTGCAATGGCTGGATAGCAAAAAAGCTTATTTTCCAAAAGATATGTCAATATATGAGATCATTTCAGATATATTCAAGAAGACCTTGGTGGTGGCGCTGCTTATCGTTCTAATTATTTACCGGAATGATATTCTCGGCAGCCTCAAGGGGTCAGGCATCCAGAAGCTGACTCTTGCCGGCACTACCTTGGAGTTTACAACCGCCAGCGCAACGTTCCGTTACTTTTCCCTTCCTGCCAATCAATATTGGCTCGATCCGAATATCGATCTTACCAAAGACTCTACGTATGTGATCAAGGCGTCTGGACTTGTAAACACCGGCTCCTTGTTCCAGCGAGGCAGAATCCCTGGAGATACTTGCAACAATGAAACCGTATATTTGATTTCAAGAATTGAACATAACATTGCTCAGCGGCATCCCAACGGATCATTAACCCACCCTGAGTATATAGAAATAGTCAACAACAATAACGCCTGCCACCAAATAGCTTCTGACCTGCTGCGTGTTGCACCGCACTATGAGTATGGCACGCTGCTAGTTGGATTTTTTACCGATGATGAGATTGAGAATGTACGGCGAAACCCATGGAGACATGCGCACAGTATCGTAGCGTGCAACGCAGCGTTGAAGCTGGAAGTGCGTTACAAGGGCAGCAAGGTGAGCATCGGAGGCGATACCTGTTGCACAAAAGTGAATGTCCCTGGCAATGGATATAAAATGTTCTTCATCGTGAATGATAGCGTCATCCCCGACATATTCACACAAAAGTACGGTTCACAGCCAGAGAAGTTCTTGCAGGATATGGTGATACGATTCAATGAACTAAAGACCAGGAAAAGCGATGCGTTGATGTCCGCCTGCACCGATCATAAAATCAGAGAAGCGGCCCGTGACTTGTTCAAAGAACCTTTCGCCCTTCCGAGGTTAGTGGAGCAGAATACCACGGTTGCATTCCCCGGAGCCCTCGGCTCCCGAGACTTCTGGTATCACAACAACCAGGGCCATTTTTCCATCCTCATCGAAGAGCAACGGTAGGTAGTACCATGAGAACGCAACATTCCTTACGCCGGGTCCTGCCGTACGCATGTCTGGCGTGGATTCTACACCTCTGCCTTGTGCCTGTCGCCGCGGCGGTGTCCAACAGCACCTTGCCGCCGGATGCAGCCTATTGGATTGCTCACCTGGAGCGGGACCTGCTGCCCTACTGGCTTACGCCCGCTGCCACGCCTGAATCCGGACCATTCCCCACCTACCGGATGGATGACGGTCGTGCCATGACGAATGGTACCGTCGCTGAGTACAAAGCCTCAGCCAAACAACGCGGTGGGCAATGGATCATCGACGAGGGCAAGCTCGACGACAACTATATCCGCACCCATGCCCGCCAAACCTTCGCGTATGGCGTGGCCTACCATCTGACTGGCAATCCGCGCTACTTGGCCTTGATGCAACAGGGGGTGCGCTGGTCCATGGCCCATGCTTTCGACGACCGCGGTGCCAAAACCATCGTCGCCGGCGATGTGGAACGCAATAGCCAGGATCAGGCCTACAGCGTCAACGGACTGGCCTTCTACTATTATCTCACGCGGGATGAGGTCGTGCTGGAACGCCTGAAAACGCAGTACGCCTACATTATGCAGGCCTATGGCATCCGCAACGCCTCCGGAGAATTGGAAGGTGTGGCCTTTCGCCCCGGTGAGACGAGGCCGACCGAGCTCGTGGCCGTATTGGACCAGCTCAATGCCTACATGATGCTCCTTGCGCCCATTCTTCCGGAACCCATGGTCGCTTCCTGGAAACAGGACATGCTGGCCTTCTGCCGCTTCATGCTGAAGCATTTCCAAATCCAGCAAGGCGATCCAGGATGGGACCCCTTGCTGGCGAACAGTTTCTGGGGCCTGCTTTCGGACGATGTTACAGTCAGGCGTTCACGACATCTGGACTTCGGGCATTCGGTCAAGGCTTGGTGGATGATTCACCTCGCCGGCCGTCTCACTGGCGACAGCACCCTGGCGGCACAGGGCTTGGAAGGCATGCGAGCCCTGCTGGCCAAGGGCTATCTCCCCGGACCACGACTCATGGACTGGGCAGTCGCCAAAAACAAGACGCCGTTGTCAGGCTTGGTCAATGAAGCCACCTGGGCCGAAAAGGTCTGCCTGCCATCCAAGAAGAAAGACTGCGGGAACATGACCGTAGTTCCAGGACAGCATTGGTGGATTCATTGCGAGATGGATCAGGCCGCGGCCACCAGCGCCATGGCCAATGGTGGCGGTGGGGATCTCGCCGCCGCGCTAGCGCTGACAGGCCCCTTTTTCGTAGATCATTTTGTGGACCGCGTCGGCAAGGAGGTCTGGCACGCCATTGATCCGATCACCTTGGCCCCGCAGCTCAAAAAGGCGCACCACTGGAAAAACGCCTACCATTCCTTCGAACATGCACTGGTCATGGCCATTGCTGGACAGGCGCTTCGCCGTGGGCCCCTCACACTGCACTTCGCATTGCAGCAAGACAAACAATTGCCGCCCAACTTGCGACCGTATTATTTCGAAGGCACGGTGCGCAACGTCCACTATGCAACCATGCCCGGTCAGGATGACCTACTGCTCGCGGCTGTGGAATTTGAGATTGGAACTGGAGAAACTCATTGAATGAGCGGAGTTGTGAGTGGAGAAACATCCGCAGCGTCCAAATGGAGAATCCGCGCGCTCTTTTTTCCTCGAGTTCTCGTCTTTTGGCATCGAATGCCGTTGGAGTTCAGAAGCGGCCTCGGAAAACTGGACCATTTGCCAAGGTGGACATAGACTCGCCCGAGGAGGGCTTGCATGTCCAAGAAGAGAAGACCGTTCACGGATGAGTCCGAGGCCCGGGGCGCGTTGGGGGCACTGTCCGGCGAGCACGCGCTGGCCCAGCTGGCCAGCATGCCCGACAATGTGCGCGCCACCCTGGAAATCCCACCGGATCCGGCCTTTGCCTGCCCTGCGGCCAACCTCGCCGGGGCCCTGGCGGCACGGGCCGGGGTGGGACAACGGGAGTGCATGCGGTTTCAGTTGACGGTGGAAGAATTTTGCATCTGCCTGGCCGGACTCACCGAGGGCCTGGAGCCGCTGCGCCTTGTCCTCACGGGCAAACGCCACCAGTTGCGCGCCGCATTTTCCTTTGTCGCCGCGCACCTGTCCCTGGGAGCCCTCAACATCACCGCCGGCCAACAGGTTATGACCCTGGAAGAAAATGCGGATGCCCTGGGCCTGCTGCTGGCCGGCAAGGCGGCAGACAGGTTCCGGCTGCGACACCTGGGCGGAGACTGTTTTGAGCTGGAAGCCGAGGTGGACAAGATCTATCCGCCGGCCGTGCCGGTCCATGCACCCAATGCACTGCGGCTGCCGCTTCGGCCCTGCATCGCGCCGGATCGGGCCCGGCTGACTCAGGCCGCAGCCCTGGCCGCAGCGGCCTATCCTCCCTGGCAGTGCCCCCAGAGCTTCAGAACGCCGGAACAGTTCGCAGACATGACAGCCGATGGCGACGTGGCCTGTGTTCTGATCTGCGATGCGGGCGGGCAGACGGCGGGCCTCATGACTTGGCGGCCCTGCAGCGCGAGGGCCTTGTATTTTTCCGGGCCCTTTCTCTTTGTGCCGCCTGATGCAGCGCCGGGCATGGCCGAAGCAGTGGCCCGGCAGCTGCTGGAAGACTTCCTGGCGGCCGTGGCCCGCGAGTCCTACGATATCGTGCTCAGCTTCCGACCCACGGCCGAACTGCCCCGGTCCGCCTTCGAGCCCCTGGGCGAGCTGCAGATCTGCGCCGCGGACAACTTGATCCAGCAACCCGTGGTCTTCCGACACCTGCGCGAAGACAACGGCCTGGCCGTCTGGTGCAGCCCGTGCATGGAGGACTTTTTGCGCCAGACCTACGACCTGCTGGCCCTGCCGCGAGACATCCTGCCTGTGACCGAACCCTGCACCCGCCCTCGGCGCGCCTCGCTGCTGGGGGCTTCGGTGGACCAGGTCCGCAGCCTGGGCGAGCTGGAACCGTTCCTTGACGGTGACGATCTGGCCACCAACCTGGCGGCCCATGTCACGGCGCTGCAGGCCAAGGGCATCCGTACCATACTGTATTCCATGGATCTGGCTGTCCCCTGGGAAGCAGCCCAAGCCGGGGAATTGCGCCGGGCCGGATTCGTCCCAAAGGTCCTCCTGCCCCAGGGAGGACAAGCCGACAAGGTCATCTGGCAGCATGAACAGCCTGCATGACCGCATCCCGGACTATGTCCGGACCTTTGAACGGTATGTGCCCAGCCGACCGGACGCGGTGCTGATGCGTCAGTTCGGCGTTTCGCACTTGTTTCGGCTCAACAACAACGAAAATGCCCTGGGCCCGCCGCCGATGGCCAGGGAGGCCATCGCCGCGTTTGCCCCCGAACGGGCCGCCATCTACCCCAGCGGCGACGCCTACAATCTGCGCCAGGCCCTGGCAACCCGGTTCCGCAAATCTCCGGAACAGTTTCTGGTGGGCAATGGGTCCTGCGAGGTGATCAGCTCGGTTATCCGGGCCTTCTGCGGGCCGGGGGACGCCATCGTCACCGCAGACAAGACCTTTGCCGTCTATGAGTGGGTGGCGAAGTTTTCCGGAATCGATGCCCATTTGGTCCCGCTGCGGGGCAACGCACTGGATCCGGCCGCCATGCTGGCCGCGGTGACGCCGCGCACGCGGCTCGTCTTTCTGTGCAACCCCAACAACCCCACGGGATCGTGGTGGAACAAGGCCACCCTGACACGCTTTCTGGACACCCTCGCCTCCCTGGAGGCCCGGCCGCTGGTGGTCCTGGATGAGGCCTATTGCGAATACCTGGACGCAGCCGACTGTCCAGACTATCCCGACGGCATGGAATATCTGGAACGGTACGACAATCTCCTTGTGTTCCGCACATTTTCCAAGATGTACGGCCTGGCCGGCTTTCGTGTGGGCTATCTGTGCGGGGCCCTGGAGGCGGTGGAGTATGTGCACCGCACGCACATCGCCTATTCCGTCAACTCTCTTGGGCAAGTCGCGGCTGCGGCCGCCCTGCTCGACGACGCCGCGCACCTCCGCGCCACCCGCCGCATGGTGGCCGAGGCCAGGGCGTATCTGCAGGGAGTCTTCGATGGCCTGGGACTGGAGCACTTCGGCAGCGCGGGCAACTACATCATGGTCCGCACCCCACTGTCCGACACGCTGTTGTACCGACGGCTGATGCAGCAGGGCGTGATGGTCCGCACCATGACCGGCTTTCGTTTTCCCAACTGGATCCGCATCTCCCTGGCTGGCGAGCAGGCCATGGAGGCCGCAGCCGCAGCCCTGCACACGGTGCTGGACGGCATTGCAAGGAAAGGCTGAACACTCCATGACCGCAGCAGCAACCGAATCCGCTCCTCCGACGTTGTGCACCTATCGCTTTGTGGTCCTGACCCTGGTGGCGACGTTTGGATTTTGCAACATCGCAATTTTTTACGGCTTTTCCTCGTACCTGGAGCGCCTGGGCGTGCCAGAGGGCTGGCGGGGCTGGCTGCTTGCCGCAGAGCCCCTGGCGGCATGGTGCCTGCGGCCCTGGCTGAGCGTGTTCGTCACCCCGCGCAATGCCCTGCGTCTGACCGGCATCTCCCTGCTGGGCATGGGGCTGGCCCTGTGCGGCTATCAGTTCGCGCATGGGATCGGGGCACTGTTGGCGGTGCGGCTGTTTCACGGCCTTTGCTTCGTCTGCCTGGTCAGCGCCGTCACGGTGTTGCTGGTCCAGAACATCCCGAGGCAACTGGCGGGGCGAGGATTCGGGCTGTTCTCCCTGGCGTCGCTGGTGCCGTATGCCATCATGCCGCCGCTGGTGGAATGGCTGCTGCCGCAGCTTGGCCGGGAGGACCGGGTCTATGCCCTATGTTCGCTGCTGGTGCTGCCGGGGCTGGCCCTGCTCGCCCCCCTGGGCTGGAGCCGCAGGGGACAGGCCATGACGCCAGAGCCACTGAACTCGGGCCGCCCCTCCTGGGCCGAGGTGCGCCAGACCCTGGCCCAACGGCCGGTGCGGCGGCTGCTGCTGGCCAACCTGTGCCTGTTCCTGAGCACCACCCTGGTGTTTTTCTACATCAAACCCTTTGCCCTCGCACAGGGGCTGGCCGATCCGGGGCTGTTCTTCACCGTGTCCACGGGGGCGTCCATCGTCATACGGGTGCTGGCCGGGCCGTATTATGATCGGCTGCCCAGGGAGGCCTTGTTGCTGGCTGCCCTGGCCGCTCTGGCGGTCTGCCTGTTCGGCTTTGCGGGTGCAACGGGGTCGGGGCAGCTGCTGGGGCTGGCCGCAGCCTACGGGTTGAGCCTGGGCGTGGCCATGCCGCTGCTCAATGCGGTCATGTTCGGGCATTCGTCGCCGGCCATGCGCGGCACCACACTGAATTTGATGTTGTTCATGATGGATACGGCCTACGTCGTCGGCCCGGTGGCCGGCGGGGCAATCCTGGCCTCCGGGGTCGGGTATGCCAGCCTGTTCATGCTCTGCTGCGTGATGGCCCTGGCGGCTGGGTGGTGCGTGTGGCCCCTGGTGGGCGACGGCTGGCAACAATGGCGACACCCTCAGAAGGCGCAGGGCTAGAGCCTTTTACCCTTGAAAAAGGACCTTGCGAGAGGGGAAACCATTTTGCAAAAGGTTCTCCCCTNTTGAAGGGCGGAAGAACCTTTCTTCAGAAAGGTTGTCCCCCGAGAACTCCTTTCAAAGATAACTTGCTCTAATCACCCCGCCATGCCGCACACGGTCAGGCGCAGGGGCAGGTTTCCGGCCAGGCGACGACGGTGGTCGGCCGTGGCGCGGATGTCGTCAATGGGCGAGATGGCGGCGCGGATCGCCTCGCCTGCGGCCTGGAGCGAGTCCCGATCCAGTCGGCGTCCACACAGGCAGGCTTCCGCCTCCGTACAGCGCAGGGCCGTCGGCCCCAGGCTGCCCACGGCCAGACGGGCATCGATCACCACGCCCGTCGTATCGCGAACAACAACCGCCGCCAGACTGGCCACGGCAATGGCGAGGGCCGCACGCCGGCCGACCTTTTCGAAGTGATGCACCGCGGCCTCCGGCTGCGGCGGGACCAGTACCGCGGTGACAATCTCGCCGGGCGCAAGGGCCGTGCGCCCTGGTCCGAGAAGAAAAGCCGCCAGGGGGAGTTGCCGGACGCCGCTCCGCGAGGCCAGTTCCACCAGGGCATTCAGAGCCAGCAGGGGCGGCAGGCTGTCTCCGGCCGGCGAGGCCGTGACCAGATTGCCGCCGAGGGTGCCCATGGTGCGGATGGCCGGCGCGCCGAGAACGGCCAGGGCCTGCGCCAGCACGGGCAGCCGCGCTGCAATCAGCGGATGCCCCAACAGCCTGGCGTGCGTGGCCATGGCTCCCAGGCGGAGCCAGCCGGCTTCCTGGCTGATTTCCGCCAGTCCGCAAACGCCTTCAAGCAGGGCCACATCCCCAAGAGGCGCACCCGAAGCCCGGGCCAGCAGATCCGTGCCCCCGGCCATCAGGCAAACACCGTCGGCCAGGAGCGGCCAGAGGGCTGCCAGGGTGGCTGGGCGATGCACGGCGCGGATGGCAACGCTCATGGCCGGTCGTCCTCGTCCCGCATTGTCTCCGCCGCAGCCATGACGGCGTCCACGATTTTGACGTAGCCTGTGCAGCGGCAGAGGTTGCCGGCCAGGGCCTCGCGCACCTCGGCCCGGCAGGGGCTGGGATTCCGGGCCAGCAGGGCCGCGGCAGCCAGGGTCATGCCCGGCGAACAGTAGCCGCACTGCACGGCCCCATGTTCGGCAAAGGCAGTCTGGAGGGGATGCGGCGAGGCGGGGGAACCGAGCCCCTCGGCGGTCGTCACCTTGCGGCCGTCGAGCTGCACTGCCAGCATGAGGCAGGAAAGCCGTGTCTCGCCGTCCACCAGCACAGTGCAGGCGCCGCATTCGCCGGAGCCGCAGCCTTCCCTGGTCGCGATCAGCCCCAGATCCTCGCGCAGAACATCCAGGGCCCGTCGGCCGGGCGCAACGTCCAGCCGCACCGGACGGCCATTGAGCAGAAAAGAAATGGGCATGATTGCCGTCATGAAGAGATTCCTTCCAGCGCTGCAAGCACTGCCTCGGGCGAGAGGGGCAGGCGCGACCCGCCGGGCATTGCCTCCAGCGGCATGCCCAGGGCGTGTTCCAAGGCCTGGGCCAGGGCCGGACCCGGGCCATGGATGCCAATTTCGCCCATGCCCTTGAGGCCCATGGGTCCCGTGGGTTCATCATCATCCAGGGTCAGGCAGGCGAAGTCCGGCAGATCGGGCAGATCCAGGGCCGTGGGGATGAGATAGGCACTCAGGGTTGCACCGCCAATCCGCCCGGCGTTCAGCGCCATGTTTTCAAACAGGGCCAGGCCTGCGCCCTGGGCCGCCGCGCCGTGCAGTTGCTGCTCCACGCCGACCAGGGAGAGCACCCGGCCGCAGGCCACGGTTTCCAGGCAACGCGCCAGGCGGATTTGTCCTGTCAATACATCCACTTCCACTCCGCATACACAGGCCCCGTACGCATAAAAGCGGTGCGGAAAGCCCAGGCGGAATTCCCGGCCGGTGTCCGGCGGATTCTGCACCACAGGCATGGTGAATTGATCAATGCACAGGCGGTCGTCGCGGGGGAGCAGGCTGGCCAAGAACGGGAGGGGAACGCTGCGGTCGCTGACCGGATCATGCACTGCGCCGGGGATGAGCCGAAGCCGTTCGGGGTCGTCGCACAGCAGAACCAGGGCCGCGCGGGCTCGCAATTTTTCGGCCATGCTACGACAGGCCCGCAGCAGCGCGTTGCCGAAGGTGTACGTGGTCCGGCTGGCCGAGGACGAGCCGGCAGGCAGGCAGCGGGCCGTATCCGGCTGCAGACACTCAAAGGCCGTTTCGGGCTGCTGCAAGGCCTGGGCGGCCAGGGTGACAAAGGCCGCGGCGTTGCCTTGGCCCATGTCCGGCACGGAATTGTAGATGCGGAAGCCGCCATGACGGGTCAGTTCCAGCTTGGCCGCGGCATGATCGGGCAGGCCACGGCCGTAGCCCATGGCATTGTGCGTGGCGACAAGCCCCACGCCGCGGCGGGTCAGGGGCGGGGCGGCGCGCTGCCAGGCCTCCCGCTCGGTCCAGAACGGATGCGCCATGGCTGCGTCGAGGCAGGCAGCCACGTCGGTTCCCAAGGTCCCGGATTCCACGGGCACGCCGACGCCGTTCAGCTCCCCCGGGTGCAGGGCGTTTTGCCGCCGCAGCTCGGCGGGGTCGCGGTCCAGTCGCCGGGCCAGGGCGTCCAGGGCCCGTTCGATGGCGAATGTCGCCTGCACCACGCCGAACCCCCGGAAGGCACCGCCCACGGGGTTATTGGTGTGAGCGCAGCGGCCCTCGATACGGGTATGCGGGATGCGATACGGCCCGGCGGCATGCTCCATGCCGAGGGCCATGATTTCCGCGCTCAGGTGGGCATAGGGGCCGGCATCGAAAAGCATGGAACAGGCCAGGGCGCGCAACGCGCCGTCGGCATCGGCTCCCAGGCGGATGTCCACCACCGCGGCGTGGCGCTTGTAGCCGGCCAGAAACGTTTCCTCGCGGCTCCAGACCATCTTGACCCAGCGTCCCGGCAGATGCAGGGCGGCCAGGGCCAACAGACACTGCACCGTGGCCCCGTCCTTGCCGCCAAAGCCGCCGCCCAGAAACGGCGCGCGGATGCGCATGCGCATGGGATCCAGCCCCAGGGCATGGGCGATTTCAAAGCGATCGCGGAAAGGAGCCTGGGTGGAGACGATCATCTCCAGCACACCCGAAGGCCGCAGTCGCGCCAGGCCGTTGGGCGGTTCCAGAAAGACGTGGTCCTGCATGGGCGTTTCGAAGCGGCCCGAGACGATTGCGGCGCAGTCCGCAAAGGCTGCCGAAGCGTCACCTTTTTCCATCAGCCCCTGGGCCAGGAGGTTGCCGCCTGCATGGTCGGAATGGACAAGGGGCGCCTCGGGCAGGAGCGCCGCGGCGGGATCGAACACCCCGGGCAGGGGCGAGAATTCGGTGTGGATGCGCCCAAGCCCCGCGGCCAGGGCCTCCCGACTCTCGGCCACCACCAGGGCCACGGGATCCCCGCAGTGGCGCACCCGCTCCCCGCAGAGCACAGGCTGATCCTTGTGCACGATGCCTTGGCGATTGGTCCCCGGCACGTCGGCCCTGGTCAGCACGGCCACCACGCCCGGCACGCGCCGGGCGGCGTCCGTATCCACCCGGACAATTCGCGCATGGGGCACGCCGGCCCGCAGTGCGCCGGCCCAGAGGCAGCCCGGCGGCGTTTCGTCGATGCTGTAACGCTCACGGCCCGCAGCCTTGGTCAGGGCGTCCTGACGGACACCGGAGCCGGCGTCAGTCCTGATCATGGGCTGGATCATGGGCAAGGGCGTCCCATTCCCGGCGAATATGCGCCAGGATGGTCTTGGCCTGATCGGTCAGCAGGCGGATGGCCTCGAAATCCGGCCGTGCAGCCAGCCATTGCAGCATGAGGGCGTCCCCCTCGACAAACCACAGCGGCGCAAAGGCTCCAAAGAGGAAGCCCCGCTCCCGCAACGCCGCCACCGCGGCGACCACACCAGGGTCTGCGGCATTGAGGTACACCTGCACCACGGCCAGCTTCTGCCGGGCCGCCAGATCCATCAAGGCCGCAACCTGGGCGCGGATATCCTGCCCCACGGCAAACACCTGCATCCGCGCCACCTGTGCCTGATCGAACACGCGCAGGGTCTGGACCGTAACCGGCCCCAGGGATGCGACATTGCCAGCCTGCGCCGGCGGGCCTGCCTGGCACATCTCGCGCTGCAACGGCAAGCTCGCCAGAATCGGCTCCACCACCGGGCGGCAGCAGTCGGGCACATACAGCGGCAACGGCCGGTCTCGAACCACGCGGAAGGCCATCAGACAACTGACCCGGCCAGGCGCGCCTTCCTTGGCGTATGCCTCGTCGGGCATGAGCGAAAGTTCCAGGCCGCAGGGCAGATACCCCTGGCGCTTCGCGCCCTTCTGCGTGACCAGATGGTTGCAGACGGGCTCGCCCCAGAACACCTCGGCCCAGGCCATGGTTTGCGTGAGTTCCTCCTGCGCCTTGAGCAGCATGTAGGCGATGGAGGTATGCCGATAGGCCGGATCGACCAGGAGCTGCCCTTGCTCGTACAGGGCCGGGTTGGGCGGCGAACTGCGATACATGGCAATCTGCCCGGCGATTGCGCCGTGTTCGAGCCGGGCCACCAGCGTCAGTAACGCCTTGGTCCGGCTCATGGCGATGAGCTTTTCCGGCACGTAATAATCCACGACTGGATAGTTTGTATCATAGATCAAATATAGCAACCGAGCCGCGCCAGGGGCATCCTCTGGACGCATGAGGGCGATGGTGCTGACCAGACTGGAATCCTTGGGCGGCTCCCCGGTCGGGGTGGCTCGAATGCGGGCCACGGCCGCGGTGCGAACCGTGTCGTCATCAAGGTGTCTCGCGGCAAAGTCGCGCCATTGCTCCAGCGACCCCGTGTCCACCAGCGCTGCGGGCGCGGCAGGCAGGCCGAGGGCCAGGGGCAGCAGCCGGGCCAGACCGGCGCGGACATCCGGACCGATGGCTTGCGCCGCCAGCGGGGCCGCTGTGTCCAGGGCTGCGGCAACATCCGACGGGCAGCCGACGGTTTCCAAAAAAGCACGCAGTGTCTCGATATCGCATTCCATGCCAACCCCCTGATGCCGGCGAGCATTCTTCACAGCGGACTTCGCAATATACGCCTCCCCGCCCCTGCTCTCGGGTGCCGGTTTCCTGCGTCTATTGAATCGGGAGAAACCCGTCAATCAAAATTCAACGTGTCGTCAGGTGGTTGGGGTGGGTCGCATCCGTCGAGGTGGTGTGCATTCCTGGTGCAGGTATCCGGGGATATGGCACTGAGTCCGTTGAAGTCCGCGTCGTTCTTGAACGTGACACAACACATGCCGACACACCACGCCCCTGTGCGCCGTGCAGCGCACTGCCCGAAAAGCCGGGCTCTTGTATAGTGCATGCATGTATGCTATTCGCCACAGCCAGAGTACCCTAAGAGAACACGGCATCAAGGTATCCCCACACTTGCCACAAGGCGAGGACAAGCGAACACGGGCCTCCTCCCCGGAATGCAACGCGCCATTCAATGTCCGGACTGTGTTCCATGCGAAAAGGCGCCCGCGAACCCTGCAGCACCACGAGCCATGACACATTCATCCGCACCCGCCGTCGAAAAGGCCTCCTGCTGGACCGCCATTGAGCAGCTTCCCCTGGACGAATGCCAGCGCCGCTGGGCCCGTGCCCGCAGCCTGCTGGCGACCCTCGTTCCCAATGCAGGAGGGCTGCTGGTCTTTTCCCGCGTCAGCATCTATTATTTCACCGGCACCCTGGGCGAAGGCGTGTTCTGGCTGCCCCTGGAAGGCGCCCCGCTGCTGCTGGTGCGCCGCGCCAGGGAACGCGCCCTGCTGGAAACGCCCCTGACGCCGGAACAGGTGCACCTGTTCAAATCATACAGCCAATTGCCCGGGCTGTGCAGCGATGCCGGCTGCCCCCTGCCATCTGCGGTGGCTGTGGAAAAATCCGGCCTGCCCTGGAGCATCGCCGAGCTGCTGACCTCGCGCGTCACCGGTGTCGAATTTTTGTCTGGCGATGCCGTGATCGTCAAAACCCGGGCTGTCAAAACGCCCTGGGAGCTGCGCAAATTGCGGCTGGCCGGGGAGCGGCATCACCAGGCCCTGTTCCAGGACCTGCCCACCCGCATTGCCCCGGGCATGACCGAGCGCGAGATCTGCCATCGGGCCTGGGACTGCTTCTTCGCCCGCGGCCACTGCGGCAACATGCGCATGAGCGGACGGGAAGAAATTTTCCTGGGGCACGTCTCCGCTGGCGAAAGCGCAAACTACCCCAGCCATTTCAATGGACCAGTGGGCATCCGGGGCGAGCACCCGGCCGTCCCCTTCATGGGCTACGCCGGAGCCGTATGGCAGCCCTGCGAGCCCCTGGTGTGCGACGTGGGATTCTGCCTGGAAGGCTACCACACGGACAAGACCCAGGTGTACTGGGCCGGCCCCGCGTCCAGCATCCCCGATCAGGTGCGCCGCGGCCACGAGGCCTGTGTAGACATCATGCTCCGCACGGCAGAAGCGATGATCCCCGGCGCCATCCCCTCGGCATTGTACGCCGCAGCCCTCAAGCGTGCCGCCAGCCATGGCATTGAGGATGGCTTCATGGCCCTGGACAACAACCGCGTGGTCTTCCTGGGGCACGGCATCGGCCTGGCCATCGACGAACATCCTGTCCTGGCCAAGGGATTCGACGAGCCTCTGCAGGAAGGCATGGTTATTGCTTTGGAACCCAAGCTGGGCATCCGCAACCTGGGGATGGTCGGCGTGGAAAATACCTTCGCGGTGACGGCCACGGGCGGCCGGTGCCTGACCGGGGACGACTACCGCATGCTAGCCATCGACTGAACACGCAGCCCGGAACGGTCCCGGGAGTACGTACCGCCTGTTCGGAACACGCATCGACGCCCAATACCGGAACAGTTTAGTGAAGATACTCATCGTAGACGATTCGGACACCTCCCGCCTGCTGCTGGAATCCATCCTGCGGCACGCCGGCCACGCCGACATCGTCCTCGCCGCCTCGGCCCAGGAGGCGTTTCACTTGCTGGAACTCGACAATACCGGCGCGGGCGAATCTCCCGTGGATGCCATCCTCATGGACCTGATGATGCCCGACATGGACGGCATCGAAGCCACACGACGCATCAAGGCCGTGGGCCGGCTGCGAGACATCCCCATCGTCATGGTCACGGTAAATGCGGATCATCGGAGTCTGGAGCAGGCCTTTCAGGCCGGCGCCATCGACTACATCACCAAACCCGTGAACCGCATTGAACTGCGGGTGCGCGTGCATTCCGTGCTCAAGCTCAAGGAAGAAATCGACCAGCGCAAGATCCGCGAACGCGAACTCATGGACCTTGCCGGCCGCCTGGCCGAGGTGAACAAGCGCCTCAAAGAAATGGCCATCCGGGACGAGCTGACCGGCCTGCACAACCGCCGGCACTTCATGGAACACGCCCGGGCCGAATTCCTGCGCCATAAACGCTACGGCAGCCCCCTCTCCATGCTGATGATGGATGCCGACCACTTCAAGACCATCAACGACACCTACGGTCACTCCGTGGGCGATCTGGCCCTGGCCTCCCTGGCGGACATTGGCCGCCGGCAGCTGCGGGAAGTGGATCTCTTCGCCCGCATCGGCGGCGAGGAATTCGCCATCCTGTTGCCGGAGACCGGGCCGGAGGAGGCCATGGTGGTGGCGGAACGCATCCGCGCCAGTGTGGAACACTCTTGCCTGAGAGTGGACTCCCCAGGGCATGTGGCGCAACCGGGCCAAGGCCTGCGGTTTACCGTGTCCATCGGGCTGGCCTGCACCAACGAACAGCTGCAGGACGTGGACAGCCTGCTCAAACTGGCAGACCGCGCCCTCTACGCCGCCAAAAACTCCGGCAGGAACCGTGTGGAACACAGTGATGGATGAATGCCCTTCGCCTCTGCCCGGTGCTGTTGTTTCACGTAACCTGGAGTGATTCACCGTAACAAATCAGACGCAACATATTTTTCCGGCGGACGATGCAACGCCTCCCGGGGGGGAGACATGACTCACGACGCGCGCGATGCGCAGGCACTGTCTTCGGCGTTGGCCGAGGTGGAGCAGTTGCGCCTGCAGTTGCAGGCGGCCCAGGCTCGCATTGATGAACTGAAACACCATGGCGCCACCTGCCTCTTTGATACCGTGTTCGCCAACGCTCCGGTGGTCATGGCCGTCATGGCCCCCGGCACGCTACGCTACCTGACGGTGAACACCGCCTTCGAAACCACCTTTGGCCTGGATGCGGCGCAGGTTGTCGGCAAAACGCCGCTGGAACTCGGCCTGGTGCCCCCGGCGCAGTGGGAGCTGCTGCTCGGCCTGTTTGGCGAATCCGGACGGGTGCAGGACGAGGAAATCACCGTCACCGACAAATACGGCCGTACCCGGGAAATGCTGCTCTATTGCGAGCCCGTGCGCTGGAACAATGCGCCGGCGCTGTTTCTCATGGGGATGGAAACCACCATCCGCAATCAGGCCCTCAAGCAGCTGGAAGCCACCCGATACGCCATAGACCACACCCAGGACGCCGCCTTCTGGCTTGATCCCAACAACGGCAATTTTCTGGACGTCAACGCCGCCGCCGCCACCAGCCTGGGCTACACCCGCGAAGAACTGCTGACCCTGCGCGTCGAGGACATCGATCCAGAATTTCCCCCTGAAATTGTTTCCCATTTCTGGGATGACCCATCGAATCCCCTGGTCCGGAAATTCGAGACCCGGCACCTGCGCAAGGACGGCTCCTCCTTCCCCGTGGAAATCACCTCCCTGTATGCCCGGGAGCATTCGCCGCCCTTCTGCTTCGCCCTGTGCCGGGACATCAGCGAGCGCCTGGAGGCCCAGCGCAGTCTGCAGGCAAGCGAAGCCCGCTACCAAGCCATCGTGGAGCACATGCACGCCGGCGTGGCTGCCTGTGTGCCCACGGATGCGCAGTGTTCAGACTTTCTGGTCACTGAAATAAACTCCGCAGCGCTGGGATTCACGCGTCAGTCCAGGGACCAGGTGGTCGGGCGACGGCTCTCGGAGGCGGCGCCCTACCTCAAGCCGGCCGGGGTCTTCGACAGGCTGCGGGAGGTGGCCCGTACGGGAACGCTGCGACAGGACACCGTCTGTCTCCACATGCCCGATGGCCAGGCACGTTGGACCTCGGACTCCATCTATCGCCTGCCGAACATGGAGGTCGTCTCCATCTTCGCCGACGTCACCGAGGAAATCGAAAACCTGCGCAAGCTGGAGATCAGCGAAACACGCTACCGCGAGCTGGTGGGCCGCATGACTGCCAGCGTGGTGGTGTGTCAGGCCATGGAGGACGGCCAGGATTTCCTGTGCACGGGCTGGAATCCCGCTGCGGAGCGCCTCACGGGCTTTTCGGACCAGATGACCCTGGGCCGGCGGCTGACGGATCTCTTTCCCGCGCTCAAGAGCTCGCCCTTGCTGGAGGCCTTCCGCACAGCCCACCGCACCGGACAGGCACAGAGCGTGCCTGATTCGCCATACAATGATGCCCGGCTGGCCGTCTGGATTTCCGGTTCGGTATACCCGCTGCCCTCAGGCGAACTGGTGGGCGTGTTCGAGGACGTGACCGAACGCCGCCAGGCCGCCCAGACCCTGCGTCAGGGCAAGGAGCTGGCCGAGGCTGCCAACCGGGCCAAAAGCGAATTTCTGGCCAACATGAGTCATGAAATCCGCACGCCCCTGAACGGCATCCTGGGCATGCTCCAGGTGCTGCAGCTTTCGGATCTGCCCTCGGACCTGCACCAGCTGGCCAGCGTGGCGTCGGATTCCGGCGTGCGGCTGTTGCAGATTCTCAACGATCTGCTGGATCTTTCGCGCATCGAGGCCGGTCGCCTGGAATTTCGCCAGGAACCGTTTTCCCCGCGGATCATGTTCAATTCCCTGGTGGAGATTTTCAGCCACGAGGCGCGAGCCAAAGGCCTGCTGCTGCAGTACGCCATTTCTCCCCGGCTGCCGGATGTCTGCGTGGGGGACGAAATGCGCATCCGCCAAATTCTGTTCAACGTGCTCGGCAATGCCGTCAAGTTTTCGCAGCGCGGGCTGATTCACCTCTCGGCCGAGGTGGTGGGCAGGGTGGCCCCGGGCGAGACCGTGGGCCTGCTGCTCACCGTGGAGGATACCGGCCCGGGCATTGCGCCGGAGATGCTGGACGCCATCTTCGCCCCCTTCACCCAGGGCGACGGCAGCCTCAGACGACGCTTTGGCGGCGCCGGCCTGGGTCTGGCCATCGTCAAGCGCATCGTGCAGTTGCTGCATGGCCATTTGTGCATTGAGAGCGAGGTGGATCGCGGCACGTTCGTGTATTGCATCATCCCGCTGCAATGCAGCGAAGATGTGGCCATCATGGACGACCAGACGTGCGGCTCCATCGGCGCGCAGTCCAAACGCGTGCTGCTGGTGGAGGACGACGCCATCAACCGCCTGACCATTTCCCGCCTGGTGGAAGCCCTGGGCCACACCGTGCAGGCCGTGGCCTCCGGCGAGGCGGCCCTGGACGCCCTGCGCGGCTTGAACGGGCGCATGGCCTCAGGCGATTCCTCCGGGCACGAGGTGCCATTTCAGGCCATCCTCATGGACATCCAGATGCCGGGCCTGGACGGTGTGGAGACCATGGAACGCATCCGGGAGCTGTACCCGGCCTTTGCCGAACGCACCACCTTCATCGCGCTGACGGCCTACGCCATGGCCGGAGATCGGGAGCGGTTCCTCAATTCCGGCTTTGCCCATTACCTGCCCAAGCCGGTGCAGGTGGAGGATCTGGTGGCCATCCTCAATGCCTGTCCATAACGCAGATCACCGCTGATCACCGCTCTCCTGCGGTCCGGCCTGGGGCACGCCGAGCATCAAGACTCCGCCAATCACCAGGAAGACCACGACGCAGCTCATGCCGATGCGCTGGCTGTCGAACAGTGCCGTCAGCCAGGCCACGGCCAGCGGTCCCATGAACGATGTGACCTTGCCAGACAAGGCAAACAGCCCGAAGAACTGCGTGCGCAGCCCTTCCGGCGCGCTGCGGGCCAGCCAGGTGCGGCTGGCCGCCTGCACCGGGCCAAAAAACACGCTCATCAGCAGGCCGAACACCCAGAACCACAGCTTGTCGTGCACCAGCAGAATGGCCGCGCCGGGAACCACCAGCCCCAGCAAGGAAAACAGAATGGTCTTGCGCGGGCCGATGGCGTCATCCACCCAGGCGAAGCAGAAGGCTCCCAGGCCGGCGCTCACGTTCATGGCGATGCCGAAGGTCAGCACCTCGGCCGTGGTCATGCCGAAGGAGCCGGCGGCGTAGATGCCGCCAAAGACGAAGGTGGTGGACAAGGCCTCGTTGTAGATGGTCCGCGCCACCAGGAACTTGAGAATGTGCCGGTGCCGCCGGGCATGGCGCAGGGAATCCACCAGCTGGCGCACCCCCTCCCGGGCCGCCTGCACCGGCCCCAGCCGGGCCGCACCCGTGGCTGGCGCATCCGGCGTGAACAGGAACAGGGGGATGGCAAACACGAAGTACCAGCCCGCAGCCAGCAGATTGGTGGCCCGGATGTGGTACGCGCCGTCGCGTGACAGGGGGATGAGGGGATTTTCGCCGATGAACAGAAACAGTCCCGCCGTCAGACAGACGATGCCGCCGAAGTATCCCGTGGCCCAGCCCCAGCCGGACCACCGCCCCTGCCGGTCGGGCGGCGCCAGCTCCGGCAGCATGGCATTGTAAAAAATCTGGGAATACTCCGAGGCAATGGTGCCCACACCCACCAGCAGCAAGGCCAGCCAGACGTATTCCGGCGAAGGCGCCACGTACCACAGCAGGCCCGTGCACAAGATGCACAACAGGGTGAACACCCCCAGCCAGGGCTTGCGGCGGCCGGTGCGGTCGGCCATGGCCCCCAGCAGCGGCCCGCCCAGGGCAATGAGCACGCCGGAAATCCCCACCATGTTTCCCCATTGCGTGGTGCCCTGGGTGGGATTGGCCGCCACGGCGTTGGTGAAGTACGCCGCAAAGATGAAGGACTGGATGGGCGTGACGAAGGCCTGATTGGCCAGATCGTACAGCGCCCAGGCGCGCAGCTGCCAGGCGGTGGCAGTGGCCGGCCGGGATTGCCCGTTCATGCCCGGCCTCCGAATTCCGCCCGCAAGGCCTGCTGCATCACTGCCACCCGCTGGCGTACGGCCTGCATCATCCGCTGGGCCGCTGGCATCTGGCCTGCAGTGTCCCGCATGTCTTCCAGCAGCACCCGAGGCGAAACAGGCTCGCCGAACTGCACCACCACCTTGACGCGGCGGAGGCTGAACCGTCCTGGCGGCATGGCCTCCCAGGTGCCATGGATGCACACCGGCACCACCGTGGCCGGATAGCGCTCCAGCAGCAGCCCCAGCCCGGGGCGGAACTCCCGCAATTCCCCGCTGGTGGAGCGCACCCCTTCCGGAAACCAGAGCAGGCTGCGGCCGAGTTTGAGCACCGCCGCCCCCAGGGCCAGGGAGGCCGCCACGCCCTTGTCCGGATCGATGGGCACAGTCTGCGCCAGGCGGCTGAAGAAGCGGTTGACGGGATTATGAAACGCCGCCCCCGTCCAGCCTGCCACCTGCATGCGGCGCAGCACGTCGAAGGGCACGGCCGGCAGCACCACAAAGGGATCCAGATAGCTCAAATGGTTGGGAGCCAGCACGAACTGCCGCACGTCCCTGAGGCGTTCAACCCCTCGCACTTCCATGGAAAAAAGCATTTTTGCCAACATCCTGAAGCACAGCCACACGAACCAGGCCACGCCGCGCATCCAGGGAGCCAGAGGGGTGATCCAGTGCTGCTGCTCGGGGGTGAGGGCGGCTTCCGGATGTTCGATGATGGTCTTCACATCGGCCCCGGCCCTTGGGGCGGGCGCGTTTTCGCCGGTGGCCGCCGACGCCGCCACCGCCTCCTGCAGCAGATCCCGCACCGTGACGATGCGCGCTGCCGCTTCCTCGGAAATCTCCACCCCGGCCGCATCCTTGAGGGCCAGACCGATGACCAGCCACTCCAGGGAATCCACGCCCAGGTCCAGCTGCATCTGCGTGTCCGGAGACAGCCGGGCGTCGGCATAGCGCTCCCGCAACCAGTTCCAGACGGCCCTGGCCGCCTCATGGTCCAGCAGGGTGCGGTCTGCCTCCTTCCAGCGCTCCTCGGGAAGAGGACCGGTATCGGCGTCCGCCACGATCATGCCGGCCTTGGCCCGCTCGAACTGCTCCGCGAGCACATGCCGCCGCAGCTTGCCCAGGCGGGTGCGCAGCAGGGGCACGGGGGTCACGGCCACGTCCACGGGCCGCTGGTAGCTGGGCAGCCGCTGGGCCACCTGGGTTACGGCCTCGCGCACCACCTCGTCGATGTTGGACCGCCGGCTGCGCGTCTCCACCGGATCCGGCACGATGAGCGCCGCCAGCCCGCCCTTCCAGGCCAACACCGCCGCCTCGGCAATGACCGGGTGCGTCTCCAGGGCCTGTTCCACCTTTTCCGGATCGACGTTTTCGCCGCCCTGGGTGACGATCATCACCGAGGCGCGGCCAAAGAGGGTCAGCCGGCCGTCAGGATCCAGACGGCCCAGATCCCCGGTGCGGAACCAGCCATCCTCGGTGAAGGCTTCGGCGGTTTTTTCTGGCAGATTGCGATACCCGCCAAAGACGCCGGCCCCCCGGGCCTGCACCTCGCCCACGCCCTCGGGCAGGGTCTCCAGCCCGGGCACATGCGCGAGACGGATGGACACGCCGGGCAACGGCCGGCCCACGGTGCCGGGGCGGGCGTCCCCTGGTGCATCCAGGGCCAGGATGGGCGAGGTTTCCGTCAGTCCGTATCCCACGGCCACCTGCCAGCCCAGGGCTTCCAGATCGCGCGCCACATCGGCATCCAGGGGCGATCCACCCGAGGCCAGCACCCGCAGCTTCGGTCCCACGGCCTCATGCAGGGAGCGCAACAGCACCTTGCCCACGCGCAGGCCGGTCTTGTCCTTGATCCAGGCGCTGGTGGCCACCATTTTTTCAAAGGCGATGCGCGCGACAACTCCCTTGGCCGCCGCCTTGCCGCGAATGCCGGTGAGCATGGCCGTGTACAGCCGCGGCACCCCGGCGATGAGGGTGACGCCGCCCTCCTTGACAGCCCCCAGGACGTGCGGGCCCGTGAGGGACTGCGGCAACACCACCGTGAGGCCTAGCGAAAGTGACGTAAAGATGCCGATGACAAACGGATACACGTGATGCAGCGGCAGGGGCAGCAGCATGGTGTCCGTGGCGTGGATCAGCTTCGCCTCCACCAGGGCATTCTGCTGAAAGATGATGTTGCCGTGGGTCAGGGGCACGCCCTTGGGCCGCCCCGTGGTGCCGGAAGTGTAAAACAAGGCGGCGGACTCGTCGGCCGTCATGCGGGGCAGAAAGCGGGCATCCCCGGCATGGTGCAGCAGCTCCCGCCAGGAATGCGGTGCCGTGGCCGGAGCGTCCAGCAGCAGGCAGTGCTCCGGATTCACGCCGGCGTCCTGCAACACGGGCACATGTTCGGCAGCGGTAAACACAAACCGCAGGCTGCTGTCTCCCACCACATGTGCCAGCCCTTCGCCGGCCAGCTGCGCATCCACGGGCAGCACCACGCCGCCGGCCTCCAGGATGCCCAGGGCCGCGACAAAAGCCTCCGGGCAGGCATGGATCATCAACCCCACGGCCTCGCCCCGGGCCACCCCGCGCGCCAAAAGCCCCTGGGCCACGGCCTGGGCCTGAGCGTGCAGTTCGCGATAGGTCAGGGTCTGCGGGCCGGTCTCGGCGAACAGAACCACCGCCGGCTTGTCCCCCCGACCCGGCATGACGGCGATGACATCTTGCAACGTGCTGAACATGCTCAATTTCCTTATTTGGCATCCTGTTGCGGCACATGGCCGAGTGTTCGGGCCTGCGCCTGTGTACCTGCTTTTACCGCAGGCGTATACCGGCAGGCGCCCCCTTGAAGCCGCGGCCCGAGGGTGGTGGAATGCTGTATACTTAACTTATTTTAACAGAATGTTACCGCCTGCTTTCCGCGTGCGCCGCATTGTCTCCTCCGAAAAAAAACGGTACCACACTTCCATGACGGATACCCATGCAGCACAGTCGGAATTGACGCACGCCACCTGGCTTGCCTGGCGACTCAGGACCCTCGAAACGCCGATGCAGGGGCTCCTGGCTGCGGCCGGCCAGTTGCAGGATCGTCTGGACGATCCCATGAGCCTGCAGCTGGTGCGTGAAATGGAGACCGCCGCCCGCGCCATGGCACGGCTGGTGGGCGCCCAGCCCGAATCCGTCGATCCGCCTTCTGCCGAACCGTTCACCCTGCCCTCGCTGTTGGCCCAGGCGGCGGCGGCCTTTGCCGCCCTGGCCCGCGCCCGGGGCCTGCGCCTGGGCTGGAGCGTGACCCCTGCCGCCCAGGGGCAGGTGACGGGAGATCCCACCCTGCTGCTGCAGGTGCTGTTCGCCTTGCTGGACGATTCCATCCAGCACTCCCGCACCGGCGAAATCCGCATCCAGGCCATCCGCCCCGGCCCGCCGGCCCCGCTGGAGCGTGTGGCCATCAGCATCAGCGACACCGCCCCGGCCGAGCCTTGTCCAATCCTCCATGAGCCGGACATGCTCCAGACCCTGGTGCGGCTTCTTGGCGGCACCATGATGCGACAACACCATGCGGAGCGTGGCCGCCTCTGCACCCTGCTGCTGCCCCTGCCTGCCGTTGCAGATCCAGCCAGGACCGCACCGCCCCCCGGCCCTGAATCCACCCGGCCTGCCCTGCCGCGCACGAAGAAGCCCCGCCGCATTCTGCTGGTGGACGACTACCCGCCCGGGCTCGCCTCCCTGACCGAAGTGCTCCAACTGGCCGGGCACGAGGTGCTCGCCGCCAGGGATGGCTCCACGGCCCTGGCCCTGCACGCCACCCACCGCCCGGATGTGGTCTTCATGGATCTGCAGATGCCGAACATGGACGGCCTGGAGGCCACCCGCCTGCTGCGGCAGGCCGAACAAATGTACGGTCTGCCGCGGACGCCTGTCTACGCCATGACCGCCTTTTCCCCCAATGCCGTGCCCGTCCAACTGCAGGAGATGGAGGTGGACGGCTGCATCGCCAAACCAGTGGACCTGGACGCACTGTTGCGATTGCTGCAGTCCCTGCCTTGACCGTTCTTGCGTCGCCACCGGAAAATATGTAGAGTCCCCTGGATGACTGTCGAGCCTTCCCCCACTCCTCCCCGCCTGTCCAAGGCCCGCGCCAGCCTGTACGGCTGCATCCTCGTGGTGCTCGTGCTATGCGCCGTGGAGGGAGCAGCACGCCTGCTCTACGTCCTGCTTCCCAAAACCCTGGGGCTGGCCGTGCCGCCGCAACTGACCCGGCTGGATCCCGAACTGGGCTGGTCCCTGCGCCCCGGTGCTGTCGCCACCAGCAAGCGCACGGGCGACATCATCCGCTATGCCATCAATTCCAAAGGCCTCCGCGATGATGAAACCCCCTATGAAAAACCGGCCGGCACCACCCGCATCGTGCTGTTGGGGGATTCGCGCACCTTTGGCTTCGGCGTGCCCATCGAAAAGCATTACAGCATGCTGATGGAAGGCTATCTGGATCAGGTGGAATGCATCAATCTGGGTGTGGACGGCTACGGCGTGGATCAGGAACTCTTGTCCCTGCGCAAGGAAGGCTTCCGGTATCAGCCGGATATCGTCATGGCCCTGGTGTCCCACTTCGGGGATGAACGCCACCTGCACGACAGCCGCTGGGGCATGGGCAAACCGATGTTCGTGTTGGATGAAAACAGCAATCTGGTGCTCACCAATTCCCCGGTCTCCAACAACGCCGCCTGGTATGTGCATGCCCGGACCCTGGATCGCATCGCTTCCGCCAGCCGGGCCTATGCCATGCTGCGGGATCTCCTGCTGCACGTGGCCCACTCCGTCAAACCCCGGGCCACGCCGGCCGTGGCGGCGGAAATCGGCATCCCCGACGGCATGACCGCGGCCCAATGGGCGCATCAGCAACGGCTCTTCGGCACGGCCCTGGCCATCCTCATGGCCATGAACGCCGAATGCGCGGCTCACAACGCCGACTTCGTGCTGCTGACGCAATTGCCGGGATTGCACGTCCTGGCCGAGGCCGTGGGCCTGCGGTCCCTGGATCTTTCCGCGCCCATGCGCAACAGCAAATTCCCCCTGCCCGACGGCCTGGCCCACTTCAACGAAGCCGGCAACGGCGTGCTGGCCTGGGAAGTGGTGCAATATCTGCAACGCGAAGGCCTGGTGCCTGCCGCGCCGTAACGCGCGCAGATTGCGACGAAACAGGTGTTGCGCCTGACGACGGATCGTGCCATGACTCGCGTGAATCAATCCACCATTTCTATGCACTCCATTCATGGCTCCCATGTTTTTGCAGGTTGACGGGCTGGGCAAACGATTCGGCGTTTCCTCAGGGCAGCAATCCCTGGAGGCGCTGCACGACGTCTCCTTTACCGTGCAGGCCGGGGAAATCCTGTCCTTCATTGGCCCGTCCGGCGCCGGCAAGACCACGTTGCTCAAGTGCATCGCCGGTCTGGAACACCCCGACGCCGGGACCCTTGCCTTTGCCTCGCCGCCCTCCAAGGCGCATCCGGTCATCCTGGTGTTCCAGGATTTTCTGCTTTTTCCGCACCTGACGGTCTTTGAAAACGTGGCCTTCGGCCTCAGGGCCAGACGGCTGCCCCGGGCGGAAATTCTCGAAAAAGTCCGGGGCATGCTCGGGTACTTCGGGCTGGAGGACAAGCAGCACGCCTACCCCGCCCACCTCTCTGCCGGACAGAAGCAGCGCACGGCCATCGCCAGGGCCATGGTGGTGGAACCGGCGTTGCTGCTGCTGGACGAGCCCTTCGCCAACCTGGACCGCAATCTCAAACTGCAGACAGCCCGATTCATCCGCACCACGCAAAAGCGCTTCGGCGTGACCACCATCAGCGTGACGCACGATCTGGAAGAAGCCTTCGCCATGTCCGACCGGCTGGGCCTCATGCTGGATGGCCAGCTGGTGCAGTGCGGCACGGCCCGGGAGCTGTATCACGCCCCGGCCACGGCCGAGGCCGCCGCCTTTCTGGGGCCGGTGAACATCGTGCCCGGCCGGCTGCTGCAGCAACTGGGCCTGACTGCCGGGCAGGATGGACCGCTGCTGGTGCGGCCGGAATCCCTGCATCTCACGCCGGACCCCAACGGGCCGGGAGTGATTGCAGAGGCGGAATTCGCCGGACATTACTGGAAATATCAGGTCACGGCCTTTGGCCTTGAGCTGTCCGTGTACAGCCAGGCCAACGGCCTCAGCCCCGGGAATCGCGTGTCCATCACCCTGGCTGCGTCGGAGTTCCCCATGGAGCAAGCATCATGATCCGTCTGCTGTGCCTTCTGTTGATTGTCCTGTGCGGTCCTGTGGTGTCCCGCGCCGAGCAACCCGCGCTGGAGGCCATGGACTGGCCCGCCGTGGAGGCTGCCGCCCGCGGCGGCACGGTGCGCTTCTTCATGTTCGGCGGCTGGGCCCACACCAACAAATGGGTGGATGAATACGTGGCTGCCGAACTCAAGACCCGATACGGCATCGCCCTGCAGCGCGTGCCCATGGACGCCGCAGCCTTCATGAACAAGCTGCTGGCCGAACACGCCGCCGGCAAGCAGGATGGCTCCATCGACCTGCTGTGGATCAACGGCGAAAACTTCAAGAACGCCAAGGAAGCCGGCCTGCTCTACGGCCCCGTGGCCCAGCGGCTGCCCAATTTCCAGCAGTATGTGGACCCTGAGGCTGCCGCCATGGACTTCGGCACCCCCACCGAAGGGTATGAAGTCCCCTACGGCCGCGCCCAGTTCGTCTTTGAGTACGACAGCGCCCGCACCCCGGAACCACCGCGCACCTTCGCCGCCCTGGCCCGGTGGGTGCAGGAGAATCCCGGCCAGTTCACCTACCCCCAACCGCCAGACTTCACCGGCTCGGCCTTCATCCGGCAGGCGTTCTATGCCCTCACCGGCGGCCATGAGCAGTATCTGCGTCCCTTCGACCGGGAGCTGTTCGACTCCAAGGCCCCTGCCTTGTGGACCTATTTGCAGGACATGAAGCCCAGTCTCTGGCAGGGCGGGAAGACCTATCCCAAGGATTCCGCCGGGCTGGACACCCTCTTTGCTCGCGGCGAGGTGGCCTTCTCCATGAGCTACCATCCCAGCCATGCCCAGAGCCAGATCCTGGCCGGCACCTACCCCCCCACGGTGCGGACATTCATCATGGATGACGGCTCCCTGTTCAACACGCACTTCACGGCCATTCCGGCCAATTCCCCCAACAAGGCCGCGGCCATGGTGGCGGCCAACTTCCTGCTTTCGCCGGAAGCGCAGCTCTCCAAGTTCGACCCGGCCAACTGGGGGGATTCGCCGGCCATCGATCTGGCCCGGCTGGATGAGGCCACGCGCGCCCGGTTCCTGGCCGTGGATCTGGGCCCGGCCACCTTGCCCCCGGATGCCCTGGCCGCCAACGGCGTGCCGGAAATCCCGGCCGCCTGGCTGGAGGCCCTGGAAAAAGGCTGGAGCAATAATGTGTTGCGGTAAACCATGACGAGGACAGATCCCGGGCGCCACGGCACGCCGCTCGGCTGGGGGCCGGTGCTGCTGCGCCTGGCTCCCCTGGGGCTGCCGGTGGCGGTGCTGTTTCTGGGCGGACTGGGCCTCACCGTGGCCCAAAGCCTGGGCGCCCTGCTGCCGGTGCCGGCGGGCCTGTCTGCGGCCGAGGCCTGGGCAACACTGCTGGAGCCGTGGGCGCTCAAGGCCTGGGCGCTCTCCTTGTGGGTGGGGCTGGCCTCGGCCCTGGGGTCCGTGGCCCTGGGCGTGGTGCTGGCCTGGGGCCTGTGGCGGCTGCCGTCCCGCTGGCAGCCGCTGGCCACCATCTACAAGCTGCCCCTCATCCTGCCACACGTGGCCGCGGGCTTCATCGTGCTCATCCTGTTCGGGCAATCCGGCCTGGCGGCCAGCGTGTGCCATCAGCTGGGGCTCATCGCGCAGCCGTCCGAGTTTCCCTCCCTGCTGTACACGCCCTTCGGCACGGGGATGATCCTGGCATACGTCTTCAAGCAGACGCCCTTCGTCATCCTGCTGTGTCTGGCGGCCCTGCGCCGGCTGGATCCGCAGCTGGAGACCACGGCCATCATGCTCGGGGCTGGGCGATGGCAGCGGTTCCGGGGCATCATCCTCCCCCATTGCGCCCCCACCCTGCATACGGCGTTCATCATCCTGTTTCTGTACGCCTTCGGCGCCTTCGACATCCCCTGGCTGCTGGCCGGCAGCAGCCCGGGCATGCTGCCTGTGGAGGTCTATACGTTGTATTTTCAGCACGATCTGGCGGACCGCCCCCAGGCCATGGCCCTGCTTGCGGCCATGTTTCTGTTTTCCGTGGGCTGCATCGCGCTGTATGCCCGGCTGGCGCACCGCGTGGGCTGGCAGGAACGCGGCCTGTGAGGTCCTGGCTGCTGCTGGGGCTGGTGGCGCTGCTGTTCGCAGGGCCGGCCGTGGTGCTGCTGGGCTATGCCGTGGGGCCCGGCTGGCGGTATCCTGATCTGATTCCCGACGTGCTGGACAGCCGCAGCCTTGCGTTCATCTGGTCCCAACGCCTGCTACTGGGCGGCCTGCTGCTGGCCTCAGCCGGATACTCCCTGGCCACGGCCGGGCTGTGCTTTCTGCTCTGTCTGGCTCCGGCCGCCCTGCTGGCCCGGCAGCAGTTCCGGGGCAAGGCCCTGGTGGAAGGCCTGCTGCTGGCTCCGGCCCTGGCCCCGGCCATGACCTTTTCCATGGGCGCGCAGACCTTGTTCATCCACGCCGGGCTGGACGACAGCACCGCCGGCGTGGTGCTCATCCTGACCACCTTCAGCTATCCCTATATGTTGCGCGCCCTGGTGGCCGGCTACGAAACCATGGGCACGAACTACGGCCTGTGCGCCGCCATCCTGGGCGCAGGCCCGTTGCAGCGGTTTATCCGGGTGGAACTGCCCCTGCTGCTGCCCGCAGCTGCAGCCGGGGGCACGGTGGTGTTTCTGGTGGCGTTTTCCGAATACTTCCTGGTGCTGCTCATCGGCGGCGGAGTGACGCCTTCGTACACGGCACACCTGTTCCCGTATCTGGCGTCCTCGGATCGCAGCCTGGCCGCCGCACTGACCTTGCTGTTCCTCGTCGTCCCCCTGGGCATGATGGGCCTGGTGGAGCTGGTGGCCGTCCGCGGCTGCCGGCGCAAGGGACTTTGGTGATTGATGCGCTTGCCTGATCCCGTATCCTGTGGTGTATCATGCCGCAGGGGTTTCCTCCTTCGAGGCGATTGCGACAGCTGCACCGTATTGCAGGCAGAGGATGGCGCATGAACATTCGACTCGTCGTGTCTGTCGTGCTTGCCGGGATGCTGCTGATGGCATCCTGCTCCGATACCCCGGAAACGCCGAGCCCGCCGAAGTCGCCGGCCGCCGCGCCATCGGCCGCCCCGCCTGCCCCTGGCGGCGCAGCGCACAAGGTGTGTCTGGCCATCTCCTCGGACGGACTGGGGGACAGCGGCTACAACGACATGCAATACGCCGCCCTGGTGGCGGGCCGCGCCAGGCATGAATTTGTCATGGACATCACCACCCTGCAGGACAACCAGCCGGATCCCGCCGGTCTGGCCCTGGGGCAACTGCTGGAACGCAACTGCACGGTGGTGATTGCCGGGCAGGGCTGGTCCATGCTGGCCGCCGTGGAACGTCTGGCGCCGCAGCATCCGCAGGTGCGCTTCTTCGTGGTGGACGCCACCCCCGCCGTTTTCGCGCCCAACGTGGCCGGCTCGCGCTTTCATGTGGAGGAAGCGGCGTTCCAGGCCGGGTATCTGGCGGCAGCCGTCTCCACCACCAAGGCCCTGGCCAGTGTGGGCGGGGCGGCAGCGCCGGCGGTGCTGGACTTCATCCAGGGCTTCGAGGCCGGAGCCATCTACCAGAATCCTCGCTGCGCCCTGCATCGCATCTTCCTGAGCGAGGCCAATCCCGAGGCCAATCCCTGGAACAGCCCGGCCAAGGCCCAGGCCGTGGCGCAGGCCCTGGCCCGGGAGCACAAGGTGGATGTGCTGTTCGCCGTGGCCGGAGGATCCAACACGGGCGTGTTCCGGGCTGCCACGGAAGGCGGCCTGCGGGCTGTGGGGGTGGATACGGATCAGGATCACCTGGCCAAGGGGGTCATTCTGACCAGCGTGATGAAGCGCGTGGATGTGGCCCTGGAAAACGTGCTGGACGCCATCATGTCCAACACCTTCGAGAACAAGCAATATTCCTTTTCCTTGCGCAACGGCGGGGTGGGCCTCTCGCCCATGACCTACACCCGCGCCGCCCTGCCGCCGAAGCTGCCGGCCGAGCTGGACGAGATCCGCCGCAGGATCATCGCCGGCGATATTCTGGTCCCGGCGTCGCAATAGAGGCACATTTTTAAAAAGAAGGGCCTGCGAGAGGGGAAACCTTTTNGTTCTCCCCTCTCGCGCTTTCCCCTTCCAAAACTTCAATAGTCTTTTTGCACTCCTGGCAAAAAACCTTTCCGCAATACCCAATTTTACGGCAGAAGCGCCTCCAGCACCTCGCCGTGGTGCTGCAGCAGGCGCGCGGCCTGCAAGGCCGGACTGCGGAAGGACCAGAACTCCAGCCCTGCGGCCCGGGCGGCCTGCTCGTCCACGGGACTGTCGCCGATATACACGGCCGCCTCGCGGGGCACGTCCAGCATCTCCAGCAGCAGCAACAGCCCATCCGGATGCGGCTTGGGACGGGGGGCTTCGTTGCAGGTGACGACGGCGTGCACCTGCTCGGCAATGCCGTATGTCCCGAAGACCACATCCACTTCCCGCCGCGCGCCGTTGGTGCATACGCCGAGCTTGAGGCCCTGGGCCCTGAGCCGGGCCAGGGTGTCCAGGGCGCCGGGCATGGGGCGGATGCGGGGCAGATAGTCCTCGAAGCGGGTGGCATCGATGTACTGCCGGCCGCGAGGACGCAGGGGCGGGGGGATGAGGTGGTTGAAGCCGTCCTCGAAGGTGAAGGAAAAGATCTGCACTTCCTCGGCCGCGGTCATGGGCGGCAGCCCCACATGGGCCAGCACATCGTTGTAAAACCCAAGGTAGGCGGCCTTGGAGTCCACCAGCACGCCGTCCACGTCGAACAACGCGGCGGCAACAGACTTTTTGTCCATCAATACATCACTTCTTGTTGCGACAGAATCAACGCCAGCCACTGCGGCGGCTCCGTCAGTCGAAGTACACGGGGCTCTCTGGCCGGTGCAGATGCTTCTGCACCTCGCCCAAATGCAGCAGATTGGTGCGATGCTCCGAGAGCGGCGGCAAGGCGTTGAAGGCAAAGAAGCCGACCTCGGACGTCTCGGCGCTTGCGCGGGGGGCACCGCCGGTCAGCTCGCACAAAAACACGATTTTGTAGGCATGGAAGAATTCCAGGGGCCGGCCGCCGCGGTTGGCGTCGAACACACCAATCACGCGCAGGGGTTCGGCCTCGTAGCCACTTTCTTCAAGAATTTCACGCTTGATCATGGCCGATGGCAACTCGCCCACGTCTGCCCAGCCGCCGGGCATGGCCCAGCGGCCGTCCTGGGTTTCCCGCACCAGCAGGATGCGCCCCTCGTGCACCACGGCCCCGCGCACATCCACCTTGACCGTGGCATAGCCGGGCTGGATGCGGAAGCCCTCCAGCACCTGCGGCGCGGGCAAGGCAGCGGCCAGGGCGGTGATTTCCGCAGCGATTTCCATGAACCGCGCGTACTTTTCCGTATCGTAGGCGCTGCGGCTGTAGGCCAGGCCGGTCTGGCTCATGGCCTGCATCTCCCTGGCCCAGGCCAGCCATTTATCGATGAAATCACAGGACATGACGTCTCTTTGACTCCCGCTTGCGAAAAAAATCACAACAGCAGTTGCAAAAATCCGACTTCATTCTTGCCAGAGAAGCAGCCAGGGATCAACCGGTGCGGCCGGAGCGCGGAATCAGGCATGATTGCGCAAGGCCAGCTCCACGGGATGCGGCTGCAGCCACCACTGCGCCTGCAGGTACGGCTGACGATATTTGCGGACATAATGGTTGAGCAGCGTCACCGGAACGATGAGGGGGGCCAGCCCGGCGGCGTAGCGATCCACCACTTCCAGTAGTTCCTGCTTCTCATCGGCGTCCAGGTGCTTTTTGAAGTAGCCCATGACGTGCAGCAACACATTGCGCTGTTTCTTGACCGTGGCATGCTGGGCGACGGCATCCATCATCAGGGGAAAATAGGCCGCAATGGCTGCTTCCACATCCGCGTTGCCGATGTCGGAGACGATCTTGCCCAGGGCTCGGAGCTTTTCCTGACTGTGAGACATGAGCAGCAGCTTGTGGCGGGTGTGGAACTCCATCAAAGACGCCATGGTGCGCTGGCGCTGCACCGTATCCTGCCAGCGCTTGTACAGGAACAGACGCTCGATGAAATTTTCCCGCAGGTGCACATCGTTAAGGCGGCCTTCCTCCTCCACCGGGAGGAGGGGAAAACGCTCCATGAAGGCCCGGGCAAACAGCCCCACGCCCTTGTTCACGGGATGCCCGTTCTCGCCGTAGACCTTCACCCGCTCCATGCCGGAACTGGGGGATTTGCTTTTGAACACGAAGCCGCACAGGTCCAGGCCGGCCAGCTCCTCCACTCGTCCGGCCGCCCAGGCCTGCATGCGTTCGGTGTGGTCGAGGTTGGTCTTCTGGGTCACCAGTCGCGGGGCGGCGGGGTCTCCCACCAGCCGCATGGCCTCCCGTGGCACGCCGAGGCCGCATTCCACCTCCGGGCACACGGGCACGAACCGGACGAACCGGCCGAGCACGTCTGTCAGGTAGCGATCATGCTTGTGCCCGCCGTCGTAACGGACGGGTTCGCCCAGCAGGCAGGTGCTCACCCCAACGTACAACGGTGTGGCGGCGGGGGATTCCGGTGTGGCGGCTGGCGTGAGGGGCGCAGTCTCTGGCATGGGCATGCTCCTTGGTATGGAGGATATTGCCCTGATAGTGCGCCATTTGCCATCCCTTGGCAAGAGAGTCCCGCCGCGCCGGCGGGGAATCAATCGGCAGCCGGCTGCATGTGGATGGCCAGGGTGGCGCCCAGCACCTCCATGCGGCGCAGACTTTCCGGCGAAAGCTCCAGCACCGGCAGGGAGGCGCCCTTCTCCACCGTCACGGCCAGACGGATGGTGCTTTGCAAGCCATGGAGCTGGGCCAGAAAGTGCAGATTCTGGGCGTGTGGGGAGGCGAGGGAGAACAGATCGTAGAGCACGTCTTCGCAGCGTCCGCCCCGCCGCGGGGGCGTGGCGACGATCCATTGATCCTGATCATGCTGTTCGATGGTGCCCTTGATGAAGTCCCCGCGTCGGCGCACGCCCGTGGGCTTCATCCCCGAAAGTCTGGTGAATTCGTGGGGATCAAAGCGGCCGGCAATCACCAGCTGCGCCGTGCAGGTGGCGGTGGACATGCAAACACTCCGCATCATTCCAAGAGGGTTTCAAACAACAAGCCGGCCTGGTTTCCGTGTCTCCAGACCAGCTGGGCATGCATTCCCTCCATCCTGCCGCAAAAGGGGTCCATGGCGCAATGCTCCAGCAGCAGCATTTCGCCTTCTTCCAGCTGGGGGGACGGCGTGCGGAGCCTGACCCGCGCGCCGCCGATGGAGATGTCCATCAGCACAGCCTGGAGGCATTGCCCGTCCTCGCGCACCAGCACCAGAGGATAGATTTGATCCGGCGCCAAGGCCACGCGATGGAAGCCCCGGCGCTCATGAAAGTCGACCTCTTCTTCGGACGCAGGGTATGGCTCCACAACGAGCGGCGCATGAAACGCGGCGGGTCTGGACATGATTCTCTTCCTCGCTGATTCATCACGATAGATGCCGTCGCGTATACTGTAGAATCATGACAACACGACGGCCGCTCCTTGTCGTTTCTGAGTACGGCGCATTCTCCATGCCCCTACACTTTCCACAACGGAAAGCAAGACCGGCACAAGCACCAGCGTGAGGAAGGTGGCCACCAGCAAACCGAACAGCACCGCCACGGCCATGGGTCCCCACCACTGGGTGGATTCCCCGCCGACGTCCCAGCGCAGATTCAAGAAGTCGTAACTCACGCCCGTGGCCATGGGCAGCAGGCCCAGCATGGTGGTGACGGCCGTGAGCAGCACCGGGCGAAATCGCGTCATGCCCGTGTGCAGCAAGGCTTCACGCACGGCAAGGCCCTGGCTGCGCTGCACGTAGTAATAATCGATGAGCACAATGGCGTTGTTCACCACCACCCCGGCCAAACTCACCACCCCCACGCCGGTCATGATCACGCCGAAGGCCATGTTCGTCACCAGCAGTCCCAAAAAGACGCCGATGAGGGACAAGGCCACAGAGGAAAGGATGATGAGCGGCGCGGCCAGGGAGTTGAACTGGCACAGCAGCACCAGCAGGATGAGCAACACGGCCCCGGCAAAGGCCTTGGTCAGGAAGGCCTGCGCTTTCTGCTGTTCCTCCTGCTCGCCGGCAAAACGCCAGGTCATGCCGCGGGGCCAGGTCATGGAGGAAAAAGCCTGCGTAAGCTCGGCGATGGCGTCGTTGGCCAGACGGCCGGAGACATCCGCCGTGAGCGTCACCACGCGTTTCTGATTCTTGCGATGCACCCCGCCCAGGCCGCTGGTCAGTTCCACCCGGGCCACGCTGGTGAGGGGGATGGGCTCGCCGTCCGGGCCGGCCACGGTGAGCCGCCGCACGGATTCCACGCTGGTGCGGTCTTTTTTGGGCAGCTTGGCGACGATGTCGTATTCCTCGTCGCTTTCGCGGTACACGCCCACCTTCACGCCATTGAAGGCTGTCTTGATGGTGTAGGCGATGGTGTAGGCATCCAGCCCCATCAGGGCGGCCTTTTCCTTGTCCACCCGCACGGCCAGTTCAGGCTTGCCGCGCAGCACGTTGTCGTTCACATCCACCAGACCGGGCGTGGCATCCAGCACCTTGCGCAACTGCTGAGACATGGCGTCCAGGGCGGCCAGGTCGTCGCTCATGAGCTCCAGCGTCACGGGATCGCCGGTGGGCGGGCCTTCCTCCTGCTTTTCCACCCGCACTTCTGCGCCCTTGATGGTTTCCTTGAGGATGCCGCGCAGCTCGGCCACGATTTCCGAGGACGGCCGGGAACGGTCCTGCAAATCCTTGAATTCCAGGGTGATCTGGGAGAGATGCTCGCCCGAGCCGCCGGAGCTGAAGGGATCGCCGCCTTCGGAGCCGATTTGCGAAATGACGTACAGAATATCCGGATACTGCCGCGCCACCTCCTCGGCCTGGTGCACCAGCCGGTCGGAGGCGGCAAGATTGGTGCCCACCGGGGCCTTGATCTCGATAAAGGCCCGGTTCGGCTCCGTATCCGGGAAGAATTCCACCCCCTTGCCGAACATGCCGAACGCAATGATGGACCCGAACAGCGAGGCGATGCAGCCCAGAATCACCAGCCCGCGGTGATTCAGCGCCCAGTCCAGCAGCCCGCGATACCGGCGTTGCAGCCAGCCGGGCGGCACCTCGCCATCCGCAGCCACCCCTTTGGGCACCGTCTGGTACTTGGCGGACAGCACCGGGTTCACCACCAGCGCCACGAACAGGGAGGCCATGAGGGCGATGATGCACGTCAGCGGCAAAAAGGACATGAACTCGCCCATGATGCCCGGCCAGAACACCATGGGGAAAAACGCCGCCACCGTGGTCAGGGTGGACGTGATAACCGGCCAGGCCACCTCGCTTGCCCCCAGTCTGGCCGCCTCGAACCGCGAGTGCCCCAGCTGCAGGTAGCGGTAAATATTTTCCACCATGACGATGCCGTTGTCCACCAGCATGCCCAGGGCCAGGATGAGGGAGAACAGCACCACCATGTTCAGCGTCACGCCCAGCAGCTCCAGCACGGCAAACGTCACCAGCATGGACAGCGGAATGGCGGTGGAGACGAACACCGCACTGCGGCCGCCGATGCCCACCAGCACCACCCCCAGCACCAGAATGAGGCTGGTGATGATGTTGTTTTCCAGATCCGCCACCATGCGCCGGATCTCCTTGGACTGGTCGGCCATGGCCTCGATATGCAGGTTTGGCGGCAGCTGCGGCCGCATCTCCTCGATGATCTGCTTGACGGCGTCCGTGATGAAAATGATGTTCTCGCCCGCGCGCTTCTTCACCTGAATGGTCACGCTGGGTTCGCCCTGGAACCGGCTGATGGTGGCGGGATCCTTGTTGGCGTCCTTGATCTCGGCCACGTCGCGCAGGTACACGGGCTTGCCGTCGCGCACCAGGGCCACCAGGGAGTTGATTTCCACCGGTGAGCTGAATTCCTCGGGCACGCGCACCTGATACTTGCCCTCGCCGATATCCAGGGACCCGCCGGGCATGTTCACGTTGCCCTGGGACACGGAGCTGATGATGGAGGACACGGGCAGCCGGTAGAAACCCACACGGTCCAGATCCAGCTCCACGTGAATCTCCCGCGTCAGCCCGCCGATGATGGGCGCTTCCAGCACGCCCGGCACGGACTCGATGCGGTCCTGCAGATCCTCGGCCAGGGTCTTCAACCGCTTGAGGGAGAAGGGACCGGACAGCGCCACCTGCAGAATGGGCTCATCGGAGAAGTTGGCCTCGGTCACCTCGGGATCGTCTTCCAGATCCTTGGGCAAATCCTGCTTGGCCTGGTCCACTTTGTCCCGCACCTTCTGCAAGGCGTCGTCGATATCCACCGAGGGCAGGAACTTGATGGAGATGAAGGACAACCCCTCCTCGGAGGTGGACTTCATCTCCTCCACATCCTTCAGGCCCTTGAGCTTGCGTTCAAGGGGCATGGTCACCAGGGTTTCCATGTCCTCGGGAGCCACGCCCTCGTAGGTGGTGGTGACGAAGACATACGGGATGGTGATGTCCGGCGAGCTTTCCCGCGGCAGCGTGGCATAGCTCATGATCCCGAACAAAGTGATGCCCAGCACGCTGACCAGCACCGCCCACGGACGGGCCAGGGCAAGATTGGGGATGATCACTGGGCCACCACCTGCGGCGTTGCGGTGTTTTCCCTGGCGGCCAGGGGCATGTTCTGCACCGTCACGGGCATGCCGTCTTCCACATCCTTGTGCCCGGTGACGATGAGCCAATCCCCCGCGGCCAGCCCCTCCAGCACCTGCACGCGATCCTGCGCAATGTGCCCGATGACGATCTGCCGCGCCCGGGCCACCCCGTCCTGCGCCACATACAGCAGCCGCTCGCCGCCGCGATCCACCACGGCGAACAGGGGTGCGGTGAGCGCGTCGGGGATGTCACGACGCACAAAGGCCACGCGGGAGGCCATGCCCGGCCGGATGCGGCCGTCTTTGTTGTCCACCACCACGCGCACCTCAAAGGTCTTGGTGGCGTCGTCCGCCTTCCAGGCCACAAAATCCACCACGCCGTCCCAGCGGTCCGCCCCATGCGCGTCGATGGAAACCGCCACCTCCTGCCCCACGTTCAGGTGGCGCACATCCATCTCCGGCACACTCACGGTGACGCGGATGGTGGAGACGTTGACCATCTCGATTACCGGTTCACCCTTGACCACGTATTCGCCAGGATCAACCGTGACGTTGTTGATGCGTCCCGTGAACGGCGCACGGATGACGGTGCGCGACAGCGCCGTTTCCGCCTCGGTCACCGTGGCTTTGGCCACAGCCAGCTCGGTGAGGGCCTGATCATGCTCTTCCTTGGACAACACGGCCTGCTGAAAGAGCGACTGCCGCCGGGTGGCCAAATCCTGCTTGAGGGCCAGATCCGCCTTGGCCTTGGCCAGCTGGGCGGCCACCAGGTCGGCATCCAGGCGCAGGAGCTCCTGGCCTTTTTGCACCAGGTCGCCCTTTTCCACGCCCACCCAGTCCACGCGGCCCTCGGCGTCCATGGCCAGCCGGACATCCTGCAGGGCCTCGGTCTGGCCGGGCAGAATCAGGATATCCTTGAAGGGACGCGGCGCCACCGGCTCCACCTGCACATTCACGGTGCGGGACGGGGCAGCGGCCGCAGTGGCGTTTTCCTGGGCCGTCTGTGCGTGCGAAGGGGTCTCGCCGCAGCCGGAAAGGAACGAAAGGGCCATTACACAGCAGCCAGCCAACATGAGCATCCTGTACACGACGTGCTCCTTGCGCACCTTGTTTCCTAGTGTTGCGTCCTCAAAATATGTCCATACATGGAAGACGCAACACTGGGCCGCCTGCAAGGCGTCCCCGGAGCCCCAGGCTCCGTGAGTCCGCCAAAATCCACGCATTTTGGCGGACGGTCCTCCCCGAAATAGGATGATGGGAACATCGTCGTATTTCGGGGACGTCACACTAGACGGCAGCGTTGCTGCCATGGGCAGTCAGGCCCACGGCCCGGATGCCTGCCACGGAAAAAGTGGTGATATGATCGGCAAGCCGTTCGAGATCCTGCAGATCCCGGCAGCGGCCGTCATCCAGATGTTTTTCAAAATTGTGGGCGTACACGTAATACACGGCCTGAGCGAACAGACTCATGGCGCAACGCGAAAGCACCGCTTCGTCATCCGCGGCAGCCTTGCTGCATCCTTCAAGCACGGCTTCGATGATGGTGCGCAGATACGCCTGGGACGGCCGGATAAAGCTGTCCACCAGCACCCCGATGTGTGGGGAGTCGCCGAACAGGGCTTCCAGCACAAAGCGGCCGTGCACCTCGTTGTAGTCCCCCTGGTCGTTGCAGAACAGCCGGCACAGAATGTTGTAAATCATGATCCGCAGCCGATCTTCCGGGCTGGGATCCTCCTGCAGGCCGCGGTCCAGCGGATACCGAAGCGCGCCGCGGTCCAGCAGGCCGGCCACCACGGCGATATACAGCCCATCCTTGTCCTGAAAATGATAGTTCACCGCCGCCACATTGGCCTTGGCTGCGCTGCAGATGTCCCGAATGGTGGCCTTCTGGAATCCCTTTTCCAAAAAAATGGCCTCCCCCGCCTTGAGAATGCGGTCACGGGTGGAATCCTGGACCTCGCGGCGAGGCTGCTGGAGTTGCTGCAGGCTTCTGGTGTGCATGTTGGTATATGGGGGCATGGCTGGCTCCGAAGCAGAGATTGAAACATCAGATACTTCAAACGCTAACTGAATCGTTGTTTGCTTCATATCAAGCAGTGTTGGAAACTGTCAATGGTTGAAACAGTGTTTTATTCGAGGCAGACTCGTCTGCGGCGGCCCTTCCATGGGGCCGGACTCTTGCCAGACAGCCCGCGCATGGCTAGGGTGACGCCATGTCGCCACGATCTTCCGGCGCTGCCGGCTCCTTCGATGAGTTCGCCAACTCCCTTGCCTCCGAGGCGTTGTCCGAGGCGGCGGAAAATTTTTTCGGCCGTCGTGTGGCCCTGGAGCAGGAGGCGGAACGCCTCCGCCAGAAGGCCATGGAGCTGCACCGGCTGGCGGAACAAGCCCTGGACGCTGCCGCCATCCTGGGCAGGCTGCTGCTGGACGAGCAGGAGGCTGCCGCCTTTTTTCGCACCCTGGGGGTGGCGCTGGAACCGGCCGATCTTTCCGCCCTGTACTGCTCCCTGCGCGGTCGGCCGGCCCGTCTCAGGCAGTCGCGGCCCCGGGCGCTTACCCGTGCCGGGCGGTACGCGGGCCTGCTCGTCGCCGCCTATTCCCAGGCGCACCATGCCTTCGAGGAATACCGTCTGGGTCGTGTGGTGCAGGAGGGGTCCTCCCGCGCGCCCAAACGGGTCAGCCTGCATTATGAACAGGTGAAGGACTGGTGCGACGAGCACAACTGCCGCATCCGGGAGGCCAATGCCATCCAGGCACCCTCCTGCGTCATCGGCTTTTGCAAACAGCTCATTGGCGATGGCGACCGGGAACGCATCATGGGCGGCGGCGCGCACGGCGGCTGCAGCATCGACGACTCCATGGCCCTGCGCCCCCTGGATTTCGATTCCCTTAACCTGCCCGTGCTGCCGGCCTTGCCGGCGGCCGCGAATCGCTCCTCCCTGCATGCAGATATTCGCGCCTTTGCCCAAGCCCTCTACGCCCGCCGCAAGGCTGACGTCGAAGCCGCCCTGGCCACCCTGCAATGGAGCTGACGCCCACCCGCAACGCCGCAGACTTATGGTGAATGCATGACCGCACGTCTCGCCTTGCATACGCTGCTTCTGTTGCTGCTGGCACTCCTGCCCTGGCGCGCCGCCGCCCAGTCTGCAGGAACCCCGGGGGCGGCAGCCAGCCAGCCAGCCAGCCCTGCCGCCGCTGCCCTCGCCGGTGGTCTTCGGCTTCGACCGGGACTTCCCGCCGTTTTCCTTCGAGCGCGACGGCACCCCGGTCGGCTTCGACATCGATCTCTTCCAGGCCTGTCTGGAGGGCCGCAACGTCCGCCTTTCCTTCAAGGCAATGAGCTGGGAGCAGATTCAGCTGGAGCTCTCTGCCGGGCGCATCCACGCTACCGCGGGCATGGCCAAGACTCCCAAGCGTGAGCTGTTGTATGACTTTTCCCACCAGCCCACCGCCCGCCTGGAAGTGCGGCTCTATACCCGCAACGCCCAGCGTGTGGCCGCCCTGGAGCAGTTGCGCGGCAAGGCCGTGAGCGTGGAGCGCGGTACCATCTACCTGCGCCTGCTGGAGGACTTCGGCGGGCTCATCGTCCGCAGCTACCCTTCTCCGCGCGAAGCGCTGCAGGCCATGGCCCGTGGCGAGGTGGACGCCTTTGCCGGGGCAGACAAGACCGCCAGCTACCTCATGCGCCGGCTGCCCCTGCAGGGTGTCTCGCCCGTGGGTATGCCCCTGGCCGTCATGCCCATGCATTTTGCCATCAGCAAGGAAACGCGGGCGCTCAAGGAGATGCTGGACCAGGGCTTCCGTCGCATTCTGGAAAATGGCAAGTATGCGGAACTCTACCGAAAATGGTTCATTCCGGATCTCGCCCCCGGAGACATTTCCCGGCTGGTGGAGGCCGCCCGGTCTGCCCTGATCTACGCCTATGCGCCCTATTCCCAACAGCCCCGCGGCGCGGCGGCCATGGGGCAGTCTGGCACGGTCTACACGGCCGGCAGCGTGGAGCACGCCGAGCCCTCCCTGGGCGCCGGCGCCACCCGCGTGGCCGTGCTCAAGGCCATTTCCAGCGGCGAGACGGACATCAAGGCCGTGGCCGAGGTGGACCAAAACGGCCACGCCGTCACCCCGGCAGGCGAAGTGGTGGATCTGCTCATGGAATTCGGCGTGGAAACCCAGGCCGTCACCGAGCCGGAAAAGGGACGCTACACGCCCCGGGCGCTGATGGAACTCATGCCCTACACCCGGCCGCGCACCCCCGGCCGCGAAATGCCGGACATCCCCTGGCTGGAACGTGGAGAACAGCAATGACCGATGCCACCCGCCGCCGCACCCGTGTACAGACCGGGCACGCGGGATTTTTGATCTGCCGGTCGCAGCGCATGGCCATGCGCACCCGCAACCTGAGCCTCAAGGGCCTGCTGTGCGAGGTGGCCTCGCCGCCGCTGCCGGCCTTTGCGCCGGACCAGCCCTGCGTGGTGGAATTCCCCCTGGGCGCGGACCTTCGGGCCGAGGTGGAAGGCGTGATTACCCGCATGGAGCCCGACAGAAACGCCCTCACCCTGGTGGCAGTGGACTTCACCGGCATGGATCCGGACAGCTACGCCCATCTGCGCAATCTGGTCCGCTTCAGCGCGCCGGATGCCGACGCCATCGACCAGGAGGAGCTGCAGACGCCGTTCAGCACGTAGTCAGCAGCAGGTCGGAAGAGCGCATCTGCCATCTCGGCCTTGACATCATCCCCCCGGCCGCTCACTATTGTCTGCCCGAAGCACAGACAAGGAGCCGCTGCATGCCCACCCTGGCCGTGAACATAGACCACGTGGCCACCCTGCGCCAGCAACGCCGCGGGACCACCCCGGACCCGGTGCTGGCCGCCCGCATTGCCCAGGAGGCCGGCGCCGCCGGCATCATCGCCCATCTGCGGGAAGATCGCCGCCATATCCAGGATGCCGATGTCCGCGCCATCGCCCGGCAGGCCCGCTGTTTCAATTTCGAGATGGCCGCCACCGAGGAGATGCGCGCCATCGCCCTGGAAGTGCAGCCGCATCTGGTGTGTCTGGTGCCGGAAAAGCGCGAGGAGCTGACCACCGAAGGCGGCCTGGCCGTGGCCGGCCGGGTGCCCCTGCTGCAGGACTATTGCGCCCCCTTCTTCGCCGCCGGCATCGGCGTCAGCCTGTTCATCGAAGCCTCCGCCGGGCAGGTTCAGGCCGCCAGGGACGTAGGCGCGCAATACATCGAGCTGCACACCGGCCACTATGCCGATGCCGCGGACACCGCCACCCGCGAGGCCGAATTGCGCAAGATCCTGGACGCCATCGCCCTGGGCCGCTCCCTGGGGCTCACGGTCAACCTCGGCCATGGGCTGGATCTGGACAACATGACGCCCTTTGCCCAGGTGCCAGGGGTGAACGAATACTCCATCGGCTTCTCCATCATCGGTCGGGCCGTGTTCATCGGCCTGGATGCGGCCGTGCGGGAGATGCTGGAATTGCTCAAGACCTTTGCGGATTGAGGAACAGCATGATCATGGGCCTCGGGGTGGATCTCTGCGAGCTGGACCGCATCCGCGCGGCCATGGACCGCCATGGCGAACGCTTTTTGCGCAAGGTGCTCACCCCCCTGGAGCTGGAAGGCCTGCCCCAGGCCTGCGACACCGTGCAGACCGCCTATGTGGCCGCCCGGTTCGCCGCCAAAGAGGCCACAGCAAAGGCCCTGGGCACGGGATTTCGGGACGGCATCTCCTTTCACAGCATGGAAATCCGCCCCCTGCCCTCGGGCAAGCCGGAGCTGATCCTGCTGGGCCGCGGTCAGGAACTTGCCGCAGAGATGGGCGTCACCGGCGCGCACGTCTCCCTCACCCACGGCCGGGACGCGGCCTGCGCCGTGGTGGTGCTGGAACGATGAATCCCCTGCGCAATATCACCGCCGCTCTGTGCACCCCGGCCGAAATGGCCCGCTGGGACCGCGAGGCCATGGCCTTCGGCATTCCCGGCGAAATGCTCATGGAAAACGCCTCCCGCGAGGCCCTGCATGTGCTGCTGGAAGAAACCGGCGACCCCGCCGGCAAGCGCATCCTGCTCTTCGCCGGCCACGGCAACAACGGCGGCGACGCCTTCTGCATGGCCCGCCACCTGCACGACCAGGGCGCCCACGTCCGCCTGTATCACACCAAACCGCCCCATGCCCACACCGGGGAAACAGCCTTCCACATGAAGCTGGCCCAGCAGGCCGGGGTGCCCATGCAGTTTCTGGACATGCCCAGTCAGGAGCTGCTGCACGATCCGCACTTCGAGCCGGACATCGTGGTGGATGGCCTGCTCGGCACCGGCCTGACCGGGGAAATGCGCCCGCCCTTCCCCCTGCTGGTGCGCGCCATCAATGCCCTGCGCCACCGGGCCTTCGTCTTTGCCATAGACATCCCCTCCGGCCTGGACGGGCACACCGGCCGTCCCTGCCCGGACGCCGTGCGCGCCCACGCCACGGCCACCTTCGCCGCCGTGAAAACCGGCCTGGCCATGCCGGCAGCCCGGGAATACACCGGCCGGCTGCACGTGCGGCACATCGGCATTCCCCGCCAGATCAAGGATCGCTATCCCGCCGGCCAGCGCCGCATGGGCCGGGCCATGTTTCGCCTGCTCAGGCAGCCTGCCGCGGCCCTGCACAAGGGCACGGCCGGGCATGTGTGCATCATTGGCGGCTCCCCGGGCATGAGCGGTGCGCCGGCCCTGGCGGCCATGGGCGCCCTGCGCGCCGGTGCCGGTCTGGTGACCATCGCCTGCCCCGGGGCCATCGTTCAGGAGCTCAAATCCCAGCTTCCGGAGGCCATGTGCCTGGGCCTGACAGCAGGCGCCACCTGCAGCGGCGGCTGGGACGAAGGCTGCCTGGATGCCCTGCGGGAACACCTGCCACGCTTCGACGCCCTCGTCGTCGGTCCCGGCCTGGGGCGACATCCCGACACCGAAGCCTTTGTCCGCGTGCTGCATCTGCTTGGCGACCGCCCCCCCACCGTCTGGGATGCTGATGCCCTTTTCTGGATCGCCCGCAATCCGGACTGGCTCAACCGCCACACCCCGGCGGACGTGCTCACGCCCCACCCCGGCGAGCTGGCCCGCCTGCTCCAGGGCTGCGGGCTGGAGATGGGGGAGGATCGCTTCATCAATGCCCGCACCCTGCGCGCCCGCCTGCCCGGCGTGCTGGTGGCCAAGGATGCCGGCACGGTTGTTGTCAGCGGGGACGAACCGGCGTACTATTGCGATGTGGCGGCTCCCTGCCTGGCTACGGGCGGTTCCGGCGATGTGCTGGCCGGCTGCCTGGGCGCCCTCATGGGACTGGGCCACCCCCCCCTGGAAGCTGCCTGCCTGGCTGTGCTGCTGCACGCCGAGGCGGGCCGGCTGCTGGAAACCGACTACCCCTACCGGGGCAACCTGGCCCGAGAAATCGCGGACGCCTTGCCCCGGGTGATGAAGGAGCTCTCGCCATGCTGACCGCCAAGGACATCATGTCCAAATCCCCCGTCACCGTGACCCCCTCCACGGACGTGGCCACCGCCGCACGCATCATGCTGGAGAATCACTTCAACGGCCTGCCCGTGGTGAACAACGCCGGCGTGCTGGTGGGCATCGTCACCCAGAGCGACTGCATCAGCCAGCAGGGTTCCATCAAACTGCCGTCCTACTTCACCATCCTGGACAGCTTCATCCCCCTGCCCTCCATGGAGGATATGGAAGGGGAAATCGCCAAGATGACGGCTGCCACCGTGGACGGCCTGATGACCAAGGACGTGGCCACCGTGACGCTGGACACCTCCATCGAAGAAGTGGCCAACCTGATGGTGGATCGCCGATTCCACACCCTGCCCGTACTGGACGGCGACAAGCTGGCCGGGGTGATTGGCAAAGAAGACCTGCTGCGGGTGATCGCCTCCGGTGGCAAGGCCGGCGGGGCCTGAGTTTTTTGCGCCATCACCTTCAGCGCGCTGGACTTTTTCGGCAATTCGTGTACTGAGCAGCCACGCGCCAGGTATTGCGCCTCAAACACTGTGTATGACCATGCATCCTTATGTCATGAGCGCCCACCTGCCAGATGAAGCAGCGCTTCTCGCCTGCGGCCGGGCGGTGGGCCACGCCCTGGCCGGCATGCCCAATCCCCCGGCGCTCCTGCTTTCCGGCGAACTCGGCGCCGGCAAGACCACGTTCACGCGCGGTCTGGTGCACGGCATGCCCGGCGGGGAGCTGGCGCAGGTGGCCAGTCCGAGCTTCACGCTCATGAACTGCTACCCCACCCGGCCGCCCGTGGCGCACATCGACTGCTACCGCCTGGAACCGGAGGCGGCCGCCGCCGTTATCCCCGATCTCGTGGACGAAGCCGGACCGGGAGCCCTGGCGGTGATCGAGTGGATCGAACGGCTGCCCCGCACGGCCTGGCCGGACCCGGCGCTGCATTTTCAGTGGATTGACGTTGCCCAGGGACGACGCTTCACCGTGAATGCCCTGGGGTGCGCGCTGCCCCTCTCCGTTGCATCGGCCCTGGCCCCCTGGCACCCTGGTGCCTGACAACCCCCAACGCAAGACGCTATTCCAGGATCGCCCCATGTCCATTCTCGTGCAAAAATTCGGCGGCACTTCCGTGGCAGGGCTGGACCGTATGCGCCAGGTGCAGCAGAAAGTGCAGGCTGCCCTGGCGCAGGGTCACAAGGTGGTGGTGGTGCTTTCGGCCATGTCCGGCGAAACCAACCGCCTCTTGGATCTGGCCCGGCAGTTCTCCTCCAGGCCCCCGGCCTGCGAGCAGGACGTGCTTCTTTCCACCGGGGAGCAGGTGTCCGTGGCGCTGTTTGCCATGCTGCTCAAGGATGCTGGCATCAAGGCCCGCTCCCTGCTCGGGTTTCAGATGACCATGCACACCGATTCCGACTTCGGCTCGGCCCGCATCAGCAGCATCGACTGCGAAAAGCTGCGCGCCATGCTTGACGAATACGACGTGCTGGTGGCTGCCGGCTTTCAGGGCCTGGACCCCAACGGCCGCATCACCACCCTGGGACGCGGCGGGTCCGATACTTCGGCTGTGGCCCTGGCCGCCGCTCTGAATGCCGAAGGCTGCGAAATCTACACCGATGTGGAAGGCGTGTTCACCACAGACCCCAATATGTGCGACAAGGCACGCAAAATGCCCCGCATCGCCTATGACGAAATGCTGGAAATGGCCAGCATGGGCGCCAAGGTGCTGCAGATTCGTTCCGTGGAATTTGCCAAAAAATACAATGTTCCGGTGCATGTGCGCTCCACGTTTTCCGATGCGCCGGGCACCTGGGTGACCAAGGAGGTTCCGGAAATGGAAGCGGTGCTCGTTGCAGGGATCGCCTATGACAAAAACCAGGCCCGCTGTACCCTGCGCGATGTGCAGGATCGTCCGGGCGTGGCGGCCGCCATCTTCGGGCCACTGGCCGAGGCCGGCGTACTGGTGGACATGATCGTCCAGAACACCAGCGAAGACGGTCGCACGGACATGACCTTCACCATCTCCCGCGGCGACCTTGAGCGCACCCAGGAGCTCATCGCCGAGCTGAACAAGGACCTCCAGGCTCGCGAGGTCACCTTCAACACCCAGGTGAGCAAGGTGTCCGTCATCGGCGTGGGCATGCGCAACCACTCCGGCGTGGCCTCCACCATGTTCAAGTCCCTGGCGGCGGAGAACATCAATATCCACCTGATTTCCACGTCCGAAATCAAGATTACCTGCCTCATCGACGACAAATACACCGAACTTGCCGTGCGCACCCTGCACGACGCCTTTGGCCTGGAGAAACACGGGGCCGTGTGTTCATGAGACGTATTGAATTCTACGATACCACCCTACGGGACGGCTCCCAGGCCGAAGACATCCAACTGAACATCGAGGACAAGCTCAAGATTGCCCTCAAGCTGGATGAACTCGGCATGGACTACATCGAGGGCGGCTGGCCGGCCTCCAACACGGTGGATCAGGCTTTCTTCAAGGAAATTCAGCGCTATCAGCTGCGTCATGCCCGGGTGGCCGCCTTCGGCTCCACGCATCATCCGGCGTCCACCCCGGAGAAGGATGCCCAGCTGCAGGCGCTCATCGATTCCAGAGCCGAGGCAGCCACCATCTTCGGCAAGACCTGGGATCTGCATGTGGCCGAGGCCCTGCGCGTGGCGCCGGAACGCAATCTGGAAATCATCCGCGGGTCCGTGGCCCACCTGCGCCAGCACATGCCCGAAGTGCTCTTTGATGCCGAGCACTTCTTCGACGGCATGAAGGCGAATGCCGAATACGCCCTCGCCTGCCTCAAAACCGCCCATCAGGCCGGGGCCCGCGTGCTGGTGCTCTGCGACACCAACGGCGGCACCATGCCCCAGGAAATCGGCGCCATGGTGGAGGCCGTCTGCCAGGCCGTGCCCGAGGCAGCCATCGGCATCCACTGCCACAACGACTGCGAACTGGCCGTGGCCAACAGCCTGGAGGCCGTGCGCCGCGGGGCCAGCCATGTGCAGGGCACCATCAACGGCTATGGCGAGCGCTGCGGCAACGCCAACCTCTGCTCCATTGCCCCTTCCCTGCGCCTCAAGCATCCCGGGGAATATGAGTGCCTGGCCCCGGATGCCCTGGAGCGGCTGACGCATCTGGCCAGCTATGTGGCCGAGGTGGTCAACGTGCCGCTGTTCACCCGCCAGCCCTTTGTGGGCAAGTCCGCCTTTGCGCACAAGGGCGGCGTCCACGTCTCGGCCGTGAACCGCATGTCCCGGCTCTATGAACACATCAACCCCGCACAGGTGGGCAACCGCCAGCGCATTCTGCTCACGGAGCTGGCCGGCCGCAGCAACATCGTCAATCTGGCCCGGCGCTACGGCTTCCACCTGGACAAGGACGAACCCGTGGTCAAGGGCCTGCTCAACGAGCTGAAGGCCAAGTCTGCCATTGGCTACGACTTTGCCGCGGCGGAAGCCTCGGTGGAGCTGTTGCTGCTGAAAAAGCTGGCCCGGCGCGGTGTGCGGGACTTCTTCACCCTGGTGAAGTTCCACGTGCTGGACCACAAGGACGGCCCCGGCCAGGAACCGGTGAGCACCGCCACGGTGCTGCTGGAAGTGGAAGGCGTGCGCGAGCACACGGCCTCTGAGGGCGATGGCCCCATCAACGCCCTGGACAAGGCCCTGCGCAAGGCGCTCAAGCCGTTCTACCCGCGGCTGGATGAAATGCGGCTCATCGACTTCAAGGTGCGCGTGCTCTCCGGGGGCGACCTGGGTGTGGAAGGCGACAAGCCCAACGCCGGCTCGGCCTGCGGGGTGCGCGTGCTCATCGAATCCGCAGACGCCTCCTCCCGCTGGGTCACCGTGGGCGTGTCCCACGACGTGATCGAAGCCAGCTGGCAGGCGCTGGTGGATTCCGTGACATACAAGCTCTACAAGGACGAACTCCAGCGCCACAGCGGCGAGGAGTAGCAGAGCACAGTGCTCTTAAAGCATGTTACTTTTGAAAAGAGTTCTCGGGGGAAAACCTTTCTAGAGNCCGAACCCCCTTTCCAAAGACTTTTATTGTGATTCAAGGTCACCATCAAAGTGTTGGAAGGGAAGAGCACGTTGCAATCATAGCAACAGTCTTTGGGGGGGCAGGGGAACGCCGTTACAGAAAGGGTTCCCGCCGAGGACTCTTTTCCTCGTCGTACGGCACTTCCCTTCGCTTCCGCAGCACTGCCCCGATGATCTCGATGACGGAATCCCAGGCCATGGGCTTGGAGATGTAGTCATCCATGCCGGCTTCCAGAAAGCGTTCGCGGTCGCCGCGCTGGCTGTGGGCGGTCATAGCGATGATGGGCACGTCCGGATCCAGGACGCCATGCTCCCGGGCGCGGATGCGGCGGGTGGTTTCCACGCCGTCGAGCTCGGGCATGCGCACGTCCATAAGCACCAGATCGTAGCGCGCCTTGGCCAGCAACTCCAGGGCCTCATGCCCGTTGGAGGCCGTGGTCACGGCGTGGCCTTCACGCTTGAGGATGAGCTGGGCAAAGGCCTGATTCACCAGATTGTCTTCCGCAAGCAGAATGCGCAGGGGCGGCAAGGTCATGCGATCCGGCGAGCCGTCCAGGCCGCGGCCCTGGCCACATGCGCGGCCCGCCGTGTTGGCTGTCGCGTCGGAACGGGCCTCGCCGGCCGGGGCGTGCGGGGCATCGGCTGACACATCCCTGGAGCCCTCGGACTCCGGCAGATGCATCCAGACGGAAAAGGTGAACGCGCTGCCCTGCCCCGGCTGGCTGCGGGCCCAGATGTCCCCGCCCATCATCTTTACCAGATGGCGGGAGATGGCCAGCCCCAGGCCGGTGCCTTCGAATTCGCGGCTCAGGGAACCGTCCACTTGATAGAAACTGTCGAACACGCGCGGCAACTTTTCCTCGGGAATGCCCAGCCCCGTATCCGAGACGGTGCAGGTGAGCTGCACCCGGGGCAGGCCTTCTGCCTGCCACTTGGGCTGTCCACTGCGCAGCCGCACGGCAACGCTGCCGCTCCTGGTGAATTTGATGGCATTTTCCGTCAGATTTCGCAGCACTTGGCGCAGGCGGGTGGGATCCCCCAGCACGCGGGCCGGGGCCTGCGGATCCAGCTCCAGATGAAACGCCAGCCCCTTGTTTTTGGCGTCTTCCCTCAGGGGAGCCAGGGCCTCGCGCACCATGGGAGCCAGGTCGAAGGGGCGTTCCTCAAGGGCCAGCTCGCCGGATTCCACCTTGGAGATGTCCAGCAAATCATTCACGATATTAAGCATGGAGATGGCGGATTGCCGCACCATGTGCAAGAGCGGCTGCACTTCCACATGCCGGCAGGGAGCGGGTTGGGCCAGGGAGGGGCCGGACAGGGCGACTTCGTTCAGGGTACGGATGGCCACATCCGTCATGCCCAGGATGCCATGCAGGGGGGTGCGCAGCTCGTGGCTCAGGCGGGCCAGAAAATCCACCGCGGCAGGGGTGGACCATTCGGCGCGGCACAGGGGGGTGTCTTGTTGTGGATCCGGGCCGGCATGGGATGGCACAGCCTGCGCACCGGGGCGTTCGAACTCATCCATGCAAACCACGGCCTCCTGAAGCAGCGGCGCCTGACAATGCCGCCTGCCACGCACACCCGTACGGCAAGTCCGGGGGAGGCGTCAACCAAAGAACGGCCGGAAAGAGGTCAGGAAAGCGGGGTTCCGGACGGGTCCTCGGGCGGCGGGGTGTAGACCACCACCCTGTCCCGGCCGGCCTGCTTGGCCCGGTACAGGGCACCGTCTGCGGCGTCGATCAGATGCGCCACAAGGGGGGACTTCCAGTATGGTTGCAAGCTGGCCACTCCGGCGCTTACAGTGATGTGCCTGCTGGAATCCACCACGCCCCCGGCGGGATCGCGGATGATGAGGGGATGCTTCTTGACGGCGCTGCGCAGGGCATCTGCGTGCATCAGCACCTGCTCCTGGCTGGCGTTCTGGAAGATCATGGCAAATTCCTCACCGCCATAGCGAAAGGCGCGGCACGGACCAGCCAATAAGGGAGCGATCTTCTCGCCATACGTCATGAGGATGCGCCCCACCACGGTCAGGGCATGATCGCCGATGCGGTGGCCGTAGGTATCGTTGAAATCCTTGAAGTGGTCGATGTCGAACATGACCAGGCAGCTCGGGACGGTCTGTTCCTGCCACAGGCGCACAACCTCTTCCATGCATTCATCAAAGGCGCGGCGATTCCCGATGCCGGTCAGGGCGTCGGTATAGCTCATCTCGCGCAGGTGGCACACATCCCCTTCCATGGCGTCCACCACAGCCTTGAAGGACGCCTTGATCTTGCCCACCAGCTCCAGAGGATCGGCCCCGCTTTCCAGGGCCTCCACCGTGCGCTGCCCCAACTCCAGCACATCATCCTTGCGCGTGGTCACCAGGGCGCTGAATTCCTCCACCAGGGCCATGGTTTCCGCCAGGGCCATCTTGAGGCGGTCGTTGCAGGGTTCGCCCAGGATGTCCTGCTTGCGCTGGATGATGCGCTGGAACTCCGCATCGGTGAATTCCTTCTTGCGCAAGGCTTCCAGTACCAGATTCTGGATGGCGGACTTCTGGGAATCCGTCAGGGTGGTGTATTCACGCAGGCTGCGCATGTACAGGATGAGCGTACGCCATTTCTGGTCCGTCGGCACTCCGGCCTTGTCCAGCGTGCGGCACATGCGATCCGTACAGGAAAAATCGCAATGGTTTCGAACAGGCAATTCAACAGCCATTGCAATGCAGCCGTTTGCTGAAGGTCATATTGAACACATGGCCCATGGCACAGTCCCCCCCCGGTTCATCATGCAACCGAATCCCTTGCTGGTTCTGTACACCAATCGCGGGGGACATGTCAGCATGGAAATAGGCGGCCGTAGCCGCCTATTTCTGGACGCCGGCGCGGGGCCTCAATTCTCGTAATACGAACGCAGCACCTGGCTGCGCACGGGATGCCGCAGCTTGCGCAGGGCCTTGGCCTCAATCTGCCGGATGCGCTCGCGGGTGACGTTGAAAAGCTTGCCCACCTCTTCCAGGGTGTGGTCGCTCTTTTCGCCGATGCCGAAGCGCTTGCGCAGCACCTGCTCCTCGCGGGGGGTCAGGTCGGCCAGCACACTGGCAATCTGCTCGCCCAGCTTGGTGTTGACCACCTCTTCCGCCGGGGCCACGGCTTTCTTGTCCTCGATGAAGTCGCCCAGGCTGGAATCCTCTTCGTCGCCGATGGGGGTTTCCAGGGAAATGGGCTCCTTGGCGATTTTGAGGACCTTCTTCACCTTTTCCAGCGGATAATCCATGCGTTCGGCGATTTCTTCCGGGGTCGGGTCGCGGCCCAGCTCCTGGACGAGATAGCGCGAGGTGCGGATGAGCTTGTTGATGGTCTCGATCATGTGCACGGGAATGCGGATGGTGCGCGCCTGGTCCGCAATGGCCCGGGTGATGGCCTGACGAATCCACCACGTGGCATACGTGGAGAACTTGTACCCGCGCTGGTACTCGAACTTGTCCACCGCTTTCATGAGGCCGATGTTGCCTTCCTGGATGAGATCCAGGAACTGCAGGCCGCGATTGGTGTATTTTTTGGCAATGGAGACCACCAGCCGCAGGTTGGCGCGGATGAGCTCCTGCTTGGCCCGTTGGGCAATGAGGGACCCCTTGCGGATGCGCCACAGCACTTCTTCCAGATCCTGCACGTTGTGGCAGCACTTGGACTGCAGGCGATGCAGGATTTCGATCTTCCCGGATATCATTTCCTTGAAGGAGAAGATCTCCTCCACGGTCATGCCCAGTTCATCCGCTGCCGCCACGGGGTTGATTTCCCGCGCGTCCAGCTTCCGGAACAGTTCCTGGATTTCCACCTGCGTCTTGCCCACGGACAGGATGTATGCGGAAAGATCGCGCTGGCAGTTGTGCATCTGCCGCACATAGTCGCCCACGGTCTCGATGATGCGGTCGATGAGGGTTTTTTCCAGCTTGATGTCCCTGAGCCGGGTGACCACTTCTTCCTTGTAGCAGACGATTTCCTTCTGCACGGCCGTCACACGGCGATCCGTGCGGGCGCATTCATCCAGCTTGCTGTAAATCTTTCTCTTCTTCTTGAAGCACGTCTTGATTTCCTCCAGCAGCATGATGACCCGCGTGCGCTGGTTCATCTCGTCTTCGCTGGGGTCGTCTTCCTCGATGGTCTTGACCACGTCCTTCAGCTTCATGCGGTTGAGCTTCAGGTCCTCGCCCACGGTGATAATTTCCTCAATGGCCACGGGCACTTCAACCAGGGCAAAGAGGACTTCCAGCTCGCCGTTCTCAATTTTCTTGGCAATGTGTACTTCGCCTTCGCGGTCCAGCAGGGGCACGGCGCCCATTTCCCGCAGGTACATGCGCACGGGGTCTGTGGAACGGGAGGAGTAATCCGCACCGTCTTCATCTTCGGTCAAAGAAAGCTGGCCGGCTTCGTCGTCGGATTCCTGGGGGGCCAGGTCCATCTTTTTGCCGTCTTTCTCTGAATCGACGATTGCGATGTCCAGCTGGTCAAAGATGCCGATGATTTCTTCAATCTGTTCGGGATTGTTGATCTCCGACGGCAAGGCCTTGCTGACTTCCTCGAAGGTGAGAAAGCCATTGACCTTGCCCTTGGCGATGAGGGTCTTGATCTGCTGGATATCTTTGAGATTGTTAGCCATCATTCCTCCCGGAGAGCTCCCGTTCTCTGATTTCCTGGATCTTGCGCAGGGCGGCGAAGGAATCGTCACTGGTGCTGCAGCCCAGCTGCATTTTGAGCTGCGCGATGGATTCGGTATTCTTGTGCAAGGCAATCTGCCGTTTCAGTTCTTCAAGATTTGTTTCTCTGCTGATGCAGTACCCATCGTACTGCACCATGGCTTCGGCAAAGCGGGCGCGCTGCTGCGGCTCCAGTTTGTCCAGCAGGGCATCGGCCTGCAGGGGACATTCCGGCGTCTGCTGTCCGCACAGCTCGCACAACGTATTCCAGAGGGACACGGCCCATGGCGATGTAAGCAACACCGCCGCGCCCTCCTGCTGCAATTCCGGCACGGCGTCCGGAAAACACAAGGCAAAACGCATCAGCTGCTCCTCCTTGGAAGTGCAGATAGATGGCGTTTTGTCCGGCGGCGTGAAAATGCTTTCCTCACGCCTGTCTCCGCGTGCGCGGTCCCAGCGTTTGTTCCATGCGCCCTTGCGCTTTGTGTGTTGCGGGGCGTCCTCGCGCTCCTGCTGTGTGGAGAACTCACCCAGGGCCTTGCGGAAGGCACGCTCCTCCAGGCCCAGGCCTTCAAGAATCCTGGGCAGGTAATAGGCATGCTGGGCGGGGTCGTCCAGTGCTTCCAGAAACTCTTTGGCCCAGGCCACGATTTCCTTGGGCGATTCGGTCTCCCGCACCGCCGTCAGGCAGAAATCCAGCCCCGCATGGGCCTGCTGGCGCACGGCTTCCAGGGCGGCCGTGCCGCCGGCCTTGAGCAGGCTGTCTGCATCCTCGCCCTGGGGCAGCAGGGTGACGCTGCACCCCAGGCCCTTGAGCAGCAGCATGCGCGCCGAGCGCAGGGCCGCCTTGCGGCCGGGGGCATCGCCATCAAACAGCAATTCCACGTGGGATGCATAGCTGGCCAGCCGCGTCACCTGCTCCGGCGTGAGCGCCGTGCCCAGCACCCCCACGGCGTTGGCGTAGCCGTGCTGGTGCAGGGTGATGACGTCCAGATAGCCTTCCGTGAGCAGCGCTTTTTTGAACTGGTGGATCACCCGCCGCGCCTGGGCCAGGCCGAACAGGTGCTCCCCCTTTTTATAGATGGGCGTATCCGTGGAATTGATATACTTGGGGCCGTCCGTGCCATCGATGAGCCGGGCACCGAAGGCCACCACCTTGCCGCCGGCATCCTGGATGGGGAACATCAACCGGCCGCGAAACAGGTCGTACACCCTGCCCTGCTCGCTGCGTTTGAGCAGGCCGGCCTCCACACCCTCGTCCTCGCCAATGCCGACCTTGGCCAATGCCGTACGCAGGCCGTGCCAGCCGGGCAGACTGTAGCCCAGCCCGAAGGCGGCGACGGTTTCTTCGGACAGACCGCGGCCCTGGAGATACTGGCGACAGCCGGCGCCTTCCTCTGCGTGCAGGTTGGCCACAAAGTGCTCAGCCGCCAGACGATGCATGGTGACCACGCGACGCGCGCGATCCCGATCCTCCTTGGCCGCCTGCTCCGCGCCGGGATCGCGCCGGAATTCGTCCAGCTCCACCCCGGCCTCGCGAGCCAGCTGGGTCAGGGCCTCCTTGAACTCCAGACCATTGATCTTGGAGTAGAAGGAAATCACATCGCCCTTTTCCTGACAGCCGAAGCAGTAGAAGAATCCTTCTTCCTCGTTGACGGAAAAGGACGGCTTGGTCTCATGGTGAAACGGGCACGGCGCCACCCAGCGGTGGCCCATGCGCTTGAGGGGCACGTAGCGTTGCACCACGTCCACGATGTTCAACCGGGCCTTTACGCGGGCCACGGCATCGTTGCCAGTGGAAAATCCCATAGGTTACTTGAGCACCGCCAGGGTGACGCCGTCTCCGCCCTGCTCTTCGTTGGCCACGGCGAATTCCGCCACAGCAGGCGACTGGCGCAACCAGGCATGCACCTCACGCCGCAAGGCACCGGTGCCGCGGCCGTGCACAATCTCCAATTGGCTGTAATTTCTCAGCATGGCTTGATCCACACCCTCTTCCAGCTCGCGCAGGGCTTCCTCAGCCCGGCGACCGCGCACATCCAGCCGCAAACTGCCGATGGCGTCCTGCCTGGCCTGCTTGGGAGGCGCGGATGCCGGCTCCTGCCGGGCCGCCGCACCCCGTCCTGCCGCAGGCGAGGGCGGAGTTTCGGCCAGCCGCAATTCGGCCGGAGCCACCCACAGGGACACGCCGGACAAGTCCAGCTTTACCGCCCCGCGTTTGAGGTCCACATCCTCCACCACACCCACCTTGTTCCAGGGCAGGTAGCGGACCCGCTGGCCCTTTTCCAGATCTGCCGCGGCAAGGGCCTGCGAGGCCTCGGCCACTGGCTGGGCCGCCAGGGGAGTCTTGCCCTGCTGGACGATCTGCTTGCGGGTCTCGGCCAGTTCGCGCATGGCCTGCTTGTGGGCGACCTTGCCTTCCTGCCACTGGCGCATGATGGCCTGGGACTGCTTTTTCAGCTCGGCAAACAGCGCTTCCTGTTCCCGGGCGAGCTTTTCCCGCTGCTGGCGTTCCTTGTCCCGCAATTCCTTGCGGTCCCGGCGCAGGGTGTCCAGCTCCCGGGCACGCTCCACGGCCAGCTGGTTCAACCGGTCGATGAGGGACTGGGCATCCTCGCCGTCCAGCAACAGATGCTGCTCCGCCCGTTTGAGGATGACTTCCGGCAGGCCATGCTCCCGGGCCACATCCAGGGCCTGCGACGCGCCCACCTGATCCAGGCCAAGGCGGTACAACGGCTTTTTGGTGGCGGGATCGAACAGCACCGAGGCCGCGCGCACGCCCTCGGCCGCCAGGGCAAAGGCCTTGAGGGCCGGAAAGTGCGTGGCTGCCGCCCCCCAGGCCTGCCGCGCCACCAGCTCTTCCAGCACAGCCTGGGCCAGGGCGCTGCCCTGGGCAGGGTCTGTGCCAGCGCCAAATTCGTCCAAAAGCACCAGGGTGTTGGCGTCGATGCGGTCCCAGATGTCGCGCAGCCGGGTAATCTGGGCCGTGAACGTGGAGACGTGATCTTCCAGGCTCTGCTCGTCGCCAAGAAACACGAACACTTCGTCGAACCAGGGCACGGTGGACCCGGCATCCGCCGGCACGGGCAGCCCGCAGCGGGCCATGAGCGCGGCCAGGCCCAGCGTCTTCAGGCACACGGTCTTGCCGCCGGCATTGCCGCCGCTGATGACCAGGATGCGCTGCTCCTTCTCCAGCACCACATCCAACGGCACCACGCCGGACCGGGGCGTCTTGCCAGCACGGGATTCCGTCTTGGCGCGCGCGCCATCTTCCAGCACCAGCAACGGATGCCGCACCCGCCGCAGGGCCAGGGGCAGGCCCGGGCCGGTCTCCAGGGGCGTGGCGTCCAGGCGGGAGGCCAGCTCCAGCACGGCATGGCGGACGTCCATCTGCACCAGAAAGGCCGCGGCCGCCTTGCAGCCGGGCAGCTCGTCGCGCACCAGTCCGGTCAAAAAGCGCATCACCTGCCGCTCGGCCTCGCGCTCCTCGCGCTTGAGCTCCTGCACGGCGTTGTTGCGCTCCACCAGGAACATGGGCTCAAAATAGCACGTCTCGCCGGTCTGGGAATAATCGTGGATGATGCCCGGCAGCCGGTTCTTGAAGCTGGTCTTCAGGGGCAGGACATAGCGATCGGACGAGATGGTGATGTAGTCGTCCTGCAACCAGGGCGAAAGCTTGTGCTCCAGGATGAACTGCTTGGCCTTGAGGGTGCATTGCTGATGCAGCTTGCGCAGCTCCACCCGCACGGAAAAAAGCTCGGGCGAGGCTTCATCCTTGAGCAGGCCTTCGGCATTGAGACAACGCGTCAGCGCGGCGAAGGTCTTGCCCGGCCAATCCAGGGCAGCGGCTTCCTCGGCCAGCAGGGGCCAGGAGCAGCGGGATCCCGTCGGGGCGATGGCGTCCAGAAACAGCCGGCCCAGGTGCAGCACATCGCGCAGGGAGGAAAGCGCATCCAGATCCAGCACATCCGCCCCGCCACGGCCGCCCTCCAGCCAGTGGAAGAGGCCGTCCAGGGGCGGAAACTCCGCAGGACGCACCCCGGCCTGGCCGGCGAAGTCGCGCATCTCTTCGTGGATGGCGGCGGCGCGGGCCACAGCCTCCACGTCCGGCAGGGGGGCCAGGGCAAGACACGCCTCGCGCCCGGCTTCGGAAGCAGCAAAATGCGAGAGCCGCTCAAGCAGCTTGGGCAGCTCGAGCAGCGTGGCGGCGCGGCCGTTCATGAGCAATCCGCCTTGATCAGGGTTGGAGACGGGCCTTGACCAGGGCGGAAAGCGCCTTGCCGTCCACCTTGCCCTTGTGCTCGGCCATGATGGCCTGCATAACCTTGCTCATGTCCTGAACAGAGGCAACCCCCAGACGCGCGATGGTTTCGTCCACCACGGCCCGGAGCGCCTCTTCGGACATAGCCTCGGGAAGAAACGTCTTGAGTACGGCCAGTTCCGCCGCTTCCTTGTCGGCCAGATCGGCCCGATTGGCGGCGGTGAACAGTTCGATGGATTCCTGGCGCTGCTTGGCCTCTTTCTGCAACACGGCCAGCACGTCTGCATCCTCAAGCGGACGCTTGAGGTCCACCTGTTTGAGCTTGCAGGCAGTCTTGACCGCGCGCAGCGTCAGCAGCACAATTTCCTGCTTGGCCTTGTAGGCGGCCAGATATTCCTGTTCGATGCGTTGGGTGAGGCTCATGAAAAATCGCCTTCTTGACCGACGGCGCCGGTGGAACCGGGCCGTGCTGCATCGCGTTGGGCTGGACAGTGAGCAGGCGACACGACGGGCAACAAGCCGGGCGAAGCGCACACGCGCCCCACCCGGCCAATACTGCGTTTGCCGCTTAGGATGCGTTCATCTTGCGCATCTTCTTGAGCAGCCGCTTGCGGGCAGCCGCCTTCTTCTTCTTGCGCATGACGCTGGGCTTTTCGTAATGCTGCCGCTTCTTGAGCTCGGAAAGCACGCCAGCCTTTTCCACCTGCTTCTTGAAGCGACGCAGGGCAATATCAAAATGGTCGGATTCGTCGAGATACACGCCGGGCAAAGGTCATCACCTCCCTTGCAGGGCGATGATGTGTTCGCCCCTCATGTGGTAAGAGCGGCTTTATAGCAATGAAACAACATGTTGGCAAGCAGAATCGTGCCTGCCCGGCAAGAAAAGCAGCGCCGGCGAACTCGGAATCAAGCTGCCGGCGCTTCTGAAATGTGTGCAAGGCGGCCTAGTGATGCTGCGCCTTTTTGCAGAACCAGGTATCCCAGATGGACTTGAGCACCACGATGCCCACGCCAGTGCCGACAATGCCGAGCACAATATAAAGGACCCCGAAAAATACGACATGGTCGGGGGCCCACCAAGGAATGTCCCAGGGAAGCATGCTGTGGATGGATTCACCGTGCTGCATCATGATGGAGCTCCTACTTGATGGAGTCTTTGAGAAGTTTGCCAGGCTTGAACTTCACCACCTTGGAAGACGGGATGGTGATCTCTTCACCAGTGCGGGGATTGCGGCCCTTGCGTTCCTGCCGGCTTTCAACAAGAAACGTGCCAAAGCCGGTGAGCGTCAGCTTGCCATCTTTCACCAGCGTTGCTTCAACAGATTCCAGAAAGGCGTTCAAGGCCCGTTCCGCATTGGCCTTGGTCAGGTTCGCCTTTTCTGCCATTTTATCCACCAGATCAGCCTTGGTCATGAGACTACTCCTATCCTGGTTCTACCCTGGGGCTGCACATGCCGCCAGCGAAAAATTCCTGCTGCGCCAACCGCAGCCTGCTGCCATGCATGCGCGCACGCCCCCCGCCCTATGCCACCACCAAGCCGCGTTTTTCCTGCAGCGCTGACTCCCCCGGCAGGAAAAACGATTATCGTTCGGTGTCGTCGTGAGATTGCGCATGCCGCAACGGTGTTCGGCTTGGCGCGCGCAATGAAGTTCTAAAACAGGATTTTCCCTGCCAAGTCAAGGCGCAAAGCGCCTCCCCAGGCATTTTGCGAGGGTCAGGAACTGGCTGACAGCAAGCGTTTCCGGCCGCGCCGTCAACAGAATGCCATCCGCCGCCAGTATCCCAGCCACCGACTCGTCAATGTAACCCCTTAATATTGTACCCAATTGCTTGCGACGCTGCTGGAAGCACCGCCGCACCACCGCTGCCAGTTCTGCCGGCCCAGCGGGGGCAAGATCATGCAAATTCAAGGGTCTGGGCCGCAACACAATGACGCCGGAATCCACCTTGGGCCGCGGCGTGAACACCCCGGGTCCCACGGTGAAGGCGTATTCCACGGTGGCGAAGGCCTGCAGCCAGACCGTCAGCGCACCATATTCCTTGCCGCCGGGGGGGGCGACAATGCGCCTGGCCACTTCCTTCTGGATCATGAACACGGCACGCTCGAACCCCGGCGTCCTGGCGATGCAATCCCACATCAGGGGCGAGGCGACGTTATACGGCAGGTTCCCGGCGATTTTGAGGCCCGGACACGCCGCCCCCAATCGATCCCAGGGTGCCTGCATGGCATCCATGAGGACAACATCCACATCCGGATGCGAGGTCTTGAGCAGGGGGGCCAGCTCGCGGTCTTTTTCCAGGCAGATGAGCCGGCGCGGCGCAGCGGCGATCAGGTGACGCGTCAGGGCCCCCGTGCCGGGGCCGATCTCCAGCACGGTATCGTCCGGCCCGATTTCCAGCAGGCTGGCAATGCGGCGGGCGGTGTTTACATCGTGCAAAAAATGCTGCCCCAGGGACTTCTTGGCCCGGGGATGGGGGGAGGAAGGACGAATGTGCATGGCCGGTTATTCCAGCCCGTCTTCTTCGTGTTCGGCGTGCATGCGGCGCATGAGACGGGCAGCGCGGCGCTTGCGATAGCCCAGCACGGCGTTGAGCACCACCAGATAGGTGACCACAGCCGCAGGAATGCCCAGCACCACGCCGCCAGCGAACATGACGGCCAGAAACTCCACGCCCTTTTCCGCCAGTTCCTTGAGGGCCAGGTTGTGCGGATCGAACTCCAACCCTTCAAACGGGGTGATGAACTTCCCCACAAAAAACAGCATGGCATAAAACGGCACCATATTCGCGGGGTTGGAGATGAACGTGAACAGCCAAGCCGCGAATTTGTTGGCGCGAAAAATAAACGCCAGGGTGATGGCCGCCACGGACTGGAACGGGATGATGGGCAGAAACCCGATGAAGATGCCGATGGCCGCACCCATGGCGATGGAATGCGCCGAGGTTTTGAGCCGCAGGACCTTGAGCCAGGAATGGCGAAAAAACCGCTTGCTGCGGCTGTAATACGAGTGGCGACGAACAGCGCCGTTGCCATTGCTGGCAGAAGACGCGACCGGTGGGACGTCGTGATGCGGTTCTTGCATGAGTGCCATGATGGGCGGTCAGTCGAGGGTGTCGAACCGGAGGAACTGCATGGTCAACCCGGCCCGGCCCTGGGTGGCGGATCGCAGGGCTGTGGAAAAGCCGAACAATCGTCCCATGGTGGCCAGGCCTTGCACCACCTTCTGTCCCCCGCGGTCCTGAATATTTTCCACTCGCCCCCCCTTGGCGGCAAGCAGGCCGACAGCCTCGCCCACGTACTCGTCCGGCAGGGCAATCTCCACGCGCATGACGGGCTCCAGCAGGCGCGGCGCGGCCGTGCGCAGTGCCTCCCGCAGGGCGGCCTGGGCAGCCATGTGGAATCCGGGCGGTGTGCCCTGGCCATCGCGTCTGGCCAGTTCCGCAATGCGCACCTTGACGTCGCGCACGGGGTAGCCTTGCAGCACGCCGCTCTGCAGGCCGTCTTCAATGCCTTGGGACACAGCCTCCACCAATGGCTGCGGCCAGGCGGTGGTATCCAGCTCAAAGCGCACCACATTGCCGGCGCCGCGGGGCATGGGCTCCAGGAACAAGCGCACCTCGCCGGCGTGGCGGATGTCCCCCAGTTCCCGATCGAACACCCCATGCCCTGCCGCCGAGGCCGTGGCGGTTTCCGTATGCAGCACCTGGGGCGTGCCGGCCCGGGGGGAAATGCCGAACTCCCGTCGCATGCGTTCCAGCAGGACATCAAGATGCAGCTCGCCCATGCCGGAAACCAGGCGCTGCCCGGTCTCCTCGTTGATTTCCAGGCGCAGGGTGGGATCCTCGGCCAGGTACTTGTCCAGGGCCTCGTCCAGGCGGGCGCTTTCGTCGGCATTGCGAGGTTCCAGGGCCATGGAGATGACCGGCTGGTACTCCGCGATGCGCTCCAGGACGAGGGGATGCTCCTTGGCGCAGAGGGTGTCCCCGGTTTTGGCGAATTTGAGGCCCATCACGCCCACGATTTCCCCGGCCACGGCCTCGCGGCGTTGCTCGCGATGGTCTGCATGCAGGTGAAAAATTCGCTGGGCGCGCTCGTCCTTGTGCTGGATGGCGTTGAACACCGTGTCCCCTTCGTGCAGGGTGCCGGCATACAACCGCAGCAGAGCCAGCCGATGGCCGGATTCCACCTGCAGCTTGAACACCAGCGCGGCCAGGGGCGCGGTGGGGGAAGGATCGCACTGGATGGTCTGATTGCGGACCGGGTCAACCCCCTCGGCCTGGGGGACCTCCAGGGGACTGGGCAGGTAGGCCACCACGCCATCCAGCAGCGGTTGCACCCCGATGTTGCGCAGGGCCGACCCGGCAAACACGGGTGTGAAACGCCGCTCCAAAGTGCCGGCCCGGATGAGGGCCTGCAGCCGCGACAGCTCCAGCGGCTGGCCGGCCAGGTAGTCATCCAGCAGGGATTCATCCGCCTCGGCCAGGGTCTCCACCAGCCGCTCCCGCCAGGGCAAGGCCAGGGCCAGGGTGTCGTCGTCCAGGGGGAGGCGCTGCACCTGCTCGCCCCTGGTTGCCTGATCGAACACCAGAGTCTGCATGCCGACCACATCGATCACGCCGCGCAGATCCTGCTCGTGTCCCCAGGGAATCTGGACCGGCAGCGGTCTGGCCCGAAGGATGGTTTCCAGCTGGCCCAGGACCAGGGAAAAATCTGCGCCCGGCCGGTCCATCTTATTGATGAAGGCCAGTTTCGGGATGGCGAACTTCTCGCTCTGCCGCCAGACGGTTTCGGACTGCGGCTCCACGCCGCCCACGGCGCAGAAGACCCCCACGGCGCCATCCAGCACGCGCAGGGAGCGTTCCACCTCGATGGTGAAGTCCACGTGGCCGGGGGTGTCGATGAGGTTGATGGTATGGTCGTGCCACTGCACCGTGGTGCAGGCCGAGACGATGGTGATGCCTCGCTCCTGCTCCTCGGGGAGATAATCCATGGCGGCGGTGCCTTCATGGACCTCGCCCAGGCGATGGATCTTGTGTGTATAATACAGGATGCGCTCGGAAAGGGTGGTCTTTCCGGCGTCAATATGGGCGATGATGCCCAGGTTGCGCACCCGTGCCTGGGCGGCGGCTCGTTTGGCCATGGCCAGCCGTCATCCTATCCGATGACAATGCGGCGGGCGGCAAAAAAGGCATCCGGCGTCAGGCCGGGCCACAGCCACAGGCCCAGCGCCTCTTTGGAACAGGCGAGGTGCGCCGAGGTGGAGATCTCCTTGATTCGCTCTTCCGGAGCCAGGGCCAGGAACTTGTCCACTTCCTGGAAGGCGTCGAAGTCGTCGGGCCCGCGATGCACGCCGTCCGGCAGGGAGGCCGGCGGGTTTCCCCAACAGTACAAGGCGGCATCGTCCCCGAAGAGCCAGCGGAGATCGTCCAGGGAGAAGGTGTCTGGATCGTCAAACCAGCAATGCACCTCAAGGGCGTCCGCATTGATGGTCAGGAAGTCTGCAATGAAGGTGCAGCCCGTCTCCAGGGTGATGAAGGCGCCCCACTGGCCGGCTTCTTCGAGAATGGCCGGCAGATTGCGGAACTCCTGCATGTCGAGATCCAGGCAGGTTTCCACGCCAGCCAGCTCCAGCGCAGCCAGCACGGCCGGGGAAATGGCCGACTCGGCTGCGGGGGCGTCAGGCTCGGCGTCCGGGCGCAGGCAGACCACCAGAATTTCCCGCACGCCGGCCAGCTGGGCCGGCACAATGGCTGCCAACAGCCGGGAGGGGCTGGAAAAGCCGGGGGGCAGCGTCACCACCAGGGTATCAAGCCGCAGCTCCCACACGATGGACCGCATGCCCGTCTCCAGGGCCGAGGCCGTGGACCGGTTGCTGACCCGGCGCTCGCCCAGCAGGGCATGCAGCCGGGCGATGGTGGATTTGAGCAGCGCCCGACGATGCGGCACCGTCTCATGGTAGGCGTCCGCAAAGGCCTCGTCGGATACGAGACGCTCCTGCATCCAATCAGGCAGCATGACAGATTCGAGCATTCTGGCCCCTCCCCTACTACATTGCGGTTCCGGCAACACCACGGCGACAGACGATTAGAGCCAGGAGAAGTATTCGTCCTTCCAGTGTCCCTGTTCCTTGCGCCGGAATTTTTCCGACTGGCTCTGCTGAAAGCGCAGGTAGGAAAGCTCGGATTGCAGCTTGGCATACTCCACAAGCTCCCCCTGCTCCTTGAAATTCTCCATCACGAACTGGTACCGCCTCCAGGCGCCGCCGTACTGCTCGGTGCGGAAGTAGAAATCCGCCACAAACAGCTCGCGCTTGCACAGAATTTCCCGGCATTCGGCAATGAGTTTGACAGCTTCCTGCGCATACGGCGAGTCAGGATGCTGCTCCACCAGTCGCTCCAGGTATTCCATGCCCTCGGCCACCGGCTGTTGCGGGAGGTCGATGCTGGTGAAGGTGCTCAACCCGGAACGACCAATCTGGAACAGCACATACGGAATTTCCGAATGCCTGGGATGCAGATTTTCGAATTCGAGGTAAGCCCCCATGGCTTCCAGGTATTCCTTGTCCAGGAAGTAGGCATCGGCCAGCGCCAGCTCCGCTTTCACCGTGTACGGGCTGAAGGGGAAACGATCCTTGAGCTTGGTGAAACACACGGCCGCGGTGTAGTAGTCCGTGGCGTTCATGGCGTCTGTGCCGGCCTCCCACAATTCCTGGGCAGTGTCCTCGGAAACGGGGAGATAGAGCGTGTCGATAATCCCGCACCCGGCGAGACCAGACACGCCTGCCAGCACGACCAGCGCGAACAGGGCCGCGCGCAAACGCAAAACAGGGTGGCGCATAGTTATCCCAGATAAAGCTGGACGGAATGTGCTGCCGTGGCGCCATCGCCCACTGCAGTGACCACCTGGCGGCACAGTTTGGCGCGGGCATCACCAGCGGCAAAGATGCCTTCCAGATTGGTACGCATTTCCACGTCGGTGTGAATGAATCCATCCTTGTCCACATCAAGGGTCGGCGGCACGAATTTGGCCTGGGAGGCGAACCCGATGAAGACGAACATGGCGGCTACCGGCAGGATGGACGAATCGCCGGTTTTGACGTTGGTCAGCTTCAGGCCCTCAAGCTTGCCCGTGCCCACCAGGTCATCCACCACTGTGTTGTAGATGATGTTGATTTTGGGATCGGCGATGCAGCGATCCTGGAAGCAGCGTTCCCCGCGAAATGCGTCGCGCCGATGGATGAGGTGCACTTTGCTGACGATTCTGGAGAGATACAGACTCTCCTCCAGCGCCGCATTGCCGCCGCCCACCACGGCCACTTCCTCGCCGCGATAGAAATTGCCGTCGCACAAGGCGCAGAACGACACGCCCCGCCCGACGAATTCCTCTTCCCGGGACACTCCCAGCCGCTTGTACGCCGCGCCGGAAGCGATGATGATGGCCCTGGCCTGAAGCCATTCATCCCCAACCAGGATCCGATGGCGGCCCGGCTCGGGTTCCATGGCGCGCACTTCGTCCCGGAACAAATCGTACGGGTACTTGCCCAGATGGGCATGGAAGAGGTCGGCGAGTTCGTACCCTTTGATGCCGTTGGGGAACCCGGGATAGTTCTCGATTTCCTCGGTGAGCAGGGTCTGCCCGCCGTGGGAGAGCTTCTCCACCATGGCCACCGAGGCGCCGCCGCGCAAAAGATAGAGGGCGGCTGCAATCCCCGCAGGACCGCCCCCTATGACAACGCAGTCATAGCTCTTCATAATGCCTGCTGCGCGTAATGGTTACAGCGCTTTGGACTGGAGCATTTCCTTGATGCTGCTCTTGGACACAGCGCCGGTAATCTGCTCCACCACTTCGCCACCCTTGAACAGGATGAGCGTGGGGATGGCGCGAATGCCGTACTTGCTGGGCGTGGCGGGGTTTTCGTCCACGTTCATCTTGGCAATTTTCACCGTGCCGGCATATTCCTGCGCCATTTCATCGATCACCGGACCCATGGCACGGCAGGGACCGCACCAAGGGGCCCAGAAATCAACCAAAGAAGGCAGATCGCACTTCAACACTTCTTCTTCGAAGTTTGCGTCGGTCACCTGAAGGGCCATGATTTTCTCCTTCGACGGCAAATGGTACTTTCGGTTGTGCGGAGGCGAAGCTCCAGCATCACAATGGACTATGGCATGCGCCAGCGGCGCGTGTGCACCTTGCGACCAGACTGCAACCTAGTGGCAGGCGCATCCCGTGTCAAGAAAAACCCCGTCCCCTGGCAGGGATGTCAGCAAGCTGCCACAAAATCCGCAGGCACGGCGCGGCCGCGGGGAATGGCTTCCAGGGAAAGTGCGTGTCGCCGGCCGGAAGCCAGCAACAACCCGCCTGCATGGGCCACCATGGCGGCGTTGTCCGTGCACAGGTCCGGGCTGGGGGCCACGAAGGCCAGCCCCAATTCCACCGCCAGGGCCTGCAGCCGCTCCCGCACCAGGCTGTTGGCGGCCACCCCGCCGGCCAGAATCAGGCTCCGGGCATCGCCGTGGCGCTCCAGGGCGCGACGGGTCTTGATTTCCAGGGCCTGGGCCACGGCCATGTTGAAGTGCCCGCAGAACCGGGCCAGTTCCGGCTCGCGCCGGCCATCTGCCAGGGCCTCTTCCACGCTGCACAAGGCCTCGCGCCGCAACCCGGGCTGCTTCTGGATGGCGGTCATGGCGGCGGTTTTAAGGCCGCTGAAACTGAAATCCAGTGTATCATTATCCACATAGGGCGGTGAAAAGAGCGAGGACGATTTCGGCAGCGCGGGCTGTTCCCTGGCCAGCCGGGCCAAGGCATCCAGACAGGCGCCGCCTGGATACGGCAGGTTCAGGGCCTTGGCGCACTTATCGAAGGCTTCCCCGGCGGCGTCGTCCAGGGTTCGTCCGAGGATGACGAATTCGGGATAGGCGCCCTCGCCGGCATCCATGCGGGCCAGCTCCGTGTGCCCGCCGGACACCAGCAGCCCGATGGCCGGCAAGGGAAGCGACTGTTCCAGGCCGGCGGCCAGCAGATGCGCCTCCAGGTGATTCACCCCCACCAGCGGGACATCCAGGCCCAGGGCCAGCCCCTTTGCAAAGCTCACCCCGGCCAGCAGCGCTCCCAGCAGCCCGGGGCCGCGCGCCACGGCCACGCCCTGGATGGACGACGCCGCCACGCCGCTGCGCTCCAGGACCGACTCGAACAGCAACGGCAGGCGGCGCAGGTGCTCCCGGGAGGCGATTTCCGGCACCACCCCCCCGAACAGGGCGTGCACCGCAGCCTGGGAGGCCAGGGCCTCCCCCAGCAACACGGCCCTGCCCGGTGTAATATCCACCAGGGCCAGGGCCGTTTCATCACAGGAGGTTTCCACCCCAAGGATGCGCAATGCAGGATGATGTTTCACGAAATCAGATGCTGCGCAGGTCGTCCGCACCATCTTTCTGGGCATGCTTGCGGTAGATTTCCGAGACCTTGCGCACGTCGTACTCGGAGCCAACAAACAGGGGGACGCGCTGATGCAGCTCATGGGGTTCGATTTCCATGATGCGCTTGGTGCCATCCGTGGCCAGACCGCCGGCCTGTTCCGCCAGCATGGCCATGGGGCTGGCCTCGCACAGCAGCCGCAACTTGCCGCGGGGCCGTTTGGGATCGCGGTAATCCATGGGATACATGAAAATCCCGCCGTAGAGCAGCGTGCGGTGGAAGTCCGCCACCAGCGAGCCGATGTAGCGCAGGCTATGCGGCTTGCCGCGGGGATTGTCCACGCCCTTGAACCAGGAAACCACCTCGCGGGTTGGCTCATCCCAATAATTCCAATAGCTTTCATTCACCGAATAGATCTTTCCCTGTTCGGGAATGCGAATATCCGGATGCGAAAGCAGGAATTCGCCCACGCTGGGGTCCAGGGTAAAGCCGTACACGCCCTGCCCGGTGGTGTACACCAGCATGGTGGACGTGCCGTACAGAAAATAGCCCGCCCCCACTTGTTCCACGCCGGCCTGGAGCATGTCGCCCAGGGTCACGTCCTGCATGGCTGGGGACTTGCGGCGCAGGATGGAGAAAATGGTCCCGATATTGACGTTGACATCGATATTCGAGGAACCATCCAGCGGATCAAAAATCAGAATATACTCGCCGCGCTTGAATTTGTCCGGCACCACGATCATCTCCGCATTTTCCTCGGAGGCCATGGCGCAGAGCACGCCGGCGCGTTCCATGCGATGGATGATGATGTCGTTGGCGTATTCGTCAAGTTTTTTCACCCGCTCGCCCTGAACATTCACATCGCCGGTAAAACCCAGCACGTCCACCAGACCAGCCTTGTTCACCTCGCGGGAGATGATCTTGGCGGCCAGGATGAGGTCGTTGAAAAGGTTGGTAAAGCGGCCGGTCGCCTGCGGACTTTGCTGCTGATGATAAAGCAGGTGTTCCGTCACCGTGACTTGACTGTAAGCCATGAACGCGCCTCCTTCTGCCGGAGCTTGCCTGATGAAAGGTGTATGCGGGCCTGACGGGTTATTGCGGGGAAGCAGCGCCGCCCGGCACGGTGGCCTCGGGGGCGGACTCCTGGTGAGGAGCCGGGGCTGTGGCGCCCGCGTCTTCCGGGGCAGGTGCGGCTTCCGGGACGGCGGCCGTCTGCGCTGGGGAGGCCGGCTCGTCCTCTCCGGGCTCCGCCGTGGCATAAATGAGGGAATAACGCCCCAGATTCCTGCCCAGCCAGTAAAAATTGCGGTCGTGCGCCTGCACCGTGCCATACACCCTGGTGGCGAGGATATCGGCCCAGGGCAATGTGGACATGGTGGACGCAGCATCGTGGTACTTGCTGGTCCAGATGACCTGCTCCTGCGTCATAAGCATCAATTCGTCCGGCGACGGGCAGAATTTGAGCAGGTTGCGCGGGTCGAAGTGCACCACCATCAGCCCGTCAAAGTCGTTTTTGCGGAACAGGGGCTGAGCCAGAAAAATTTCCGGCCCCATGGTGGAATTGTTGCTCATGGCGCGGACTTTGTGGTCGAGCCAGACCGGGGGCTCCAGCGACTCCTCGGTGGCGTTTTCCTCCGCCGGGCGGTCCTGCTGTTCCATGTAGGCCATGTAGCGCTGGCGCTCCTTTTCCGTGGGCTCACCCAGGGCGATGAGGGCGGCGGTGTCCACAGGTTTGGAGAAGTCCATGGGATGCTGGAACAGGACGCTGCCGGAGCGGTCCAGCACCATGACGCCGCTGATCCAGGAGAACCGCTCGAACAGGCGCCGGAACCAGGATTCGGGGGGGAGCTTGTCTTCGCCGTCCATGTAGACGGTGAGCTGGTAGACCTGCTCATCCACGGGCTTGAGCAGCGCGGCGAGCTTGCGTTCCTGGGCCTCACCGAAGGCGGCGGGGTCCAGGACGAGTTCCGGCCGGGGCTCCAGCAAATCTTTCCACATCTGCTTGCCTTCCCGCATGGTGCCCTTGACCGAGCCGGCGACGGAATCCGGGATGGCAGAGCACGACGAAAGGGCAAGGCTGCAGGCCACGAGCAGGACACACGCGGGCAGCCAGTGGAAAAACAGCATTTTTTTCGAATAATTGGAATATGCGGACAGCAACGAATCACCTCGCGGACCTGGATGTCATGAGATGGAGGCCTCTGCGGATCGCCTGCACCAGACGTCGGCAGAAAGCATCCCTAGCCCGAGACGCCGGCCTCGTAAAGGCCTGCGCTGCGGATAGCTGGACTTGATGTACAGCACAAGCGAAAAAAAGAAAACAGCTACTCGCCACCGCGGCGCGCGCTGCAGCAGCGGCGCTGCCTCCTGCACTGGCAGGCTCGCCGGAGACGAAGCCCGGGGCGGTGTCCCCTGAACGTGGGATGGCATCAATAGCATCCTGCTTCAGGGACGTCACACGCGGCGGACGCACAGAGACTGCGGCCCGGTGCTCCGGCTTTTTTTCGGAACGGGGATTCGGGAGAATCCTTTCTTCCGAAGGGCGTTCTCCCGAACGCTCATTTCAACAGCACATTGCGTTAACTGGCCGCCCGGCGCTCCAGGCGCGAGGCCAGCCGCTCCAGGGCGTTGCGCGCGCCTGGCCGGGGGCGGGGCGCAACGGCGGGCGCTTGGTGCTGGGGAGTGGATTCGGCGACGTCTTCGTCCTGTGCCATCCCTTCGTCCGGCGAGTCCCCTTCGTCTGGCGAGTCCCCTTCGTCTGGCGAATCCCCTTCGTCTGGCGAGTCCCCTTCGTCTGGCGAATCCCCTTCGTCTGGCGCTGCCTCCGCTGTGGGGGCCGCAGGGGCTGCGGTGTCGGCGTCTGGGGCAGGCATTCGGGGGATCTCGCGCAGCAGAAGCTGCATGCGTTCGATGATGGCGTCGAGTTCTTCACGCTCGCCGTCGTCAGTGGCCTTGGCGAGCAACTCCCGATAGATGTCCAGGGCGCCGGCATACTCGCCCTGTTCTGCCAGCAGGCGGGCCATGGTGCGGGTGCGAATGGAATAGACGTCTTCCGGCGTGCGCAAAAGGGCAATCACAGGGCCGGCCGGGCAGACGCCCTCCGGCACCCCAGCAAGCGCAGGCGGAACAGACGCGGCTGCGGCCCCATCAGATTCGGAAGCAGACGCTGCCTTCTCGGCGGCCGCGCCATACGGCAGCCTGACCTGACCCGCATGGGACAGACCCTCGAGCCCCCGCTGAATGACCTCTCCCCAACTCACCGGCGCGCCCTCGAAATGTACGGACACAAAGTCAAGAGCCAGGGCGGCGTCCCGGGTTTCCGGCCGGGCGGCCAAGCGTTGCGCCCAGGCCTTCCAGAACAGGGGATAGCGCCCCAGTATCTCGCTGAGGACGGCGGTTTCCTCGGCCACGGCTTCGTCCTCGCCCAGGCGAGCCCCAAGCTCCAGGCAAAAAAACCGGGCCTCCAGAAAATCCGGATGCCGGGCCACCCCCCTGCGCAAAAACGCCAGGGCCTCGCGCAGTTGCCCTGCCCCCGCCAGCAACCGGGCCAAGGGGAAGAACACCTTGGACAACGGGTCCAGTTCCAGGATCTCCTTGTACCATTCAATCTTTGCTTGCATGGCGCATTGCTCCTGTGTCTGTTTCGTCCCCGCCCGGGAAAAGATACAGTACTTCATTGGGCCTGATGTAGTTGAGTTGCTGGCGAATGACTTTTTCGATATAAACCCGATCTTCCTTCAGCAAGCGAATCTCGTTGGACAGGGCGAGGCCGGCTTCGTCCACGGCCTGCATGCGTCGCGTCAGTTCATCCTGGCGGCCGCGCAGCTCCAGGTACGAGAACAACCCCTGGTCGCCAGCGAAGAGGCTGTACCCCAACACCAGATTGATCGCCACCAACCCATACGCCAACAGCTTGTTCCAGGGCATGGCCCACTCCTTGCCTAGTGTTGCGTCCTCAAAATATGTCCATATATGAAAGAGGCAACACTGGGCCGCCTGCAAGGCGGCCTCGGAGCCGAAGGCTCCGTGAGTCCGCCAAAATCCACGCATTTTGGCGGACGGTCCTCCCCGAAATAGGATGATGGAAACATCGCCTTATTCCGGGGACGTCACACTTGACCGTCCCGAATCAGCAGACGCGCGGCCTGCGTGTTGCAGGCTCGTCAATGCATCCGGCCGCGAGCATTCGGGGGCTCCTTGCGCAACAACGACAACGGCGTTTTGAGCTCCGCCAGAAAGCCTTCCGTGGCTTCCTCAATGCGCCGCACATCCTGCTCCTCCAGATCCACGCTGTCCACGTTATCCATGAAGGATTTGAGAACATTGTATTCCTGCAGGAGCATCTCGGAGAGTTCCAGGCGCTCCAACTCAGGCTCCAGATCAAGGATGGTCTGCAGGCAATTGGTCAATCGCATCTGCAGCGAGTTGCGTGCTTCGTCATCCATCCCCGGTGCTTCCTTTGTCAGGGTGTTGGAAAAGTTGTTCCAGACTTTTCCAATATCGAAACAGTTGAAGCAAATGCGACGATTCCAGCCAGATGCAACGCATCCGGTCCACCCTCGTGGCGTTATTGCAGCGCTGCGTGGCGCCGGAAACATCGTGCTAGACGTCTCTGCCCCACATGGCCCGCATGCTATAGCAGTAGTTTACACCCGAAAAGACTGTCATGGCAAGTGCAAGATACAGCATTGCCTCGCCCCAGGGACGAGGATCCAGTCCGAGCACGGGATAATGCACCAGCAACGGCACAATGGCCACGCATTGCAACACGGTTTTGATTTTGCCGAACACGTCTGCCGCCAGCACCATGCCCTGTTCCATGGCCATGGCCCGCAGGCCGGTCACTGCCAGTTCCCGGGCCATGATCACCACCACCGCCCAGGGCGGCACCCAGTTCTGGCCCGTCCCATCCACCAGGCTGGCCAGCATGACGAGCACAGACAACGTGAGTAGTTTGTCTGCCAGGGGATCAAGGAATTTTCCGAGGTTGCTCACCATGTTGCGGGAGCGGGCGATACGGCCGTCCAGGGTGTCCGTGGCGGCGGCAGCCACGAAGACCACCGCCGCCGCAAGGCAACTCCACCGCGAGGGCCACTGCAGCAGCAACATGAGGGCGGGCACCGCGCCAATACGCGCCAGGGTGATTTTGTTGGCCAGATTCATCAGATCAGTTCCTCATGGGCTGCAGGACAACGGGGGAAGCAGGGTTGAATTCAGCTATGGATGGTGGCGGCGGCTTCCAGGCTGTCCGTCACGGCACGGGCCACGGTGGCGGCCAGGGCCTGGAAGGCCCGCTTGGCCGGGGATTCTTCTTCCAGCAGGGCCACGGGCGCGCCGCGGTCGCCCGCCACCACGGTGGCGGGGTCCAGGGGCACGGCGCCCAGGAACGGCAGCCCATACTGTTCAGCCAGCTTGAGGCCGCCGCCCTTCTTGAACAGGCTGATGTCTCCGCCGCAATGCGGGCAGCACAGTCCGCTCATGTTTTCCACCACGCCCAGGATGTTCGCCTTGGCATACTGCAGGAAATTGATGGCCTTGCGCACGTCCGCCAACGACACTTCCTGGGGCGTGGTGACAACCACGCACAAGGCGTCGGGGATGGTTTTCAGCACGGTCATGTGCTCGTCGCCGGTGCCGGGGGGAGAGTCGATGACCAAAAAGTCCAGATCGCCCCAGGCCACGTCGGCAATGAACTGCCGGATGGCGGAGTGCTTCATGGGACCGCGCCAGAGCACTGCCTGATTGCGGTCCTTGAGCAGGGAGTCCATGGACACCACGCTCAGCCGCTCGTTGTACTGCTGGGGCAGGATGCGCTTGTCTTCAGCGGTTTCCAGCCCGCTGCCCAGGCCCAGCATGGCCGGCACCGAGGGGCCGTGGATGTCCACATCCATGATGCCCACCTTGTACCCCATGTTCGCCAGCACGGCAGCCAGGTTCACGGTGATGGAACTCTTGCCCACGCCACCCTTGCCGCTCATGACAAACAGCTTGTACCGGATGCGGGAAAGCGTGTTGGCAATGGCCGTGTCCTGCTTCACCAGCTTGTCGTCAATGCCGCCTGCGCCCCCTTGCGCCTTGGACGGGCAGCTGCTGCAATCACTCATGGGAACACCTCCATTTCAACAGCCATTCTGTTGAATCGCTAAAAGAATTTCACGACCACGAATCCCAGCACCACCAGCACCGCGCTGACAGTGAGCACGAGGTCGAACCGTTTTTCTAGAAAGAAGCGGACCTTTTCCCCATACAGATAAATGAGCCCGGCCACGGCAAAAAAACGCAACCCGCGCGACAGCACAGAAGCAACCATAAAAATGGGGAAGCTGATCTTGAACATGCCCGCCGTGAGCGTGCACACCTTGTACGGCACCGGCGTGAGCCCTGCAATGGCCACGGCCCAGGCGCTGTACTTGTTGTACCAGGCCTCGATCTTGAGGATCTGCGCGTCAAAATGATAGAATTCAACAATGCGCTGTCCAATCGCTTCCATGAAGTAATACCCGATCACATAGCCAATCACCCCGCCAAGAATGGAGGCCACCAGGCAGATGGTGGCATAGCGGAAGGCCTTGGCCCGGTTGGCCAGACACATGGGGATGAGCATGAGATCCGGCGGCACCGGAAAAAAGATGGACTCGATGCAGGACACAATGGCCAGAGCCCGCTCCGCGCCGGCGGAATCCGCAAGACGCCAGATGCGATCCATCCAGGACTGAAACAGCTTCATTGATGTTCTCGGTGTAAGTAAATGAGATGGATGAGGCCAGCCGCACACGTCGCAACAGCCGGGCTACCAGCCGTGCGTGCCCACCAGATCCACAAAGGCCACGCCGCCGCGGCGTTCCAGCGTGGTCTTGCCGTGCTGCTTGCGGATGACCACCAATTCCTGCTGGCGCCGGCTGCGTCCCACAGGAATGGCCATGATGCCCGGATCCGCCAGTTGCGCCACCAGCGGCTCGGGAATCTCCGGCCCGCCAGCAGTGACAATGATGCGATCGAACGGCGCATACTCGGCCCAGCCCACGGTGCCATCGTCCAGCTTGAGCCGAACCTTGAAATATCGCAGCGAATCAAGGAGCTTTCGAGCGGCGAAGTGCAGCGCCTTGATGCGCTCCACACTGGAGACGTCCATGCCCATCTCGGCCAGGATGGCAGCCTGATACCCGGAGCCAGTGCCAATTTCCAGCACGGAGACACCCGGAGCCGGCTCAAGAATTTCACTCATCAAGGCGACGATATACGGTTGCGAGATGGTCTGCCCGTGCCCGATGGGGACGGCATGGTCCCCATACGCCTGGGCGCGCAGGGCCTCCTGGACGAAAAGATGCCGTGGCACGTTCAGCATTGCCTGCAGCACCAGCGGGTTGGAGATGCCCCTGGCCTGGATTTGGTCGCGCACCATGCGTTCGCGATTGCGCTTCAAATCGAGAAACCGCACCAGAAAGCCATGGGAGGCTGCTGTGTGAAAGCAGGCAAAAGGAGCATATCAGCGCTGGAAGAACAAATTTTACGCGCGCCGTCAAGGCAGTTTTTCCCCGCCGCCGCGCCCTGGCAAGAATGAACAATCCGTGAGAGTTGCCGCCTGCCCTTGCAGGGAGGCAGCATCTGTGCCATCATGACCCTATTGCGCATGCCGTGTTTTCCCCTCACTTGAAAGGCCCAAGGATGGCAATGTAATGCTTATCGTCGGCGACCTCATGACCACCGAGTTGTTCACCCTGAAACGCACGGACTCCCTGCGCACGGCCCGTTCCATGATGACCTTGGCCCGCATCCGCCATATTCCTGTGGTGGATGATCACAATGTCTTTCTTGGATTGGTGACGCACCGGGACATCCTTGCGGCCACCATCTCCCAGTTTGCCGAGGTGGACAAGAGCGTGCAAGAAGAAATTGACGCTGGCATCCCGCTCAACGAAATCATGCGCCGCGACGTCACCACCGTCTCCAGCCAGACCTCCCTGCGCGTGGCGGCGGAGTTGCTGCTCAACCATAAATACGGCTGCCTGCCCGTGGTGGAAGACAAGACCCTGCGCGGCATCATCACCGAATCCGACTTCCTCAAGCTGACCATCCGGCTCATGGACACCATGGAACGGATGCAAACCAAGCCCTTGGACGAAAGCCTGTTCGCTGCCAGCCAGCCGGACGAATTTCCCGTTTAAGGCTGCACTGCTACCGTGAAACTTACTGCGCTGTTTTTTCTGACGCTCCTGGCTGTGGCAGCCCTCGGAGGCGGCGGGTGGCTGCTGTTCCACGACCGCTCCAAACCCGAGATTGTGCTGGAACCCCTCACCGCGTTCGTTTCGCCAAGCCTGCCCATGCAGGTGCGCGCTGCGGATGCGGACTCGGGCCTCCGGCACATGGCCGTGTCCGTCACCACTGGCAACCAGACCTATACCATTCTGGACAAACGCTACGACGGCTCCCCGCCTGCCGTGGAGGAACGCTTCACCCTGGAGCTGTTCAAGATCCCCGACGGCGAGGTGGTCATCGAAATTGCCGTGAGCGATGCCTCGTTTGCCCGCTTTGGCCAGGGCAACACGCAGGTCATTTCCCGCAAACATCTGATGGATACCATCAAACCCACGATCGCCGTGCAAAGCATGCAGCACTACGTGCGGCAGGGCGGGCCCGGCCTGGTGGTCTACAGCGTGTCTGAGCCGGCCGCCAAAACCGGCGTACAGGTGGGAAACCTCTTTTTCCCCGGCTATGAGCAAGGTGGAGGCAAGTACGCCTGCTTCTTCGTTTTTCCGCATAATGCAGACCCGAAGACCTATGTCCCGGTGCTCTTTGCGGACGACGCCGCAGGCAACCGCGCCGTGGCCAACTTTGCCATCACAGCCATTCCGCGCACCTTCCGTCGGGACACCATCAATGTCTCCGACAATCTGATCAACAAAATCGACAGTGAATTCGCCGCCCAGGTCCCCGGCCAGCTGACCGCCCTGGAGCGATACGTGCGCGCCAACCGGGAAATCCGCGCCAGCAACGACAAACTCCTCCTGGGCATCGGCCTGCGCACCTCTCCCCTGCCCCTGTGGAGCGGCGCCTTCCGCCGCATGCCCGGTGCGCCCATGGCCCGCTTTGCCGACCACCGCGCCTACGTGTACAACGGCCAGGAAGTGGACCAGCAGACGCACATGGGGCAGGACATCGCCTCCACCGCCATGGCCGAAGTGCCCGCCGGCAACCACGGCACCGTGGTGTTCGCCGGCTATCTGGGCATCTATGGCAACATGATCATGCTGGATCATGGCCTGGGCCTGCAGAGCATGTACGCCCACCTGAGTGAAATGCACGTCCGCGAGGGCGATCAGGTGGCCAAGGGGCAGGTCATCGGCAGGACCGGCTTCACCGGCATGGCCCTGGGCGACCACCTGCACTTTGCCATGTATGTCTCGGGCGTGCCCGTCTCACCCATTGAATGGTGGGATTCCAGCTGGATCAAGAACAACATCAAGGACCGGCTCGTCCTGCCTGAAAAGGTGGACCCGGCCAAAGAGGAAGCCGAAGACGCCGCCGCCAACGCCGCGGCAGAAAAGGCAGCCTCCCCGGCCAAAAAACCGGGGAAACCGGAGAAGGCCGCCAAGAAAAAGCAGTAGCGCGCGCGGGCCTGCTCCTTTGAGCCTTTTACGTTTGAAAAAGGACGTTGCGAGGGGGGAAACCTTTTGAAAAAGGTTCTCCCCTCTCGCGCTCTCCCCTTCCAAAACTTTTATAATACTTTGTAATCCTAACAAAAGTCTTTGAAAGGGGGGACGGGGGAAGAACCTTTTTTGAGAAAGATTTTCCCCCGAGAATTCCTTTCAAAGGTAACTTGGCCTAATGCGTTCTCAAGGGGCACCCTTCCCGAAAAGGGTGTCCCGGAAACAAGGAAGCCGTCGTCATGGGGTCGTACCGTCTGTTGATGTTGCTGGGCCTGCTCTTTGTCCTGGTGGTGCTGAAATTCTTTGTGCTTGATCTCATGCTGCCGGCCGAGGCGCCTTCGGGCCCGGGATATCAGCCCGGCGCGCATTCCTCTTCCTCCTTCGCCACGCCCGGCATGCCCACCCTGGTGGAGCTGGGCACGGACTGGTGCGGCCCCTGCCGCACCCTCCGGCCTGTATTGCTGCAATTGCAGCGCGAATACGCCGGCCGGGCAGAAGTCGTGCTGCTGAATCCGGAAAAGAATGCAGCGGCGCAAATCGCCTACCGTCCCCGGGTCTACCCCACTCTGGTGTTCCACAACGCCGACGGCAGCGTGCACAAACGTCTGGAAGGCGCGCCGGCCCGCGCCCGCATCGTCGGCATTTTCAAGGAGATGGGCATTCAATGAGCATTCCCGGATCACTGCAGGACATCCCCGCCATCCGGCGGTTCTCCCCCACCGTACTCTGCGCCGGGCATCCCACCGAAGCCCAGCTGACCGCCTGCGCCCGCGCCGGTGTGGAGGTGGTCATCAATCTGTCGTTGCACGGCCAGCCCTACAGCCTGCCCGACGAAGCCGGCCTGCTGGCCTCCCTGGGCGTGGAGTACATTCACATCCCCGTCATCTGGGACGTCCCCACCAGCGAGGATGTGGCCCGATTCTTCGAGGCCATGCGCACCACCGCCGGCCGCAGCACCCTGGTGCACTGCGTGAAGAACATGCGCGTGACGGCCTTCCTGGCCCTGTACGCCATTCACCAAGGCGGCGACCGCGAGCACTGGCTGTGGTGGATCCGCGAGACCTGGGAGCCAGACGAGTACCCTGCCTGGGCGGGGTTGCTTGCCACGATAAGTCCGGTGCATTAGAGCATTTTACTCTTGAAAAAGGACATTGCGAGAGGGGAAACCTTTTTGCAANGTTTTCCCCCGAGAACTCTTTTCAAAGATAACTTGCCCTAGCCGCCAGAATGCCCGCCCCTACTGCGGCGCAATCATCACATTGCCCGGCCCGCAGATGACCACGCGCGGAGCCAGCGCAGGCACATCCTCCGGAGTCAGATACGCATACGCCGCGATGATGACGCGCTGGCCCGGCTCGCCCTTGCAGGCGGCGGCGCCGTTGAGACAGATCTCGCCGGGCTTGCCCTCAATGGCGTAGGTGGTCAGGCGTTCGCCGTTATCCACGTTGTACACGTCCACCTGTTCAAACGGCGCGATGTCGGCCGCACGCAGCAGGGCCGGATCGATGGAAATGGAGCCGATATAGTCACGGTCCGCGCCGGTGAGCATGGCGCGGTGGATCTTGGCGCGAAGAAAGCAACGCAGCATGGGTGTGTCCATCTTGAAGAATGAGGAATGACGAGGAAGGCCTGCCCGAACCCGCATCGCAGGGCCGGGCAGGCCTTGGAAAGGCTACAGAATCTGACTGAGGAAGAGCTTGGTGCGATCGTGTTGCGGCTCGGTGAAGAAGTGCATGGGCGTGCCTTCTTCCAGAATGCGCCCCTGGTCCATGAACAGCACACGGTGCGCCACTTCGCGGGCAAAGCCCATCTCGTGGGTCACCACCACCATGGTCATGCCGTCGCGGGCGAGGTTCTGCATCACGTCCAGCACCTCGCCCACCATTTCGGGGTCCAGGGCGGAGGTGGGTTCGTCGAAGAGCAGCACCTTTGGATCCATGGCCAGGGAGCGGGCAATGGCCACGCGCTGCTGCTGGCCGCCGGAAAGGCGGTCCGGGTAGGCCTGGGCCTTGTCCGGAATGCCCACGCGCTCCAGCAGGGCCATGGCCTTCTTTTCCGCCTCGCCCTGACGCCGCTTCTTGACCACCATCTGCGCCAGGGTGATGTTCTCCAGCACCGTCTTGTGCGGAAAGAGATTGAAGGACTGAAAGACCATCCCGGTTTCCGCGCGCATGGCGTTGATGTTGGCCTTGGGCGAAAGGATATCCACCCCGTCTATCCAGATGTGCCCTTCGTCCGCATATTCCAGCCGGTTAAGACAACGCAGAAACGTGGACTTGCCCGAGCCGGACGGCCCGATGACCACCACCACCTCGCCGGCGATGATTTCCGCGCTCACCTTGTCCAGGGCCACCACCCTGTGCGGCAGGTGGAAAAACTTGGAGATGGCCTCCACACGAATGATAGGACCAGAAGACTGTGTCATGATGTCAGCCATTTGCGTTCAAACCATTGCAGCAGCATGGAAAGGGCGAAGGTCATCACCAAATACAAAATCGCACACACGAACCACATTTCAAAGGGTTGCAGATTCGAGGTGATAAGTTCGCGGGTGGCCTTGGTCAATTCCCGCAAGGCGATGATGCCCAGCAGCGAGGAGTCCTTCACCAGACTGATGAACTGCCCGGCCAGGGGCGGCAAAATGCGGCGGACAGCCTGAGGCAGCACCACATGACGCAGGCATTCAAAAGACGTCATACCCAGGGAACGGGCGGCTTCCACCTGGCCCCGGTGCACGCTCTGGATGCCCGCGCGCACGATTTCCGCCACGTACGCCCCGGTGAACATGGCCATGGACGCCACGCCGTACCACAAGGGCGACGGCTGCGGCAGTCCGTACTTGCCCAGCAGCTGGTTGATGAGCGTGCCGAACACGAAATACCAGATGTAAATCTGCACCAGCAGCGGCGAGCCGCGAATAAGCTCAATGTACGTGATGGCCGTCCAGCGCAGGGCCGGATTGTGCGACAGCCGCGCCAGACCAGTGATGAGCCCCAGCCCGATGCCGATGACGATGGACAGGAACGAGACCTCCAGCGTCAGCCACGCAGCTTGCACCATGACGCCGAGGTGTTGCTGCTCATGGAAGCCCAGCGCATCCCCGGAGCTGACCATATCCCCACGGCTCACACGGACTTCGCCGCCGCCAGGCACGGTGTAGCGCTCTTCCTCGCCGTCCAGCCCCTTGACGGTGATGACTGTGCCGCCGGAGCCCTGCTCCACGGCCACCACGTCGCCATCGAGCATGGACTTGGTCTCTACCTGCTCAACATACCAAAAATATTGTGGAATTCTATACCAACGCCAGACGTAATCCACCTGTTTGGCAGCATAGTACAGCGCGAAAATGGAACCAGCCAGCATGAAAATAAAAATGGCGGCCCAGGCTCGGTACCATAGCCTGGAGCGTCTTGGGGAGAGGCCGGAGGAAAGTTGCATGGGCGGCTCGCAATCCCTGAAGAAAGAAAGGAAAAGGGAGGGGACTCTCGGGAGCCCCCTCCGTCACTGGCGGTAAGACTACTGGATGTCCTTGATCCAGTCGGTGCCCTTGATCCACTTGTTGTAGATGCGCTCGTAGCGGCCGTCGTTCTTCACCTGGGCCAGGAAGTTTTCCAGCCAGTTGAGGAAGTCGGGGTCGCCCTTGTTGATGGCCCAGGCCAGGGGCTCATACGTGAAGGGCTGGTCCAGGAAGATCATGCCGGCGGAGGCGCCCTGCTGAGCCATGAGCACCACCTGGTTGGGCTGGTCGTACACGTAGGCGTCGGCCTTGCCGTTCATCACTTCCAGGAAGGCTTCCTGTTCGGATTCAAAGGACTTGTACGTGGATTTGGGGATGCGGTTCTTGGCGGCTTCTTCCCCGGTGGTGCCCAGCTTGGAGGTGACGATGTACTTGGGATCGTTGAGATCCTTGTAGCTCTTCACCGTGTCCTTGTGCTTGGGATTCAGAATGATGGTCTGGCCCACCACGATATAGGGGGAAGGGAAATTCACCTTGAGGTTGCGATCCTGGGTCACGGTCATGCCGCTCATGATGATGTCGAACTTGTCCGTGAGCAGGGCGGGGATGATGCCGTCCCAGGCAGTGTTCACGGGCACGAGCTTCACGCCCATGGCCTTGGCCATTTCCTTGGCCATATCAACGTCAAAGCCGACGAACTCGCCCTTCTGGTTGGTCATTTCGAAGGGCATGTAACCGGCTTCAAAGCCGACACGCAGCTCGCCGCGCTGCAGAATGCCTTCCAGCGTGGATTTTTTGGCCAGTTCAATGTCCGCAGCCCAAGCCTGCGAAACCAGGCCGAGCACCATCACCATCATCAACAACGCCTTGCGCATCGAAACCCTCCGGGGAAACATGTTGAATTAATAGGATTTTCCTTCCTTCAGCAGCTCTTTTACCACCATCCGCACCTTGCACTCCGGGCAGACGGGCATTTCTTCCTTGGGAACATTGATGATTTCGGTACGTTGACACTTGGGACAGGCCACTTCCACCAGTTGATTTTCGCCGCTCATGGGTCCCTCCGTGACAAAAGCATTATATTTTTACAAAAGATGTCACAGAAACACAAGGGACGCGAGCCGCCCGCGCACCCTATTTTTCTGTTGGTATTATTCATTCCGATGTGCCATATTGTTGTCACCCTTGTATCTTATCCTTCACATGCCTTGCTCGCGCCAGGTGGGAATGGCACCCCCAAGCCGCCTGACGACACTTTTCAGGAGGAACAGATGGACCGCTTCGAGCGCTATTTTCGGACCCTGACTGCCGTGGCCAAATGCGTGAATTCCAGCCTGGAGCCCGTCCAGGTGCTCAAGGACGTGACGCATCAGACAGCCCTTGCCCTGCACGCCAAGGGCTGCACCCTGCGTCTGCTGGACCGTACCGGCAAGCGCCTGCTGCCCGGCGCAGGCTGGGGCCTCTCTGAAACCTACACCCGCAAGGGTCCGGTGGACCTGGAAAAAAGCCAGGTGGACCGCGAGGCGACCACCGGCAAAGCCATCCACCTGGAAGACGCCCAGACAGACCCCCGCTTCCAGTACCGCGATGCCGCCAAGGCCGAGGGCATCGTTTCTGTGTTGGTTATCCCGCTTATGGTCAACGGCAAGGCCATCGGCGCCATGCGCGTGTATTCCGAAACCAAGCGCAACTTTGACGAGCAGGAGATGGAGTTCGCCCAGGCCATTGCCGACCTGTGCGCCATGGCCATTGAAAACGCCCGGCTCCATCAGGCCCTGAAGACCGATTACGAGATGCTCGTCAAGTTCGAATCCCGCATCTTTGAAGACTAATTCCAGGAGATTCTCATGACTGCCATGCGTGTGGGCATCAACGGTTTCGGCCGCATCGGCCGCCAGGTCGTCAAGGCCATGTACGAGCGCCGCAAAGGCGACCTTGAAATCGTGGCCATCAACGATCTATACGACATCAACACCTCCGCGCACCTGCTGGAGTTCGACACCACCTACGGTCGCGCCCCCGAGCCGGTCCGCGCGGAAGAAAATACCATCCATTATGGCGACTGGGCCATCCAGTGCTTTGCCGAAAAGGACCCCCGCAACCTGCCCTGGGCCGATCTGGGGGTGGATATCGTCATTGAATCCACCGGCCTGTTCACCCAGGGCCCCAAGGCGCGAGCGCACATTGAGGCTGGCGCCAAAAAGGTCATCATCAGCGCCCCGGCCAAGGAAGAAGACATCACTATCGTCATGGGCGTGAATCACGACCTCTACGACCCCGCCAAGCACGTCATCATCTCCAACGCCTCCTGCACCACCAATTGCCTGGCCCCGGCCGCCAAGGTGATTCACGAGCTCTGCGGCATCGCCTCCGGCCTGATGTGCACCATCCACTCCTACACCAACGACCAGCGCATCCTGGACCTTCCCCACAAGGATCTGCGCCGCGCCCGCGCTGCCGCCCAGAACATCGTCCCCACCTCCACCGGCGCCGCCAAGGCCGTGGCTCTGGTGATCCCGGCCCTCAAGGGCAAGGTGGACGGTTACTCCTTCCGCGTGCCCACGGCCACCGTTTCCGTGGTGGACTTCGCCTTTGAGCCCGAACGGCCCGTGACCACCGAAGCCCTGCGCCAGGCCCTCAAGGACGCCGCCGAAGGTCCCCTCAAAGGTATCCTGGGCTACAACACCCGGCCCCTGGTCTCTTCGGACTTCAAGGGCGATGCCCGCTCCTCCATTGTGGAAGAAGAATACACCCGCGCGCAGTCCGACGGGCTGGCCAAACTGGTCACCTGGTACGACAACGAATGGGGCTACTCCTGCCGCGTGGCCGACCTGGCCGGGATGATCAGGGACAAGGGCCTGTAAACCAGAGCATTTTACTTTTGAAAAAGGACATTGCGAGAGGGGAAACATTTCTACAGAAAGGTTTTCCCCCGAGAGTTCTTTTCAAAAACAATATGCTCTAGGCTCTTTCTGGGGAATTGCGTTCCCCCCCTCCAATATTTTCGGGCCGGGATTCCCGTTCGCATGCGAACGGGAATCCCGGCCCGAAACATAAGGGGCCAGGGGGATTATCCCCCTGATCATCTCTTCAGCCTTTTCTCCCTTTCTCCGTGAACAACGCGCGCAGGGTGGCGCAGTTGGTCTGCTGGTCGAAAAGGGAGAGCACCAGGGTCTTGGCGGCGGCGGCCAGGCGCAGGGCCTCGGCCCGGTCGGCCAGGGTCTGCCGCAGGGCGGCGGCCAGGGCCTCGGGGTTGCGCTGGGGCACCAGCCGGCCAGTCTCGCCATTGCGGATCACCTCGCCAATGCCCGAGCAGTCCGTGGCCACCACGGGCACGCGGTGGGTGCAGGCTTCCATGATCACATTGGGGATGCCGTCGCGGTCCCCGTTCCTGCCCACCACCGAGGGCATGACAAAGCAGTCGGTCTGGTCCAGCAGACGGGAGACTTCCTCATGCGTCACAAACCCGGGGAAGTGCAGGCGGTCCGTAATGTTGAGTTCCCTGGCCAACTGCTTGAGCGCGGCTTCCTCCCCGCCGGAACCGGCCAGGGTGAGGAGGAAATCCACCTCCTGCTCCTTGAGGATGGCGCAGGCGCGCAGCAGGTCGTCAAAGCCCTTGGTCTTGACAAAGCGACCGATGGCCAGGATGCGCACCGGCGGCGTCATGAACACCGGCGCCTCCTCGGCGGGAATAAGGGTCACCGCATTGTAGACATTCAGAATCTTGGCCTGATGTTCCACCGGCACCAGGGAACGCAGGTAGGTCACGTTGGATTGCGTGTTCACCCGCACGAAGGCCGCCCGGGCAATCTTGGCCTGCAAGGCCTGCTCCGGAGGGTAGATGTCCCCGGCGCGGGCGGCAAAGCTGAAGGGAATGCCCGTGAGCCGGGACGCCACCATGGCCGCCATGGCCGGTCCCGTGGCCCAGGGTGCATGCATGTGCGTGATGGCATGCTCCTCGAACATCCGGGCCAGACGAAACCCGGCATGCAGGGCCCAAAGGTTCTCGCCGGTGCGTTCCAGGGTCCGGAAGCCCAGCCGGGCATAGCCCAGACACTCCCTGACCGCAGCCGGATCCCGCTTCCACCAGAAGCGTTCGTCGGCCACGCCACGGGAAAGATGCCGCAGGCCAAGCCGCGTCACAGTGGAGGCAAAGGCCTGCATTTCCCTGGAAAAATGCTTCCGCAACGGGCCGTACAGCGCCGTGGGCAAGATATCCACCCCCTGCTCCCGAAGGCAGAGGATTTCCCGCATGATAAATGTTTCCGAAGGCTTGGGCAGCCACAACGAGATGTAGGCAACGCGAGGGTGCATGATGTGTCTTACGGTAGGCGTGATGTGGGAAGATGGGTATTGTATGTGAAAACATGGCGGCTGCCAATGGCCGGCTGCGCGCCTTGCACCATCAATATCCCATCCGCATGGTACAAGTGGTGGGAAGGGCGGTGGCGGGGAAGCCTTCTTTGCCAGAAAAGCCTTCCCCCGAATACGTTCGCCGCCGTCTATTCCCGGCGCTTCTGTCGCGCTCGGCGGCCGGGCACGGTGCGTTCCACCGGGGTGGCCAGTTCCAGATTCACTTCCAGACGGCCAATCTGCACGTCGGTCAGCACCACGGTCACTTCCTGGCCCAGGCGGATGGCCCGGCCGGTGCGTTCGCCCAGCAGCACCTGCTTGTCCGGCAGATAGGCGTAGTAGTCGTCGTTCAGGGTGGAGAGGCGGACCAGCCCTTCGGCCATCACCTCGTTGAGCTCCACCCAGAAGCCGAAGTCGGCCATGCCGTTGACCACGCCAGTGAACTCGGCACCCACCTTGTCCTGCAGGAACAGCACGGTCAGGCGCTTGAGGATTTCCCGCTCGGCCTCCATGGCCACCCGCTCCGTGGCTGAGAGATGCTCCGCCACCTGCTTGAGCTTTTTGAAGGAGTGGAACGGGTGCTCCCAGGTGGCCGCCTGCAGGGCGGTCTTGACGCTGCGGTGCACCACCAAATCCGCATACCGGCGGATGGGCGAGGTGAAGTGGCAATAGCAGTCCGAAGCCAGGCCGAAATGCCCTTCGTTTTGCGGATCGTAGGACGCCTGCATCATGGCCCGCAAGGTCAGGCGGTTCACCAGGAACTCCTGCTCCGTGCCCTGGGCCAGGGCCAGCAGGTGCTGCACGCCTTCGGCGGTGGGGGTACGGGTCTGCTCCGGATCCAGCTTCGGACCAAGGGACGTGGACTGCAGCAGCTTGAACAGCGCCGCCAGCTTGCCCGGGTCCGGCTCGGGATGGATGCGGTACAGGCAGGGGAACTCCCGCTCCGTAAGAAACCGCGCCACGGCCTCGTTGGCCGCGATCATGAATTCCTCGATGATCTGATGCCCGAAGTGCCGCGTGCGGCGGCGGATGTCCGTGGTTTCGCCGCTCAGGTTGAACAGGATTTCCGGCTCCGGCAGGTCAAAGTCCAGGCTGCCGCGCTGGCGGCGCAGGGTATTGATCTTGCGGGCCAACTCCTCGGCCACCTCCAGCATGGGCAGCACCGGAGCAATGGCGAGCCGCTCCTCTTCTTCCTTGAGCAGCACGGCGCGCTGCACCTGGCCGTAGGTCAGCCGGGCCTTGCTGCGCATCACGGCCGGATACAGCCGGGATTCCCCGTACCGGCCGTGGCGGTCGAAGGCCGTCTCCACCACCATGCACAGCCGGTCCACGTGGGGATTAAGGCTGCACAGCCCGTTGGAGAGCGCCTCCGGGAACATGGGACAGACGGACTGCGGAAAATAGTACGAATTGGCGCGGGTCAGGGCTTCTTCGTCCAGGGGCGTGCCGGGGTGGACGTAATGGGAGACATCGGCGATGGCCACCCAGAGACGATACCCCTCGCCCTCGCGCTGCACGCACACGGCGTCATCGAAATCCCGGGCCTTGACGCCGTCGATGGTCACCAGATCCAGATGCCGCAAGTCTTCGCGGCCGGCCATGTCGGCTTCGTCCGGCGCCTCGGGCAGGGTGGCGGCCTGGTCCAGCACGGGCTGGGGGAAGGCGGTGGGGATGTCGTAGTTGGTCTTGACCAGACTCTCCTGCACGCCCACATCGCCCTCCGGTCCCAGGCGGGACACGGCCGTGGCGCTGTACAGGTCGCGGTCCAGCTGCTCCCCGGCCTCGACAATGAGGATGTCGCCGTCAAAGACGTCCTGCCCCAGGGTCTGCACCAGTTCGTCGGCCTTGACCATCAGATGGAAGCCCCGCTTGGGGTCTGTGGGCCGGCACAACAGCAGCTCGCCCATGCGACGCTGCACGCGCACCGCCAGCTGCGTGGCCCCGCGCTCCAGCACCCGGGCAATGCGCCCTTCCGGCCGCCGGCCGTGGGATTCCGGCAAAAGCGCCACGGCCACGCGATCCCCGTGCCAGGCGCCGTTGAAATGCTGCGGGCTGACGAAGATATCCGTCCGCCGCTTGTCTTCCGGAATGACAAAACCCACCCCTGACCGCTGGATCTCCAGCTTGCCGGTGATGAGCTTGAGCCGCTCGGTAAGGCCGTACGACCCGCGACCGAGCTTGATCAGTTTGCCCCCGTCCAACAGCTGCTCGATGAGCGGCCGCAGACGATGGACTTCCTTGCCGGAAAGCTTGAGCATGGAGACAATCTCTCCCTGGCTCAGGGGCTTGCGGCTTTCTTTGAACACGCGCAGTACCGTGGGCAGATCTACGCTCTGGGGGCGCTCGCCGCGCCGTTTTTTCTTGGCCATGTTGTCCTTTGTATAATGCTGGACGCCCGCCAGTCAAAGCCGACGGGCGTCCCAAATCCAAACTGCCGCGGCAGGCCGCAGGCGAGGGCACGTTACTTTTGAAAGGGGTTCTCGGGGGAAAACCTTTCTACAGAAAGGTTCTTCCCTCTCGCAACGTCCTTTTTTCAAAAGCAACTTGCGCTAGCGCCGGTCGCCCATGACGCGCAGCAGCATGATGAAGAGGTTGATGAAGTCCAGATACAAGGTCAATGCGCCCAGGATGGTGCCACGGCGGACGGCGGTGGCGTCGTCCAGGGGCATGGTGGCGCCCATTTCCTTGAGCTTCTGGGTGTCGTACGCGGTGAGCCCGGTGAAGATCAGCACGCCCAGGTAGCTGATGATATAATGCATGGTGGTGCTCACCAGGAAGATGTTCACCACGGAAGCCAGCAGGATGCCGATGAGTCCCATGATGAGGAAGTTGCCCATGCCGGTGAGGTCGCGCTTGGTGACCATGCCGTACACGCTCATGGCCCCGAACATCCCCGCGCACACCAGGAAGGTGCGCATGACAGAGGCCTGGGTGTACATGGCCACGAGCAGCGACAGGGTGATGCCGTTCAGCAGGCTGTACGCCAGGAACATGGCCGAGGCCGAAAAGGCCGAGAGTTTGCCAATGCGCACGGACAGCACCAGGACCAGCGCCACTTCCGCAATCACCGCCCCCCAGTACAGCATGGAAAGACCGCCCTGCGGCGTGACCAGCAGGCTGAGCATGGCGTCACTGCTCAGGGTGAACCAGGTCATGCCGGCAGTGGCCAGCAGGCCCAGGCACATCCACTGATACACCCCGCGCATGAACACGGCGGTGAGGGTTTTGCTGGCAGCCATGGAACCTGCGGGGTTCCTGGAATAGGCGTAGGGAGTCTGATTCATTTTCGGCTCCTTGATGGATTCTGCGAGGGATTTTGACTCATGTAAAAGAAGTATTTAACAACGCCAGCCCGCGTTGACAAGCGGGCTGGAATGTCTGACATAGAAATACAAGAAGGCATGAGAAAAATGAATCCGCTGACGAAGAATAAACTTTTTTTCATGCCGTGAACCTGTCTGATGCAATGCACTCCCTACAGTGTGCAAGGATACATTGCAAGAGAGAACGAAAAGGAGGCTCGTCATGAATCGCCTGCCCATACTGCTGATGATCCTGTCCCTGGCGATGTTGCAGATGCCGGCACCGGCCAATGCGTTCACCGTGCATGCACCGGGCGTGCATGTGTCCATTGGTGGTCCTGTGGTGATCGGTCCTGCCCCGCGCGTCATTATCCCGCCGCCTCGTGTGGCGTATATCCCGCCCCGGCCCGTGGTGGTGGCTCCTCCTGTGATGGTGGCTCCTCCTGTGATGATGGCTCCGCCGCCCGTGGTGGTCGCGCCCCGGCCCGTGGTGGTGGCTCCCCGACCGGTGATGGTTGCGCCGCGGCCCGTGGTGGTCGCCCCCCGGCCCATGGTCCCCGGACCGGCGATGGGTCCCGGACCGGCGATGGGTCCCGGGTGGGTGGTGGCTCCTGGAGCGCCCCGGCACGTGGTCGCCCCCCGGCCGTACATGAGCAAGCAGGCCCGTACCAACGCCATCGCCACCACGCAGATTCGTCAGGCCAACCAGATCAACGCCATCATGATCCGCAACAACCTCAACGCCATGAAGCGGTAAGCGTTGCCGCCCCGACAACATGACAACGGGCCGGACACTGCCAAGGTGTCCGGCCCGTTTTGTGTGCATCAGCGCCGGCGCGGCTAGAGCATTTTAATTTTGAAAAAGGATATTGCGAGAGGGGAAANAGGTTTTCCCCCGAGAGTTCTTTTCAAAAACAACGTGTTCTACTGCGTCAGCGTAGCGCCTGCAGGGGGCGCCTGAGCCGGAGCGGTTCCGGCCGGAACCGGCGCATCGGCCGCAGGCGTCGGCGGCAGGGCCGGCGCCACCAGGGGCAGTTCATAGGCCTGCACCTCGCCGCCGGTGCCGCGCACCGTCACGCGCACGGCCCGCAGGTTCACCCGGGGATAATACAAGTAGCCCACACGGGAGGCTTGCGGCGCGATGTATGTTTCCTTCCACACAAAATACTGCAGTTCCTGCATCACGTCGTGCCGCAGCCTCGCCTGCCCCTGGGAAGACCCAGTGAGCGCCCCGGTGACGCCGCCGCCAGCCGCGCCGATGATGGCCCCCCGCCATGCGCCAGGACCGCCGCCCACCAGCAGGCCGAACAGCGAGCCCAGCCCGGCCCCGATGATGGTGCCGGCCACGGCGCTGCCAGCGGCATCCCGATTGGTGCGGTAGTATTCGGAATTGAAGATCATCTGTCCGGCCTGGGCCAGGGTGTACACCAGATACTCGTTGCCGTCCTGGGCAATGCCCACCACCTCATCCACCAACACCTGCATGCCGGCCCCGGAGGTGTTCGCGACCTTGAGGATTACCGGCTCCAGGCCGGCGCGGGAATAGTCGAAGCCCTGGCCCATCCAGGCGTAGGAAACAGCCGTGAGCTGCACGCGATGATCGGCATATGTGGGGGCCACATCCGTGGGCAGGGGCTGGTTGTAGACGCGCGGCGGTGGCGGGGGCTGGCGCGGGGCACAGGCCCCGGAACACAGCATGAGCGCGCACAGCACGTACACGAGCGCCCGGCGCACTGCCGGGGGACGCTGAAAGGCTCCAGACATGGACATGCTCCTTGGTTTGACCTGCCCCGCAACGCGTGCGACGCTTCGACACAGTGATGTCGGTAACTCGACGTCGGCAACACGATTTCGGCGCGGCGATGCCGCAGCTATTAGCCGCAGGACACGCGGGAGAGCAAGGCTTCGCGCAATCTTTTTACAAATGCCTCGGACTGCGAGGCCTGCGCTGCGGTGGGCGAGATGTGGAACTGGTCATGCGCGCGAGCGCCCCGGGTCTGGATGCGTGCCGTGCGCACCCGGGCGTCGGCCTGTTCCAGCCCCACCACAATATCGTGCAGCAAGCCGATGCGGTCGTCCGCTTCCACCTGGACCCTGAAGGCGTCGCCATCGGCCAGGATGTCCACTTCCGGCGCCAGCCTGACGCGGCCGTTGCGTGCCAGCAGGGAGGTGCGCTTTTCCGCCAGCCGCTCCTCAAGCCGCACCTTGCCAGACAAGGCATAAGTGAGGGTGGACTGGACCCGGGACCAGAATTCATCCGGATACAGCGGATCCGGCGGTGGGGAGACAAAAAATCGGTGCAGGGCAAAGCCATCGTTCCAGGTGAAGACGTCCGCCTGCATGATGTCCTGCCCGTGAAGGGCCAGCACTCCGGAAGCCATCGCCAGCAGCCGCGCTTCCAGCCGACCAGCCACGGCCACTTCCCACGCGCCTGCCCCCTCGCGATCCGCCGGGCGGGCCTGCAACACGGCCACCCTGCCCTCCTGGCCGCCGCCGGGGAGGCGCACCAGGGCTTCTTCAAAGCGTTCCAGAAATTCGTCGCGCAACTGCAGGTGGCGCAACACCTCCCCAGGGGCCACGGTCAGGAGGTAGCGCGGGGTCAGCAGGCCCAGGCGTTCTTCCATGGCATCCGGTGAATAGACCTCGTGCGCCAGACTGCGCAGCACATCACGCCGTTTGAGCAGCAGACGGACTTCGCGGGCCGGGGTGAAGTCCCGCGTCTGCAGGGCCTCGGCCACGGCATCGGCCAGGGCGAACAGCAGTGAGGCGGACCAGTCGTTCCACACGCGTGGCCCGGTGGCGTGCGAATCCGCATAGGTCAGCAACAGCAGGCGCGAAAGCCGGGCCGGCGTCACGCCGCGGCCGATGATGCGGCCCACCACGGCGGCGTCCTCGGGGTCCTCGGCATGGGCCGTCTCGGCCAGCAGCAAATGCTCACGGATGAGAAACGCCACCTCATCCACCAGATCCGCCGGCGCGCCCCAGGCCGCCAGCACCGACGACGCCAGATGTCCCCCGCGCTCGCAATGTCCCTGGCTGCCCTCGGCCGGGGTTTTGCCAATATCGTGCAGCAAGGCCGCCCAGAGCAGCGCCGGACGCCGCCGCTCCTCCTCCCACAGGACGCGCAGCCGCCGCGGGGCCTGGGACTGGGGATCGGCCAGGCCGTCCAGCATGCGCAGGGTCTCCACACTGTGGCGTCCCACGGGGCGAATGTGCCAGCCGCCATAGGGGATGCGGTCCTGCGAGACACCGAACGCCGGCACCAGGGCGGCCAGCAGGCCGGTTTCGAACATGGCTTCCACCGCCACCGCGGCGTGTGGTCCGGCCAGCAGTTGCGACAGGCGGGCGAACAGCGCCGGCGGCTCCTTGTCTCGTTGCGCCTCGGCCTCCATGCGGCGTCTGGCTGCCAGAGACGGCGGCCGGCCGGTTGCGGCGCAGGCATACAGCGCTTCCCAGCAATCCCAGGGAAATTCTTCCTGCAACACGTCTGGTTCGCCCACTGCACCAGCCGCGGCGCGACGCTGCCACCACGCTGCCGCCCGGCAGCGCTCCATGGCCCGGTGCAGCCGGGCCAGCAGGTGCGCGGGCCCCTGCTCCCCAGGATAGCCACAACACTCGGCCAGGTCCGGCAACAGGTCAAGGGGGATGAGATCCTGCCGCGAGCCGCACAGGGCGTGCAGCCGGCTGCGCACTTCCAGCAACAGGCCGACATCTTCCTGCAGGCGCTGCACATCGCGCTCGGCCAGGGCGGACTGCTCGCCCAGGAGCCGATGCAGCCAGCGGGCGGTGTGGATTTCCCGCAATCCGCCAATGCCGGATTTGAGATGCGGTTCCAGCAGGGCAAAGGCCTCGCCATGCCGGGCCAGACGGGAGGCGGTTTCCCGGTCCAGCCAGACGAGAAACCCCGGCAGCACGGCCGGCGTGGCCAGGGCATTGACGGCCTGCTGCAATGCCTCGAACACGGCGACATCGCCGGTGATCAGCCGCAGATCCAGCAGGGAGGCCAGCACGGCCATGTCCTGCCGGGCGCAGGCGACGCAATCCGCAACGGAGCGCACGCCGTGCCCCACATCCAGCTTGAGATCCCAAAGCGGCCGGAACAGATGCCCTGCCAGGGCGTCCGCATTCTGGGGAATCTCATCCGCATAGACCAGCAACACGTCGATGTCGGCATGCAGGGAGCATTCGGCGCGGCCGTAGCCGCCCACGGCGGCGATGCAGCAGGCCGGCCCGGAAGAGATGTTCGGGCGGGCCTCAAACTGGGCCTGGAAATAGGTGTCGCAGGCGGCAGTCAGTTGGGCGGCAGTGGAGACCTCGCGGGCGGACCCGGCTGCCATGGGCCGGCGCAATGCATCCGGCAGGGTCTGGCGCACCCCGGCGAGGAGGGCGAGAGAGGCAAGGGCGTCGGGCATGCGATGCAGTGCGAACGGGCCGGGAAGCAGCGCTCCCCGGCCCGTTACGAGTACGGGTTAGATGGCCTCCACGCCGGACTCGCCGGTGCGGATGCGGATGGTTTCTTCCACGGGGATGACGAAGATCTTGCCGTCGCCAATCTGGCCGGTGCGGGCGGCCTTGACCACCTCGTCCACCACGGTCTTGGCCATGGAATCATCCACCACCACTTCAATTTTGACCTTGGCCACAAAGTCCACCTGGTATTCCGCGCCGCGGTAGACTTCCTTGTGCCCGCGCTGCCGGCCGAAGCCCTTGACCTCGCTCACGGTCATGCCCCTGATATCCAGGCTGGTGAGGGCCTTCTTGACCTCTTCCATCTTGAAGGGTCGGACAATGATCTCGATCTTTTTCATGATCGCAATCCTTTCTCGCAAGACGTTAGTACTGGTATCCGGACTCGTTGTGCTGGCTCATGTCCAGACCGACTTCTTCCTCTTCCGGCGTCACGCGCAGGCCCACCACCATATCGGTGAACTTGAGCAACAGGTAGCTTGCGCCAAAGCAGAACACCCAGGTGGCCACCACAGAGGCCACCTGCACCAGGAACTGGTGCACATCGCCCTGCAGCAGGCCGGATTTGCCGTTCACGGCAGCGTTGGCGAAAATGCCCGTGGCAATGGCGCCCCAGGTCCCACCTACGCCATGAATGCCCACCACGTCCAGGGCATCGTCAAAGCCGAGCTTGTGCTTGAGGAAGATGCCGCCGTAGCAGATGGCGCCGCCGGAAAGACCCATGAGCAGCGCGCCCATGGGGGTGACGAAACCGGCTGCCGGGGTGATGACCACCAGCCCGGCCACAGCGCCGGAGGCAGCGCCCAGGGTGGTGGGCTTGCCGCTGACGATGCGTTCCATGGCGATCCAGGCCAGGGCCGCCGCAGCGGCAGCGATGTGCGTGGTCACAAAGGCGCTGGAAGCCAGCCCGTTGGCAGCCAGGGCGCTGCCGGCGTTGAAGCCGAACCAGCCGAACCACAGGATGCCCGCACCAAGCACAGTCATGGGAATGTTATGCGGGATGAACGGCGCCTGCCCGTAGCCGCGGCGATAGCCCAGGACAAGGGCCGCCGCCAGAGCCGCCGCGCCGGAGCTCATGTGCACCACCGCGCCGCCGGCAAAGTCCAGCGCGCCCATCTGTGCCATCCAGCCGCCGCCCCACACCCAGTGGGCCATGGGACAGTACACCAGGATGAGCCACAGGACGGAGAAAACCAGGAACCCGGAAAACTTGATGCGCTCCGCATACGCCCCGGAGATGAGCGCGGGCGTGATGACCGCGAACATGCACTGGAAAATCATGAAGGTGGAATGCGGGATGGTGGGAGCAACGGCTGCCGGTTCCGCGCCCACACCGTACAGGAAGGCGAAGTTCAGGGAGCCAATGACGCCGGCGATATCGTCGCCGAAGGCCAGGCTGTAGCCCACAGCCACCCACACCAGTGTTCCCACTGCAAGCATGATGAAGCTGTGCATGATGGTGCCCAGCACGTTCTTGTTGCGCGTGAGGCCGCCATAGAACAGGGCCAAACCGGGGGTCATGAACATGACCAGAGCGGCGCAGATAAGAATGAATGCGGTATCCGCCGGCTGCATGATTTCCTCCTGCTGAAAATGAGCTGTGCGTCGCTTTTGTTTCGTGCAGCACTGCTGCACACCCATGCCAATACGTCCTTCCCGTGAAAGACGGCCCCCTTGTAGCGCACTCCGCAGCCCAGGGGAACCCGTTTTGACATTAATCGCAACAAACACGAAACAATCCGCAGCATCAATGCACTCCCGCGCGCGGCCCACTCACCATCCTCCATGGGCCGCGCCGGATCACCTCATGAATTAATCATTTTACATCAGGTGATTACAACAACACCTCAAATCAAAACCGCCGCAATGCCGTATTGTGCTCCTGGACGCGCGGGAATGCATTTTTTTCCTTGCCATGCGCGCCGTCCGTGTTTTTTGACGTTTCTGCAACATTGCCTCACAGCATGCCCAGTTCCCAGTTGAACTGGCTGCTGCGGCCCGGCGTTTCCACCCGCCTGGGCTGCGGCTCCTTCAGGTGGATGAACACGCCGTACCCTGCGTCCTCCAGCGCCTCTGTCCTGGCGGTGATGTCCAGGGGCCAGGCCGGGAAGATCCACGAGAGCGGGCCATACGGCCGGGTGAAGAACGTCTCGCCCTTGGGGCTGGACAGGGGCTCCTGGGGATTGACCAGGGGACTCCGATAGCGCGTCACCCCCACGGGCCAGTAGCCCGAGACCACGATGCCCAGGGGCAGCGGGCTTTGTGCCGGCAAGGCGAGGATGTCTTCCCCCCCAAGCTCGGGGCTGACCACAGCCATGTCGAACCCCAGGGCGCGCATTTCTTCCAGGGCCAGGGGATTGGCCAAGTTGCAGAACGGCCCGGCCACGGGCTTGACCTTGCCCAGATCCGGCAACAGCCCGATCTGCCAGGGCGCATTGCAGACGATGCGCCGGCCGCCGTCGCGCACCAGCTTGTGCAGGGCCTTCTTCCAGGACTCTTCCTCCTCGGGCCAGATGACGGGCGGCAGCCACCACCAGATTTTCGGGTACAAGGTGGGCGAGCATTTTTCCGGGGTAAAGGGCGTCATCCACAAGCCCTTGACGCCCCGCTCGGTCTGCTTGCCCGCGGCCAGGGCCCGCTGCACGATCAGGTTGACCGTGCCCTTGGGACGTCCCGCCGCGGCCGGCATGTGCGGTTCGAAGTCCGAGGTCACGCCGGCGGGCTCGCGTCGTTCGGCCAGTTCCGCACGCATGCTGCCCAGGCGGGAGGCCAGCTCAGGCTCCCGCCGGTCCACCAGATACACCGGTGTGCCCTTGGGTGGCAGCCGCGGCCCGGGCCTGCGGCCGCGCGGGTGGAAGGGGCGGGCGTTCTTGCCCAGCCCCTTGCGCTTGAGGGGGGATGATTTGCCGAATTTGCCGGCCTTGCCGGATTCGCCAGGCTTGCCGGACTTACCGGATTCACCGGGCTTGCCGGACGGGCCGGCCTCGGCCGCAGGCGCTGGCCTGAGCTTGGCCACGGCGGGGCGGATGTCCAGCCGGCCGCCCTTGGGGATGGCCTTGCGGATGGGGATGGTCTGATGCCAGCTGTCATCTTCCGACCCCACGCGCAGCAGATCCCCCTTGAGCAGGGGCATGCGGGGGGCAAGATAAGCGCCACCCTCGTTGGTGTGGGTGACACGGCCGGCCAGCAGCCCCGAGGCCACGGCGGATTCCTCCCCGGCCTCGGGCAGGGGCTGATGCGGTTTTTGCGGCAGGAACAGGGCATGGCTGCCCTGGCGCCCCAGGGCCCGTTCCAGGATGGCCAGAGCCTCCTTGCGGGCGGCGGGGTCGTCGCTGTGGTCGCGCAGCATCTTGTAGGCGGTCACGGCGTAGAAGGCGTAATGCGGCCCTTTTTTGCGACCCTCGATCTTCCAGGCCTTGATGCGCGGGAACTGCAGGAGCGTCTTGGCCAGCACATCCAGCGAGAGATCCAGACAGGAGAACACCCGCCCGCCCTCGGAGGCAGAACCGTGCACGCCCTTGCCGGAATACCGCCGCCGGCAGGGCTGCACGCAGCGGCCGCGCAGGCCGCTCTTGCCGCCCATGTAGCTGGACCAATAACACCGGCCGGAGACGCAGAAGCAGAGCGCGCCATGGACAAAGGCTTCCAGATCCATGTCCAGCTCCGCCGCGGCGGTGTCCATGGCCTTCATCTCATCCACATGAAATTCCCGGGCCAGCACCACCCGACGCACGCCCATCTCCTTGGCCACGCGCAGGCCTGCCATGGGGGATACGGCCGCCAGGGTGGAAAGATGGATCTCCCCGGGAAATTCGATCTGCCGCAATAACTGCACGGCCCCGAGATCCTGCACGATGACCCCGGCCGGCTGCACGGCCTTGGCCACGCGATCCAGCATGCGGCCGGCGGCGTCCAGATCCCCGGGCTTGAGCATGGTATTCAGGGCCAGATAGGTCTTCACCCCTTTTTCGCGTGCATAGCCGGAAAGTGCGGCCAGCTCCTTGACGGCGAAGTTATCTGCCTGCATCCTTGCAGAGAAATGTTTCAGCCCTGCGTACACGGCATCCGCTCCGGCGGCCACGGCTGCCAGGAAGGCATCCGGCTGCCCGGCCGGAGCCAGGATTTCAGGACGTACGGAACCTGTTGATGCGGTCGTCGAATCTGTCGTCAACACTGTCATGGATTCTCCATCGCCCAGGCTTCCATGGGCACGTCCATGCGGACGTTGCCTGCATGTGCGGGCGGTCAATGAGGTAACTGCTATGGCGCAAGCCCTGTTGAAGGCGTCCTGCCACGACGCCTTGGTGCTGGAAAACCGTCTGCTCGGCGCCGGTCCGTCGGCAGGCGGCATCTGGAAACTCGTGCTGGACTTCCCCGGCTGGACCCTCTGGCGGCCCGGCCAGTTCGTCATGCTCCGGTCGGGAACCTTTGGTCAGGAACTCATCTGGGGGCGGCCCATCTCCATCGGCGATTACCAGAACGGCCAGCTCACCCTGTACATCCTGAACACGGGCCGGGGCACGGAAAAACTCGCCGCACTCAAACAGGGGGACGCCTGCACCGTCTGGGGCCCCCTGGGCAACGGCTTCGCCCAGGAAAAGAACGCCTCCACGCTCATGCTCTGCGGCGGCATCGGCATTGCTCCCTTTGTGGGCTATACCCGGGCCCATCCGGCCCCGGAAAAGCTCACCCTGCTCTTCGGCCACCGCCTTCCATTGGATTCCTACCCTTGGGACGCCTTTTCGTCCATCACCGCAAGGGGCTATTTGGAGCAAGGGCCTGCGGATTTGCAACAATTCATCGACGCCATGCGCGAGGCCATGACTGCCACGGCCGCGGAACAGGGTCTGGTGCTCTCCTGCGGCCCCCTGCCCTTCCTGCGCACGGTGCAGCGTCTGGCCAGGGAAACCGGGGCACGGACGCAACTTTCCCTGGAAAATCGAATGGGTTGCGGCGTGGGGGCCTGCCTTGGCTGTGTGGCCGAGGACGACCAGGGCAAGCGCGTGCAGACCTGCAGCCGTGGGCCGGTGTTCTGGTCCACCAAAATCACCGTCTAAGGAGACGCCGCATGACCACCGAATCTTCGTCCGTCTCCGCCCCTTCCGTGTCCACGGCCGTGCAGGTCGGTAGTCTGGCGCTGAAAAATCCCATCCTCACCGCCTCGGGCACCTTTGGCTACGGCCTGGAATTCGCGCCCTACGGCGATCTGAAATCCCTGGGCGGCATCATCGTCAAGGGCCTGTCCCTCAAGCCGCGTCTGGGCAACCCCATGCCCCGCCTGGCCGAGACACCCTGCGGCATGCTCAACGCCATTGGCCTGCAGAACATCGGGGTGGAAGCCTTTCTGCAAGACAAGCTCCCTGCCCTGCCGCATCAGGACGTGCCCATCATCGCCAACCTGTATGCCTGCGACGCCGACGAGTTCGCCGCCCTGGGCGGCATCCTGGCCCGGGCCGAGGGCATTGCGGCCATTGAGGTCAATGTGTCCTGCCCCAACGTGGCGTCAGGCGGCATCCTCTTCGGGCAGGATCCAACCCAGGCCGCCAGGGTGACGGAAGCAGTGAAGAAACAGGCCGGCAACACGCCGGTCTGGGTCAAGCTCACGCCCAATGTCTCGGATATCGCCGCCGTGGCCCGGGCCGTGGAAAAAGCCGGGGCCGACGCCCTGTGCTGCATCAACACCCTGCCCGGCATGGCCGTGGATCTGGAACGCCGCACCCCGCGGCTGGCCAACGTCATCGGCGGGTTGTCCGGCCCGGCCATCAAACCCGTGGCCCTGCGCTGCGTGTGGGAGGTGGCCAGGGCGGTGAAGATCCCGGTCATCGGCGTGGGCGGCATCACCAGCGCGCGGGATGTGCTGGAATTCATCCTGGCCGGCGCCACAGCGGTGCAGGTGGGCACGGCCAACTTCATGCGGCCGGACGCAGCCTTTGCCATGGCCGCCGCCCTGCCCGCCGCCATGCAGGCCCTGCGCATCGCCTCCCTGGACGAGCTGCGCGGCACGCTGAAAGTGTAACATACCCCTTCGAGCTGGATACATGAAACGCGCTTCCACCCTCTTGTTGACGATGCTGTGCTGCCTTGTGCTGCTCTGCGCCTGCGCCGGACGCAGGCAGGCCCCTTCCGCCACCATCGAACGCCCCCAGTGGGGGCAGGCGTTCCAGCAGGCCGGTCTCCAGCCTGCCCAGGGAACCATGGTGCTGCTGCACGACGGCGCCGATGCCGTGCAGGTGTACAACCCGGCCCGGGCCGCCACGCCCATGCTCCCGGCATCCACCTTCAAAATCCTCAATGCCTGCATCGCCCTGGAAACGGGCGTGGCCAGCGGGCCGGATCAGGTCTTTCCCTGGAACGGCGTCACGCATTCCGTCGCGGCCTGGAACAGGGATCTCACGCTGCAGGAGGCCTTTGCCGCCTCCAGCGTGCCGGTGTTTCAGGAGCTCGCCCGCCGGATCGGACACGAGCGCATGCAGAAATACGTGCAGCAGGCGCGCTACGGCAATGCGAACATCGGCGGCGAGATCGATTCCTTCTGGCTGCGCGGAGCCCTGCGCATCTCCGCCCGGGAGCAGCTCGACTTCCTGCAGCGCCTGTACCACAATCGGCTGCCCTTTTCCAGACGCACCATGGCCATGGTGAAGGATATCATGGTGGTGGAACAGGGACACGGCTGGACCCTGCGCGCCAAGACCGGCGTGGCCGTCCAAGACACGCCGCACATCGGCTGGTGGGTGGGCTGGGTGGAGCGCGGCGAGAAGGTCTGGTTCTTCGCCCTGAATATCGATGTCGCCGGCCCGGAGCAGTACGGCCTGCGGCAGCAGATCGTCAAGACCATCCTCAAGGCCGAGGGCATCCTGCCGTAAGCCGCCTGATTCCCGCAATCCCATCAACAAGGCCTGCGACGCTTGCCGCAGGCCTTGTTGCAATTACTGCAGTCCTACCACGTCCGCCGATCCACCAGCCGGGGCGCGTTCTCGGGCAGTGTTTCCCCGCACGCCGCCGGATCCAGGCGCTGCACCCGGGGCCGCAGCTTGCATACAGCCTGGAAGGACGCCGCCACAGCCTCGCAGGAAATCGAGTCCGGCGCGACCACCAGGAGGGTCAGCGCATCCCGGCCGTCGGGATTTTCCACCACCACCTGCCAGCGCAGCATCTCGGCGTACCCCGCCAGTGCCTGGGCCACTTGGTGCGGATAGATGAACTGTCCCTTGACCTTGGCCGTATCGTCCACGCGGCCCAGGATCCCCTGCAGCCGGGGTGCGCTGCGGCCGCAGGCGCAGGGCGCGTCGTCCAGCATGGAGAGATCTCCCGTGGCCAGGCGCACCAGGGGGTATTCCGTGGGAAACGGCGTCACCACCACTTCGCCCAGCTCCCCGGCCGGCAGGGGCGCGCCGGTGGCGGGATCGCAGATTTCCACATGCGCCCGGGCGGCCAGATGCATGCCCGTGAGCTGCCGGCATTCGTAGGCGATGCAGCCCACGTCCGCCGTGCCGTAGCCCTGGCGCACCACCATGCCCAGCTCCTCTTCCAGCTCCCGACGCAGGGACTCCGGCAACCGCTCCGCAGCCACAAAGGCCACCTTGAGCCGGAAGGCCTCGGCCGGGTCCAGGCCCTGGGATCTGGCGGTATCCTTGATGACCTTCAGATAGCTGGCCATGCCCACAAAGCCGGTCACGGGCAGGCGGGTCAGCAGATCGATCTGCGTCTGGGTGTTGCCCGGCCCGGCGGGAATGACGGCGCAGCCGATCTCGCGCAGGGGCTCTTCCAGCATCAGGCCGGCCGGGGTCAGGTGATAGCCGAAGGTCATCTGGACCACATCTCCGGCGCGGAAGCCGGCGGCATGGAAGGCGTCTGTCCAGCCCCAGAAGTCCGAGCTGCGGCCTTCGGGATCGAACAGCGGTCCCGGAGACATGAAAATGCGGGACAGCCGGCCCAGCTCCACGGACGTCAACGCGCCCAGCCCCTCGCGCTGCTGCCAGTCCATCAGATCCTTTTTGCGGATGGGCGGAATGCGGGCAAACTCCTCCCAGGATCGGACATCCGCCAGGGACATGCCGGCCGCCGCCATGCGGGCCCGGAACTCCGCGGAATGCGTCCATGCCGCCTGCAACACCGCCTGCACCCTGGGCCAGGCGGTTTCAAGACGCACCGCCGCCGGGGCCGCTTCGCCCTCATGCCGAATCGTATCTGCTCGTGTCATGCTGCGCTCCTCGTTGGGATACCGTCTGTCACTCGCCGCTGTACTGACGTTGCAGGGCATCCAGATACAGCAGGGCCGTATCCAGGCTGCCCAGTTCGCCGGGCTGCTGCCGCAGCCGCCAGATGACATCCTTGAACGGTGCGTCCGGCGGCGCTCCCAGGGACTCCAGACGCTGCCGCACGGCAGCCTGCAGATCCGGCGGCAGATCCCGCAGGGGATTGGCGGCGCCGGCCTGCCCTGCGCCGGGCTGCTGCTCCGCATCGGCCGGCCAGCCGGGCCGTCGCTCGGCCACCACCTCCAGCAATCGCTGCATGCGGGCGGCGTAGGTGTGTTCGGCCAGGGTCCGCGCCCGGGCCTTGGCGGCCATGGCCTGACGGGCGGTGGGATCGGCCAGGGAGGCCTGGATCAGATCCTTCATTTCCTGCAACGTGGAGAAGGTGGCCAGCTCGTCCGGGGCGTACAGTTCGGGCAGCAGCGACCGCGCATCCACCACCTGAAAGGCCCCGCAGGCGGCCAGCTCGAAGGTGCGGGGGTTGACGAAATCCCCGGGCTGCACCGGCGGGTCTGCCTTCACGCTGGAATGCAGGTTCACGTTCACGGCCGTGGCGTTGAAGATCTTCACCGCCTCTTCCGGGGCGATGCGCGCCCCGCCGCGCTGCAACACCTGGCGCAGGGCGGCGGAGTCTTCCCAGTCGCTGCCCCAAAGGCGGAAATCCATGCCCAGCAGATGCTTGAAGGCCTCCCGCCGGTTGGGGTAGCCGGCCCCCAGAAAGGATACGGCGCTGCCGAACTGGTGCTGCTCCAGGGGCGTCAACGGCGTGGGCTTGTGGAACGCCGGATCCGCCGCCAGGGGCAGGTAGCTGGCGTTGGCCACGCCGATCTCCTGCAAGGCAGTGAGGAAGGGTTCCTTCTGGATGACGAAAAAAAAGTCGTACAACGGCGCAAAGGCGCGCCAGTACGTGAACAGGCGGAAGTCCTCCACAAACCACATGGCCGTGGCCGTGCCGGCGCTGCGCAGCCGCCGCAGGGCCTGACGGGAAAGCGGGGCCTGGGCCAGGGCCAGGACCAGATCCGGCCGGAAGGTCTCCACCTTGGCCAGGATGGCCTGGGACACCACCTGCAGGAAGCTGTTCTCCAGGTGTTCCAGGCGATCCAGCGTCACCCGCAGACGTTTCAGGGCCGTGAATGCGCTGTGAAAGTCCGGGGCGTCGAACTCTTCCACCAGATGCCCCAGGGACCGCAGCCCCGAGGCCGCATACCGCGCCACGGGCAGGGAGCCGCCGTACATGGGCTGCACCACAAGCACGCGCAAGGGGCGGGAAATGGTCATCAGCAAGCCTCCGTGCAGCCCTGGGCATGCACCGTCCAGTCCGGTTCCTGATAGAGATGCTCCGCCACCGCCGCCGCCCCGGGCGAGATCTGCGCCGCAAGCCTGCGGTCCGCCATCACGGTCTCGCGCCAGCGCCGCCGCGACGCGGCATGAGGATCCTGCCCGGCTGTGGCCGTGAAATCGCAGCCCAGCTCGTCCAGGGTGGAGGCCAGCCGGACCACTCCGGCAGGTGGGTCCCCCTTGTCCATGCTCAGCAGACGCAGCAAAGCGCGGTCGGAAAACGGCGCAAGGCAGGCAGTGCGATGGTGGCACGGCTGAGACTCCAGACACGGTGCGCACTCCAGCGTGGCCTGCCACACGGTATGGCCCTGCCCGTAGGGGCCCGTCTCCCAGGCCCAGGCCGAAGACAGGAATGTCGCCACCACCGGCACCCCCAGCCGGGCCGCCAGATGCATCACTCCCGTGTCCGGCGTGAGCACGCAATCCAGTCCGCCCACCAGCCCGTGCAGGGCGGCCCAGTCGGTGCGGCCCGTGACATCGCGCGCCTGTCCCCGCAGATTCCGCGGCAGGGCCTCCAGCAAGGCCCTGGCCGCCGCAGACTCCGCCGTGCTGCCCAGCAGATGGATGGGGACGGATTTGCCCAGACGGTGCACCAGCGCCGCCACACACCCCGCCAGCACCGACGGCGGCAGGGAACGCCGGGCGTTTCTGCCGGCCATGACCACGCCCAGCCCGCCCCCCTTGGGCGCGGCCGGTGGGTTCACCAGGGACGGCGCGAGGGGATCTTCGTGCAGATGCGCCCACAGATCGGCCAGATTGCAGGGGGCCACGGCCCGTCGGCCCGCCCAGCGGAAGGCCAGGGAGAGCCACGGCGCGCGCAGCAGCTGGCCCTGCCGCCAAGCATAGCCCCGGCAGTGCGCCTCGGGAAAGGCCGCCACCAGGGCCTCGGCCAGGGGAGAAAAATTCAGGGCGTAGATGGTCTGAAATTCCAGGGCGCGCAGCGCCTCCACCGTGCGGCGCACCTCGGCCAGCACCGCGGCCGGCGCAGGCAGGGCATGGGCCGCCACGCCGTGGACCTCGCATTCGGGGTGCACCAGTCGGGCCAGGGGGACCAGGGAATGATCCACCAGCAGATGCGTCTCCCGGCCGTCGGCCAGCAGGGACGCAATGAGTCGCCGCGTCTGGACGAGATCGCCAAACCGGGCCAGTTGCAGAACAAGGGCGCGCGAGGGGGCAGGCATCGCCGCACCCTATCCCAAGAATGGCAGGCCTTCAAGTTGAACCCGGAGCCCCCGGAACGGATGTACAGCGCGGCCCGGCTCTGATACTGACTCGCCATGCGCTACTACCCGCTGTTTCTGAATCTCGCGGACCGTCGCTGCATCGTAGCCGGCCTGGGCGATGTGGGCCGCCGAAAATGCCGGGGGCTGCTCCCCGCCGGGCCCGCATCCATTCTTCTGCTTGACACCGCCCCCCTGGATGCCGATTTTGAGCGGGAGATTGCACCGTTGCTGCAGGCTGGCCGCATCGCCATTGCCCGTCGGGTACTGGCGGATGCGGATTTGGACGGATGCTTCCTGGTGTTCGCGGCCACGGGCAGCCGGGAGGAGAACCAGCGCATTGCCGCCCTGTGCCGGGCGCGCGGCGTGCTCTGCAATGTGGTGGATGCGCCGGCCAGCGGGGATTGCATTGTCCCCTCTCTGGCGGTATCCGGCGGGCTCATGGCCGCCTTTTCCACCCAGGGGCAGAGCCCGGCCCTGGCCCGGGTGGTGAAGCACGAACTGGCCGCGGCCCTGGGCAAATGGGCCGGGCTGGCGCAGTTTCTGGGCCTGCTGCGGCCGGCGCTGCTGGAGCTGGGCCAGCCGTCGTCCGAGAATGCGGTGGTGTTCCGCTCCCTGCTGCGGGAGGATCTCGCCGACGCCCTGCGTCGCGGGGACGTACCGACGGCCCTGGCCATCGTCCGGCCGCTGACGCCCATGGCCGTGCATGACGGCCTGGAATCCATGCTTGCGGGCAGCGTGACCGACAGTCAACCATCCGGGATGTCTGCATGAGTCTATTCCTTTTCGCCTACTTCCTCATCGTGTTGGCCTATCTCGCCGCCACGGGCTTATCCTTGTTCGGGGCCTTGCGACGCCGGCCCGGCCTGCGCCGCGCCGCGGTGCGCGTGGCCTTTGGCGGATTCCTGCTCCACACCCTGCTCCTGGGCCACTTCTTTGCCACGGAGACGATTGTGGAATGGTCCACCGGGGTATATCTGAAGATGCTCTCCTGGTGCGTGCTGGCGGTGTCCTTCCTGTTGTGGCACCGGCTGCGCTGGGATTTCCTCTCGTTGACGGTGTCGCCAGTGGCGCTGCTGCTGTTTGCGTCGTCCATCAACCATGCCCAGGGCACGGTGCAGATGCCCAAGGCGCTGCACGGCCTCTTTTTCACCCTGCACATCGGCGTGCTGTTTGCCAGCATTGCCCTGCTGGCCGTGGCCTGCGGGGCCGGGCTGCTGTTCGTGCATCAGGAACGCAAGATCAAAACCAAGGCCCGGCTGGCGGGCTTTCTGCAAGACATGCCCGGCCTAGCAGCCCTGGACCGCGTGAACCACTGGGCCGTCTGCCTGGGCTTTCCGCTGTTCACCCTGGGCATGCTCACGGGGTTCGTGTTCGCGCGCCTCACCTGGGGCAAGGTGTTGTCTGCGGATCCCAAGGAATTCATGTCCCTGGCCATCTGGGCCCTGTTCGCCTGGCTCTTTTACGGCAGGCTGTTTCTGGACTGGCGCGGCAAACGGCCGGCGAAGCTGGCCATGCTGCTCTTCGCCCTGGCTGTGGTCTCCATCGCCGGCGTGAACTTCTTCCTGCAAAGCCACCACGGTCTGATGGAGCGTCCATGACCCTGTCCATCTATCTCATTGGTCTCAACCACAAAACCGCGCCGGTGGAAGTGCGGGAAAAGTTCGCCCTGGCCGGCGTGTGTCCGCCTCCCCCTGAGGACCTGCCCGCCGTCGAGCCAGACCCGGACGCCCCGCCGCCGCCGTTGTTCCCCGTGGGCAAGCACCTGCGGGAAGTGGTGGTCCTTTCCACCTGCAACCGCGTGGAAGTGCTGGCCGTTGGCCCTGGCGCCGAGACCGTGGAAGCCGTGCTGGAGCGCTGGGCCGGACTCAAAGGCGCAACCGCAGACGAATTGCGGCCCTATGTGTACATCCACGAGCAGCTGGAGGCCGTGCAGCACCTGTATTGCGTGGCCTGCAGCCTGGATTCCATGGTCCTGGGTGAACCGCAAATCCTGGGCCAGCTCAAGGACGCCTACCGCAAGGCCGTGGCCCAGAACGCCACGGGTGTTATCTGCAACCGGCTGCTGCACAAGGCGTTTTCCGTGGCCAAGCGCGTACGGACCGAAACCGCCATCGGCGGCTCGGCCGTGTCCATCAGCTACGCTGCCGTGGAGCTGGCCAAGCGGATTTTCGGCGAAATGCACGACCGTCAGGCCATGCTCATCGGCGCGGGGGAAATGGCAGAACTGGCCGCCACCCACCTGCTGACCTCGGGCATTCAGAAAATCTTCGTGGCCAACCGCACCCTGGAACGGGCCGTGCACTTGGCCGAACAGTTCCGCGGCGAGGCTGTGCCCTTTGAGCTGCTCCACGAGCGTCTGCACGAGGTGGACATCATCATCAGCTCCACCGGCGCGCCCACGGCCATCCTCAAGGCCAAGGATCTCAAGCCGGTGCTCAAAAAACGGCGCAACCGGCCCATGTTCTTCATCGACATTGCCGTGCCGCGGGACATCGACCCCGACGTCAACCACCTGGACAATGTCTATCTGTATGATATCGACGACTTGAACGAAGTGGTGGAAGAGAATCTGGCCCAGCGCCAGGGCGAAGCCGTCAAGGCCCGGGGCATTGTGGCCCAGGAGGCGGTGAAGTTCGGCATCTGGCTCAAATCCTTGGACCTGACCCCCACCATCAAGGACCTGCTGGACCAGGGCCGGGTACTGGGCCGCCGCGAGCTGGCCAAGACCCTCAAGCGCATCAAGGCCAACGGCAAGACTCACGACGACGCCGATGTGGAACTCGCCCTCGAAATGCTGGTGGATTCCCTGGTCCGCAAGCTGTACAGCCAGCCCATTACGTTCCTGAAACGCCGCGCCGAGGAAGAAGACAGCGCCCGCCGCTACATCGACATCACCCGGCGCATGTTCAACCTGGACGACGAACGGGTGCCCCCGGACGCGCACCAGGACCGACGCCCGCCCCGCGAGGGCTGCGGCGCCTGCAACCATGTGGATTCCGGAGACTAGCCATGCGCGTGTATTTGGTGGAACAGATCGACCCTGATCATGTCAAACGGGTGGCCAAACGCTGCAAGGACATGGGCTGTGAAAGCGCCCTGGACGACCTCTTCTGGCTGCCGCTGCCCAAGTCCCTGCTGACCGAAGAACAGCTGGCCCACGACGCCGAATGCGGCCCACACAGCCTGGCCCTGGAGTGCGGCGAGGACTACCTGCGTCTGGAACTCCTGGTGCGCGGCCGCGGCCCCCTGCGCTGCTCCTGCATTGCCTACTGCACCCCGGCCCAGCGCGAGCACATGGTGAACTATTTTGACAACCTCCTGAAAGAGCTTGATATTCCAGCCTAAGGCATTTTAATTTTGAAAAAGGACATTGCGAGAGGGGAAACCTNAGGTTTTCCCCCGAGAGTTCTTTTCAAAAACAACGTGCTCTAAAGCATTCTGTTCTTTCTGAAGGGGAGCACGCGCGGGGGGAATTTTTTTAACAGGTTTCCCTCCTCGCCCAGATCTTCCGCAAACGATTCCTGGGAGACACACCCTGCTGCCCCTCGCCGTCCCGGACATCCCTTCCCTGCGCCTGCAAGATCTCCCGCCGCCCCTGGCCCATCGCTGTCTGGCCGTGGAACGATTCGTGGCCGAGACCCTGGGGATTGTGCTTTCCGGCACGCGGCTGGTGGTGGCCTGCTCCGGCGGGCCGGACTCCATGGCCCTGCTGGCCATGCTGCATGCCCTGCGCGTGCGCGGGGGGTTCTCGCTGGTGGCGGCCCATCTGGATCATGGCCTGCGGCCCGACGCCGCTGCGGACCAGGCCGCCGTGGCGCAACTGTGCCACCATCTTGATATCCAGTGCATTTCACAAAGGATGGACGTTGCCGCCCTGGCCGCGCAGCAGCGCATGGGCCTGGAGGAAGCCGGCCGGCTGGCCCGGCAGGAGTTTCTGGCCCGGGTGCGTTCGGACCACGGGGCGCAATGGATCGTCACCGGGCATCAGCTGAACGATCTGGCGGAAGACCAGCTCATGCGGCAGCTTCGCGGCGCAGGCTGGCCGGCCTTGGGCGGCATGGCCGGCTGCGATGCGGCGTCCGGCGTGCTGCGTCCCCTGCTCCTGCAGCCCAAAGCCGCCCTGCTGGAACTGGCCAGCACACTGCGATTGCCCTTTCGCAATGATCCCATGAACGAGGACCCGCGTTTTTTCCGCAATCGCATCCGCAATACGATCCTGCCGTTGTTCCTGGCGGAGAATCCTTCCTATCTTTCTCAGGTTGCAGGACTTTGGCTGCTTGCCCAGCTGGATGCCAGGCATTTTTCCATGGCGATGGACGCCGCCCCCGCACTCCCTGACCATGGCGGCACCAGTCTGCTGTTGCCGGCAACCGCATTGCGATCCGTGGATGCCGCCATCCGCCTGCGCTGCTGCAAGCGCGCCCTGGAGCGTCTGGCCCTGGGAGCGCCGCAGTTGGAAACCCTCCTCGCCCTGGAGGCGGCGTTCACCGCCGGCCGAATTGGCGCGGTATTCCATTTCCCTGGCCGGGTCACGGCCCGGGTGCTGTCCCAGGGCCTGCACTTTTCTGCGCCAGACGCCGCGGCCACCTCACCTTGAGAACGAATTCACATTGACAAGCTCCCCAATCCGGGTCTAAGTGTTCCACAATTTCCCGCCAAGGAGGAGAACGCGTGAATATCTTGATTTTCGGGCCCAACGGCAGCGGCAAAGGTACCCAGGGCAACCTTGTGAAGGACAAATACAGCCTGGCTCACATCGAGTCCGGCGGCATTTTCCGTGAACACATCGGCGGCGGTACCGAGCTTGGCAAGAAAGCCAAGGAATTCATCGATCGCGGCGACCTGGTGCCCGACGACATCACCATCCCCATGGTGCTGGAAACCCTGGAATCCAAGGGCAAGGACGGCTGGCTGCTGGACGGCTTCCCCCGCAACACCGTGCAGGCACAGAAGCTCTTTGAAGCCCTGCAGGAAAAGGGGATGAAGATCAACTTTGTGATCGAAATCCTCCTCCCGCGCGAAGTGGCCAAGAACCGCATCATGGGCCGCCGCATCTGCAAGAACAATCCCAATCATCCCAACAACATTTTCATTGAGGCCATCAAGCCCAACGGCGACGTGTGCCGTGTGTGCGGTGGTGCTCTTTCCGCCCGCGCCGACGACCAGGACGAAGGCGCCATCAACAAGCGCCACGACATCTACTACAACACCGTGGATGGCACCCTGGCCGCCGCCTACTACTACAAGAACATGGCTGCGAAGGAAGGCTTCGTCTACATCGAACTGGACGGCGAAGGCTCCATCGACTCCATCAAGGATACCTTGCTGGCCCAGCTCGCCTAGGCTTGCACAGGCATCCTGACAGGTCCATCGTCCCGCTGCTTGCATGCACGCCTCCTGCCTCGGCAGGGGGCGTGTTTTTATTTGCGCCAGAATTCCGGCACAAACAGGATGAACACCGTGTACAGCTCCAGACGTCCCAGGAGCATGCACCACGTCAGCAGCACCTTGGCTGCCGCCGGCAGATGGAAGAAGTTTTCCGCCGGTCCCACCGTACCGAGCCCGGGCCCGATGTTGCTGATGCAGGCCAGCGTGGCCGTGAAGCTGGTGACGATATCCAGATCCATGGCTGACAGAGCCAGTGACGTAGCGACATAGCAGAACAGGTACAGACCGAAGAACCCCCACACGCCGGACAGCACCTCGGGTGGCACATTGCGTCCGCCCAGTTTCACATGCCGCACTGCCCGCGGGTGCACCAGACGGATGAGCTCCATGGAGCAATGCTTGAGCATGAGCAGGATGCGCACCACCTTCATGCCGCCGCCCGTGGAACCGGCGCAGCCGCCCACAAACATCAGCAGCACCAGCAACATCTGCGAAAACGCCGGCCATTGCTCAAAATCCGCCGTCGCAAAACCTGTGGTGGTGATGATGGAGCTGACCTGAAACGCGCTCTGCGTCAACGCCTCCGCGGCATCATCGTAGTGGCGTCCCCAGATGTTCCAGGCAATGAGCACGGTGCTGCCCAGCACCACGGTGGCGTAAAACCGCAGTTCGCCATCCTTCCATATGTCCTTGGCGTGTCCGGACAGCAGCCGGTAATGCAAGGAAAAGTTCATGCCCGCCAGGAACATGAAGGCAGTGATGACCCAGTAGATATACGCGTTGTCGTAGGCCGCCACGGAACTGTTGCGGGTGGAAAAGCCGCCTGTGGCCATGGTGCCAAAGGTGTGACACAGGGAATCAAATAAACTCATGCCGCCCAGCAGCAGCAGCACGCATTCCAGGGCAGACATGCCCACATAGACCTTCCACAGGATGGCCGCCGTGTCCTTGATGCGCGGCTTGAGCTTGTCTGGCGTGGGGCCGGGGGCCTCGGCCTTGTACAGCTGCATCCCCCCCACCCCCAAAAACGGCAGGATGGCCAGGGACAGCACAATGATGCCCATGCCCCCCAGCCAATGCGTCAGGCTGCGCCACAGCAGCAGGCTTTCGGGCACGGCCTCGATATCCGTCAGGATGGAAGCTCCGGTGGTGGTGAAGCCGGAGACGGACTCGAAGACCGCATCCGTGACGGTGCCGCACACGCCGCCGAACAGATACGGCAACGCGCCGCACACCCCCGCCGCCACCCATCCCAGGCTGACGATGGCCATGCCATCGCGGTGCCCCAGGGGCGAATCCTGGCTGCTGCGACGAAATCCAAGCAGCAGTGCGCCGCCGCAGAGCAGCGTCGTCAGCATGGCTTGCAGCATGGGCAGGGCCCCGGCATCCCCGCGCATCAATCCCCACAGCAGCGGAAACGCCATGGAGAATCCCACGCAGCAGACAATGGCCCCCACCACAAACAGGGTTCTGCCCAGGCGCATTTATGCCGCTCCGGTGGTGGCGGAAAGGGCCTGCTCCACTTTGGGCATGGCCGTGCGCAGGGCGATGAGGATGACGCGATCCTGGGGCTGCAATCGGGTTTCTCCACCGGGCAGCAGCACCTCGTCCCCCCGCAGAATGCACAAGATAAGCGCCCCGCTGGGGAAATCCAGATCCTTCAATGGAATGCCCACCAGCTGCGAGCTCTCCTGGACCACGGCCTCCAGGGCCTCGGCCTGGTCGCCCTTGATGGAGACGGAGCTCAGAATCTTGCCGCGCCGCACGTAGCGCAGGATGGAATTCACCGCAGAGAGCCGGGGGCTGAAGCTGTGCTCAATGCCAATGGCCCGCAACAGTGGCAGGTAGGCGGTTTTGTTGATGCGGGTGATGGTCTTGCCCGCGCCCATGGACTTGGCCAGCAGCGAGGAAAGGATGTTCGTTTCTTCATCCCCGGTGACGGACACCACCAGATCCATGCCCGAGGCGTTTTCCTCGGCCAGCAGTTCCTGGTCGGTACCGTCGCCGTGCAGCACGATGGCGCGGTTGAGCCGTTCGGCCAGCACCTCACAGCGGGCGGGGTCCTTCTCCACCAGCTTCACGTGATAGCCTTTGTCCTCAAAACGGGCGGTCAGGCGCAGGCCCGTGGAGCCGCCGCCGATGACCAGCACATCCTTGACCGTGCGCTGGGCCGCACCGAACGCCCGGCTCACGGCGGCCAAATCCTGTTCCTGGCAGACGAAATAGACGAGGTCGTCTGGCTGGATGGAATCCTTGCCCGTGGGGATGATCACCCGTTCGCCGCGCACCAGGGCCGCGATGATGAAGCGCAACTCGCCCATGCGCGAACGCAGTTGCGGCAGCCGCACTCCCGTGAGAGGCCCCTGCCCCACCCGCATGCCCACCATCTTGACCCGGCCTGCCGCGAACTCCATGAACTCCAGGGCTCCGGGCACGGCGATCATGTGCTCAATGCTCTTGATAACCTCCACCTCAGGGTTGATGATGGTGGAGATGTTCAGAAGCTCGCTGGAGAAGGCATCGCGGTAGAGGGTGTATTCCTCGTTGCGCAGGCGGGCCAGCTTGAGGGCCTTGGGTGAAAGCAGGTTGGCAAAAAAACAGGCAATGAGGTTGATCTCATCGGAGTCGGTCACGGCGAGAACGATGCTCGCGTCGTGGATGCCGGCCTCGTCCAGCACGCGGGGGCTGGAGCCCGAGCCCTGGATGGTCTGCACATCGGCAATGTCAGTCAGACGCCTGAGAGCGTCCGCCCGCACGTCGATAACCACCACCTGCTTATCCTCCTGGGACAAGCGGCGCGCAATATGATAGCCAACCTCCCCTGCGCCCACAATAATGATGCGCATGGGTTCGGTCGCGGCTTTTTTGGTAAAAAATCCCATGCCGGAAGGTGTACCGCAAGCCGCCTGGCAAATCCAGCCCGCCAGGGCCACCTTGCACGCACGGGACAGCAAAAGACATCCGCAGCCAGGAACCCGGCCACGGATGCCCTACGTTGTGTACCGCCCCGCGCGCAATGGCGCGTGGTGCGCTGTCTGCCTGGCGGCTTCGGACGCCTTACGCGTCTTCCCCGGCAGCAGAAAGGCCGTTGACGGCCACCTGCAAGCGGGAGATACGCCGGGAGGCGTTGCGCCAGTGGATCACTTTTTTGGTGGCTGCCTTGTCCAGCACGGCCGTGGCATTCTTCAAAGCCAGGCTGGCGGCATCCATGTTCTTGTCGTCAACCGCCAAGCGCACAGCCTTGACGACGTTTTTGATACGGGTCTTCATGGCGCGGTTGCGCAAACGGGCCTTCAAGCTCTGCCGGTGGCGCTTAAGCGCCGAATCGTGATTGGCCATGCGTCGAACCTCCACAGGGACGCTTGGATGGATGTCGGAAGAAGGGGTAAATAGACAGAATGCCGTTCCGAGTCAAGCAAAAAATGCCTTGCGTGCAATAAATCCTCATCCCCGCTTGGTTTTGGCTTTGGACGGCGCCTTGCTCACTGCCTGAGCCGAGGGTGAAGGATTCCCGGTACGCAGCGCCCTGTTACGGCTGCGCTGGGCAGCGCGGGCTTCCGTCATCTTGCGGGCCGAGGCCTCGGCCTCGCGGAAAATCTTTTCCTTGCGCTTGTCGAAGACCAGCGCCGTGCGCACTGCGGAAAGCGCCAGGGAAAGAAAGGCCAGGATGACGAACAGGCCCCCCTGCAGTTCCAGCTGCTGCCGGAATGTCATATCCTCGGCCCAGCCAAGGCCGATGCTGCTGCCGTAGAATCCAAGCAGCGGCAGCGCCAGCAGGGAAAACAGCATGCTGGCCAGACCAAGCCACAAGAAGCCGCGGAACATGAGAATCACGAACAGCGTGGAATCCCGTACAATCTTGAGTGTCTTGAGCCGGTCTTCGAGGTTGGCGATCTTGGTGTCCACCGTATCCACCAAGTCGGCTGCCTTGCGGAACGTTTCCGCCATCTGGAAATGCTGCGAGTGGGACCAGTTGATGCTCTTGACGCAGAAATTGAATTCCTTGTTGAACTCCAGCAGCAGCTTGGGGAAAGGGAACCAGCTTGACTCGCGCTGCACCACCTTGAGACGGTCCAGGTAGTTGGTGAACCGCTTCTTGATGCGCCGGCCCTCCTCCTCCACCTGCATCATCATCTCCTTGCCCAGCAGGGCGCGTTGCTGGGCAAGACGGGCATACGCCACGTAGTTTTCCACCTGCGTCAGCTTCATCATCTCGGTCATGCGCCCGGACATCTCCGTGTGGAACGGATGCCCTTCGGGAAACCACTTGCCCAGATCGTTGCGCAGCGCCTCGGCAAGGCTGCGCTCTTCCTCGGCACGCGCCTGGGCCTGGAGCCACAATCCGGAGAGGGCCGCGAGCATCTGCATGTGCCCGCGCTCCAGCTCCGGATCCAGCAACGCGTAGTTAAAGTAGTTCGGGTTGCGCATGATGAGATTCTGGAACAGCCCGAAAGCCTGTTCCGCAAAACCCATCTTCACCTGGCACACGCCCTGGCGATACAAGGCATCCAGCCAGCGGGGGGACACCTGCATCGCCCGCTTGTAATAATTGGAGGCCTGCTGCAGCTTGCTCTGGATTTCCAGCACCCGGCCTTGCAAAAAAATCACAGAACTCTGCTGCAACGGCGTGGTGGCCAGCTTTTCCACTTCGGCAAACACCTGCATGGCCCGCAACAGATCGTTGCGCTCCAGGGCTGCATAGCCACGCAGCACGGTGCAGGGAAAACTGCGCGGGTTCCGGAACAGCTCCTTGGTGATGAGCCGTTCCAGATTGACCAAATCCCCCTGCTGCAACAACTGCAGCCCCTCCCAGCTGGCCTCATTGGCCTTGGGGCCCATCTGGTGCAGTCCCCTGGGATATTCCCGACCAAAGGCCCGCCACACCGCAGCCTGCATCCTGAACTGAAACAGGGAGCCGATTTCAAACATGGCCCGCACCAGCTGGGCAGGCACGCGATCCTCCCGCAACAGGGTAGGCAGCGAGTCCGGATTGGCGGCCAACAACCCGTCCACTTCTTGCAACCCGCTCTCAAAGGCGGGAAAATTGAGCAGCGCCAGCCGTTCCCACACTTCGGCGTCCAGTTCGTCCAGTTGACGGCTGGGGCATTCCTGCAGGGGGTGACTGCGCTGGCCGCAATAAAAACAGTGGCCGTGCGGCCCCACCACCAGCCGCGCAGGCAGTTCCACCCGCAGTTCCGTATCCTGGCTGCGTTCCCCGCTTTCCAGGGAGACGTTGCACCAGTCCGCCAGGGAGCCCTCGTCCACCTTGAAGCGCACATCGTTGATGCGAAACCCTTCCCCGAGCAGCAGGGCCGCGCGGTACGACATGTGCGGGAAATCCGGCGCCAGCTGATCCCAGTCCAGGAGCACTTTTTTGTGCAGGTCTGTATTGAAATTCAGACCTTTTTTCTCCACAATACCCTGCACGCACGGCCAGTACGGCCCGCCCTCAAGCTTTACCTGCTCCACAAGAAGCAGGAATTCCTTGCACCACTGTCGCAACTCCCGTAAGTTGCTCAAGGGAAGCATCACAAAAAAATTGTGGGTAATATACTGCAGCTTAAGGCGTTTGGTCAGGGGCTCCACCCTGTGGAAAAACTCCCGCCAGCCGGATTGGAACGACTTGTCGATGGCGCTTCCCAGCGGCTTGAGCACCATATACCAGCCCAGGGAGGTGGTGTAAGGCAGCCGCGGATCAGCCCCGAAGCGCTTCCACAACTGCAGCGCCAGGCCGGGGGTTTTGGGAATATCCGTAAAGGTGAGGCCGGGGATGGACTTGGCGGCCTCCACGCTTTTGGGATGCACGAGCACGGTGAATTCGTCCACCGGCGGGGCCTGCTGCTGGGTCAGGGAGCTTTCCAGGCTCAGGGTGATTTCCAGCTTGAAGCCCACAGGCAGGTTGGCGGGCATCACCTGCACGAACACGGGCAGCGGGTTGAGCCGGGCCCAGATTTCCAGGCGGGCCAGCGCCAGGAAGACATCTGTGGTGAAAAAGAACCACAGGGACTGATGCCGCTCGGACGCCATGTGGATACCGCCGTAGTCCAGAAATGTCTGGGACAAGGCGGCCGACTGCTCTCCGAGCCAGGAAATCCACACCGCATGCCCGTAGCCGGACATGCGACTGTTTGCCATGGTCGGCAGTTTTTTAAGGAGATCTGCAATCTGCTCGCGTTCCATCATCGCCTCGGAAGCGGTGCATTGGCACGCGCAACACCTTCACCTCTCGCCAGCAGGAGAAGCATCATGGACATCACCAAAACCATTGAAGCACTCAAGGCCACTCCAGGGTTTGCCGACAATGTCGGCATGATTCTCGTGCACAACGGCGTCGTGCGCGGCTGGTCCCGCAAGGAGCCCGGCAGCGTGGCCGTGGTGGATATTGCCGCCGACCGCGAGCGCATGGAACTGCTGCGGCAGGAAATCGAGCAACGGCCCGGGATTTTCCGCGTCATCGTGGAATGCCACGACGGCGCACTGACCCCCGGCGACGACGTGCTCTACCTCATCGTGGCTGGCGACATCCGCGAGCATGTCATCCCAGCCATGGCCGAGCTGCTGGACCGCGTCAAGGCCGAAGCAGTCTCCAAGAAAGAAAACATGCAGCCTGCGGCCAGCTAATCGCACTTCGTGCCACACCCTCCGGGGGCGAGGACGTCAAGATGACGGCTCCCCCCGGAGAACTAGCAAAAACCGCGCCTTGCGCCATTCCCATTGCCGTCTGACCGCAGGCTGCATCCGGAAATGAATTACACTTCCTCAGGAGGAGGGGCGACTTCCTCGCCTTCCAGGCACTCCACATCATCCTCTGGCGCCTCGGCACTGTGCCGTTTGCATTGTTGCTGCTGATGCAGTTGCACCCGCTGTTCCTCGCTGATGAACTCGTCAAAATAGCCGGGATCTTCTTCTGGTCGAATAGTCATGAGCGGCCTCCCTGGCACGCGCCGTTACGCGGGGCGCGCTGCGGGTTGTTTGCTCCAAGGCAGGAGCATCGCAGGATGTTCCGTACTCCCCTGCATCCTACCAGCTTTGGCCATGAAGGCAACGAAAAGCGCACTGCTGGGAACGGCTGCCGCGCGTCCCATCCCGTCACTTATTCCGCCGGGCCGCTTCCGGCAGAGAAGACGACATCGTAAGATTCCCCGCCGCCAGCCGAGTCGGACAGTTCGTCCGCTGCAGCCGAGACTGGCGGAACTGGCGAGACTGGCGGAACTGGCGAGACTGGCGAGACTGGCGCCGCCCAGACTTGTCCCGAATTCGGCACGGGTTGGGCACGATGCATGATGGAGACGGCTCCCTGCGCGTCCACGGTCAGGGTCAGGGCGGCGCGGTGCTGGCCTGCCGCCTTGAGGGAGAGCGCCGCCGCCGCCAGCCGGGGCAACACCTCGGCGTGCAGCAGCCTGTCCAGGCTGCGGGCGCCGCTTTCGGGATCCCAGCAGCGGGCGGCCAGGGCCAGGGGCGCTTCCGGGGCAATCTGCAGCACGAATGCGCCATTCACCAGGGCCTGGGCGGCCAGCCGGGCCAGCTTGCGCTCGGCCACTTCGGCCAGGGCCTCGGTTTCCAGGGGCGCAAACACGGCCACGGTCATGCGAGACAGCAGCGAGGCGGAATAGGCTTCCCGCAAGGAGGGCCACACTGCAGCCTGAAGCCGCTCGGCCCGCTGCACGGTGGTGAGTTCCCGCAGTCCCGGCTCGGTGAGCACGGCTTCGGCACCGGCATTGGTGGTGAGGATGAACAGGACGTTGCGGAAGTCCACAGGACGGCCCTCGGCATCCGACAGCATCCCCTGCTCGAAGACCTGGTGGAAGAGATTCAGCACTTCGGGATGCGCCTTTTCGGCCTCGTCCAGAAGCACCAGGGCATGCGGCCGACGGCGGACGGCTTCCGTCAGCACGCCACCTTCACCGTAGCCCACATAGCCCGGCGGGGAGCCGATGAGCCGGCTGACGCTGTGCTTTTCGCTGTATTCGCCCATGTTCAGCAGCACCAGGGACTGTTCGCCGCCGAAGAGCAGCTCGGCCAGGGCGCGGGCGGTCTCCGTCTTGCCCACGCCGCTGGGACCAGCCAGCAGGAACACGGCCATGGGCGAGGACTCGTCCTTGAGGCCCGAGGCCGCGGCCTGGATTTCCTTGATGATGATCTCCAGCGCATGCCCCTGCCCCTTGACGCGCGAGTGCAGGGCCTGCTCCAGCTGCAGCACGGCGGCGTATTGATCCTGCAGGATGCTGGCCAGGGGAATGCCCGTCCACTCGTGCACCACCTGGGCCACCATTTCGGGGTCCACCTCGTGGCGCACCAGTGGCGCACCATGTTGCAGCTCGTTGAGCTGGCCCAGGAGCAGCATGGCTTCCTGCCGGGTGGCCTCCCGGGGCATGCCCATCTCCGTGCGCTCCTGCTGCAGCCGGCTGCGGATTTCGATGAGCTGCTCCACCAGCTGTTGCTCGGCGCGCCAGCGATCCGAATAGGTCCAGGCCTGGGTCTTGAGCTCCTTGAGCTCGTGCCAGGCGCGGGTCAGGGCGTCCTCGTCCACGGTCAGGCCATGGCTTTTGTCCCGGGTCAGGGCCTCGATACGCCGGCGCAGATCCAGGATGTGCTGCTCCACCTGCTCCAGGGCTGCAGGCTTGGAGGTGAGGCTGACCTTGACGCGGGCCGCGGCGGTATCCAGGAGGTCCACGGCCTTGTCCGGCAGAAAGCGATCCGGGATGTAGCGGCTGGCGAACTTGGCCGCAGCCACCACGGCATCGTCGCGCACGGTGACGCGGTGATCCGCCTCATACCTGGACTTGAGCCCCCGCAGAATCTCCACGGTGGTCTCCAGGCTGGGTTCCTCCAGCGGCACGGGCTGGAAGCGACGGGAGAGGGCCGGATCGCGGCTGAAGACCCGCTTGTGCTCGCTCCAGGTGGTGGCGGCCACGAGCTTGATTTCGCCGCGGGCCAGGGTGGGCTTGAGAAAATTGGCGGCATCGGCGCCGGGACGTCCGCCCGCGCCGATGAGGGTGTGGGCTTCGTCGATGAACAGGATGGCCGGTGTTTCCAGGGCCTTCAGGTCCTCCACCACGGCCTTGAGCCGTTCTTCGAACTCGCCTTTGAGGCCTGCGCCGGCTTCCAGGGCCCCCATGTCCAGGGCCAGGATGCGCACGCCCTTGAGCATGACGGGCAGGCCCGAGGCATCGAAGCCTTGCGCCTCGGCCTCCACCAGCCGCAGGGCCAGGCCCTCCACCACGGCTGTCTTGCCCACGCCGGCATCGCCCACCAGCAGGGGATTGTTCTTGCGGCGGCGGGCCAGGATGTCCACGATGCGGCGCATGGCGTCCTCGCGGCCGAAGACGGGATCGATCTCGCCGCGGCGGGCGCGCTCGGTCAGGTCCACACAGTATTTCTGCAGGCTCTCGCCGGTGCCGGGCACAGGGCCGGCAGCGCCGTCAGCCGCCGAGGCGGCGTCTTCCTCCCGGGACTTCCCGGCCACGATGTCCTTGAACCGTTGCCGCAGGGAATCCAGGGCTATGGCCCGCAGGGGACGCATCCAGCCGTTGCGGGGCTGCTGCATGGTGCGGCCGGGATCCTGGCGCAGCAGCCGGGCCTGGGCCAGAAGCACGAAGCCGGTGCGGATCTTCTCCGCCTGAAACTCCAGGCTGCCCACCAGCCAGGCTTTTTGCAACAGAGAGACCAGTTCGTGCGAGATGACCGGCCGGCCGGTTGTGCCCGAGGGCAGGGCCTCCAGACTGCGTTCCAGCAGCCCGGCAAAGGCGGCGGCATCCATGCGCCAGGCGTCCAGGATGGCCAGCAGATCCGTCTCCGGGGTGCTGCACATGGCCAGGAACAGGTGCTCTGGCAGCACCTCGCCATGGGCCTGCCCGCTGGCCAGGGCCGCGGCTTCCTGCATGGCTTCCGTGAGTTGTGCGGAACAGCGTTCCAAAAGGAGTTTGACGTCTACAATCATGCTGCCTCGTTGCGCCTCAGTCGGGAATGGTCCACACATCGCCCGGCTGCTCATAGCAGAAGCATGTGTCAGCCGTGCGACCGCCCTCCCCCCGGGCTGCGTCCTGGAACAGCCGCAGCCGCCGGGGATCGCCGAAGGCGTGCATGGGAACAAAGTATGCCGGATTCGCCTCTTTTAGCAATGCCAGGGCTCCGGAAAAGTTCTCCAGCCGCGGATCGGCATTGGCGAAGGCCAGGTGCAGGGGTTGCGCGGCCAGCGCGGCCAGCACCGCATCGAAATGCTGACGCGCAAAATGCCGGGATGCGGCGTCCAGCAGCGGCCAGTCCCAATGCGCCACATCCCCGCCGAACCAGACCCGCCGGCCCTGCCAGGTCAGCAGATAGCCCACGCCCAGGTCCGTGCTTTCCAACGTCTGCACGGTCATCTCCTCGATGACGGCCGTCTGCTCCGGCTCCAGCACATGGCACCCGGGGAGCACGGCGGGATCGAAGGCTGGCAGCATCTCCGGCACATCATCGGCAACGATGTACGTGGCCTGCCGGCACAGCCGGCCCAGGGCCAGCACTTCTTCCGAACAATGATCAGGATGGCTGTGGGAAATGCAGAAGATGCACTGCCGATCCGCCACGGTGCGGCGCACGAGCTCCTGCATGACGGGAGGATGAAACCGCGGCTCGGGATAATCGAACAGGAACACCCGATCCCCCCACTCCAGGGCAAAACAATCGTGGACAAAGTAGGTGATTTTCATGCGCAGACAACCAAACCCAGGGCCAATGTTGCAAGGAAGAGGACTGCTGCACAGAGGAATGCGTGTACGTGAACGCTCTCAGGTCGTGGACGTCGAGGCTTCCTGCTGTACGAGCAAGCGATGCACGCGGGCGGCAGCATCGTTCAATACAAATATGGGATGCGGTCCCAACCGCCAGATACGCCTTTGCGCCGCCGGCAAAGACTGTTGGAGCGCAAGCTTGACCGGGTCCAGATGCTCGTCTGGGAACCCATTAATCACCAGCACAAGGCGAAATTCCATGGCATCCAGCGGCGACGCGCGCAAATCCTGCGGCAGCTCCTCCGCGGGGGCGCCAATTCGCCCCACCCGCATGGCAATATACAAGGCCAGGGTGTTGCACAACTTCTCCTGCACGGATGACACGTACTCCCGAAAATGCTCCTTGTTTTCCGGGTGCGGCGCGCTTGACTTCGCCTCCACGACAAAGAGCATGTCCGGCTTTTGGGGCCGCTTTCGCAACAAAATGAAGTCCGCGATTTTTACATGCTGCCGCACCGACAGATACGCCTTTGACCGCTCGATGCGGCATACCTGCGCATCCGAAAAAGACCCGAAACGCATGCCCGATTCATCAAAGACAACACTCATCGCAAAGCAAGGTCCATTTCTTCTTCATACAGCCGGATGGATTCATTGATGATGGCATTTTCAGGCATGCCTTCCAGCAAGTCGTCCATCGCCGAACCTTCCTCCTCCAACGAAAGCACGGGAATGGAGAGGTGCTTTTCCTGGGCAAGGAGGAACAGTTTCTTCACTACAAAATACGAATGGCTTGACAGAAAGAATTGTATCCCGCCTTGCGCCAAGGCCGCGACGATGTCGAGAAACCTTGAAATGGCGGCGGGGTGCAAGGCCGACTCTGGCTCGTCGATGAACACCACAGATTGTCGGGACAGATACCGATTCCCCAGCAGCGTATCCAGAATGGCGACTTTTTTGACACCCTCCGCGGCAACACCAATGTTGAATTGCGCGTTACCCTTGCGGTACCGCCACACATTGGCAGTGTTGTCGAAAACGACCTTACCGCCGATGAGCTGCTCCAGATCCGTGCGCGCCGTGGCAAACTCCTTGTAATTTTTTCCCTTTGTGGGTGGCGACATCAGCGCCCGGGCAAGATCGAGATATGTGTCGTCAAAGCCGAATACGGCATCCTGCTCACGGGATTTCAGAATGATATGGTGCAGAGAAAGCACTTCTTTTGCCGGCAAAAAGACGGCGTTGTGCTCCCGGCGCGGCACCGTGCTGTGCACATTACCGATTTGCCGTGTTGTCTCCCTGCCGAAGGAATAGGCAAATCTGCCGTCATCAAGCAGAATTTTGAATGCAAGCGGCGCCTCTGCGTTTTTGGCCACCAGCTCGCCGAGCTTGTCCACCTGAAACGTCCAGTAGAGCTTCTCAAACAACAACTTGTTCAGCGGTGTAATATCGTTGCCGCGCCGGTGCATCTCCAGGACGCGCATTGCTGCATACAACGCCTTGAGCAAAAAGGTCTTGCCGCTGCCATTGCACCCGAGCACCAGATTTATTGCCCCTAAATCCTTCCAGGCGATCTCAGTCAGGGGGCCGAAATTGTTTACATGCAGTTGCTGAATCATGGCACGCTCGACAATGCCGGGGTGAAACAAAACACTGCCATCCCCCTACCCCATCGCCTGTTCATGGGCAAGGCGCAGGTACTGGTAGTACATCTCGTAGCCTTTGAGCACGCTGTCCATGAGTTCGGCACAGCGGGCGGCGTCTGCCAGGCTCAGGTACGTGTTCACCCCGCGGCGGAAGGAGATTTGCGGGTCCAGGCTGGCGGCGTCGTGGCCAAGAAGCACCAGATTCACCGTGCGCCGGCGCAGGCCCGGCCAGGTGGCAATTTCCGCCAGCACGCTCTGGTAGTCCTCCCGGTCCTCGATCATCACCAGCTGGTAGTCGTTCAGTCGCAGCTTGAGCATGGCCTCATGGGCGGTGGAGGCGGTGGACTGGTAATACTTCTCCGCATTGAGCCAAGCCAAGGCGGCGTTGCGCCAGGATTTTTCCCCGATGAGCAAAAAGGCCACCCGCGCGCCGGGGGGGAAGACTTCCGGCTCCACCACGCCGCTGACGTCAAAGGAGGCGCTGGTGAAGGAATGGTCCAGCTTGTCCATGCGCTCGACGACAATTTCCTTCCTGCATTGCGGGCACTTGATCTTGAAACGCGGCGCGTCCGGGAGCTTGTTGTCCGGGACACTGAGTTCGCGGTTGCAACTGGTGCAGGTAATTCGCATGGCCGATGCTCCTTGCGTCGCCTTGGCGCGCGCAGCCTGTTCTGGCGGGCTGTCAGGGCTTGATCGTGGCGTCGTACTCTTCGTCGATGGTCAACCCTTCGATATCCGTCACCTTCTCGCCGCGTGCGCTCTTGACCTTGTCGATCATCTGCCCCAGCACGGCCTTGTCGGAGCCGGCCAGCATGGCTGTTTCCTCGGTGATGAGGCCCTTGGTGTACAGGCCCATGATGTACTGGTCGAAGGTTATCATGCCGTAGGCGTCCGAGGTCTGCAGCACCTTGTAGAAGGTTTTTTCCTCGGTCTCGCCGTTGACGATGAGTTCGGTGATGCGCAGGTTCTTGCGCAGGATCTCGAAAGCCGCCACGCGCCCGCCGCCCACGCGCTGCAGGAGCCGCTGGGACACAACATACTTGAGCGATTCCGCCAGCCGGTTGCGGATGAGCCGCTCCTCGGCCAGCTCGAACATGCCGATGACGCGGTTCACCGTCTGCCCCGTATCGGCCGTGTGCAGGGTACCAAGCACCAGGTGGCCGGTTTCCGCGGCGGACAGGGCGATTTCCACGGTATCGCGGTCGCGCATTTCACCCACCAGAATCACCTTGGGGGCCTGGCGCAGGGCGGCGCGCAGGCCGGAGGTGAAGTCGTCGAAGTCCAGGCCCAGCTCGCGCTGGTTAATGAGCGCTTTCTTGTGGTTGTGCTTGTATTCGACGGGATCTTCCAGGGTGACGATGTGCACGGGCAGGGTGTCGTTGATTTCGTCGATGAGGGCGGCCAGGGAGGTGGACTTGCCCGAGCCCGTGGCCCCGGTGACCAGGATGAGGCCGAAGCGCTCCCGGCTCATGTCCTTGAAGAGGATGGGCAGCTTGAGTTGATCGATAGTGGGGATCTGGCTGGAAAGCTGCCGCATGACGATGGACAACGAGCCGGACTGGCTGAAGACGTTCACGCGGAACCGCGCCCGGCCGGTCAGGGAATAGGCAAGGTCGCAGGAGCCGCGCTCCATCAGATCGCGGTACAGCCGCATGTTCTGCCCCATGAGGGCAAATGCCACGGCTTCCGTCTGAAAGGGCTGCAACGCCCCCAACTCCGGCCGCAGGGGCACGTCCATGAGCTTGCCGTGGACTTCGGCCTGCAGCTTTTTGAAGGCGGCAAAGTGGATGTCCGAAGTTTCCGGCTGAAAATCCAGCACCTGGGCGATGATGTGATCCAGTTGCGCTCTGAGCATGGCAGGATTCCGCCGTGGTTGGACACGGTGCGGTTAACGGTTGCGCAGCTTGCTTTCGCTCCCCGATTCCGGACCGCCCATTTCCGTGAAGTCTTCCGGCGGCCGGGTGAGGAATTCCTTGAATTTGCGCTTTTCCACGGCCTTGTTGTAGGCGTCGTTGGGGTCGATGATGTTGCGGCGCACCAGCTTCATGATCTCGTCGTCCAGAGTCTGCATGCCGTAGTTCTTGCCGGTTTCGATAACCGAGTTCAGCTGGTACGTCTTGTTGTCGCGGATGAGGTTTCGCACCGAGGGCACGCAGATGAGAATTTCCAGCGCCGCCACACGGCCGGACCGGTCGATGCGCTTGAACAGCGTCTGCGCGATGACCGCCCGCAAGGACTCGGCCAGGGCGCTGCGGATCTGCCCCTGCCGGTCCCCGGGAAAGACCTCGATGATGCGGTCCACGGTCTTGGAGGCCGAAATGGTGTGCAGGGTGGAGAAGACCAGGTGGCCGGTTTCCGCGGCCTCCAGGGCCAGGCTCACGGTTTCCAGGTCGCGCATTTCGCCCACGAGGATGATGTCCGGGTCCTCGCGCAAGGCACCGCGCAGGGCGGCGGAAAAGCTCTTGGTGTCCCGCCCCACTTCGCGCTGGTTGATAAGGCAGTTCTTGGGCTGGTGCACGAATTCGATGGGGTCTTCGATGGAAAGGATATGATCCTTGCGGATGCGGTTGGCGTAGTCGATGATGGCTGCCAGGGTGGTGGACTTGCCCGAGCCCGTGGGGCCTGTCACCAGCACCAGCCCCTTGGGCAGCAGCGCCAGCTGGTTCAGCAGCGGCGGCAGCCCCAGCTGTTCCGTGGTGAGGATGGTTTCCGGAATCTCGCGGAAGGCCGCGGCAATGCCCCGGCTCTGCAGGTAGAAGTTCACGCGGTAGCGGGCCAGATTGGGGACTTCATAGCTGAAGTCGATGTCGCCGCTTTCCTCGAACTCCTTGATCTTGTTTTCCGGAGTGATCTCGTAGAGCAGCTTCTTCAGGCTCTCGTGATCCATCATCTTGTACTTCACCCGCTGCAGTTCGCCCTGCAGGCGGATGATGGGCTGCGACCCCGAGGAAAGGTGCAGGTCCGAGCCGCCATGTTCGTGCAGCATCTTGAAAAATGCGTCTATTTGAGCCATGCGCCGGACGCCTCGCTGTTCATCGTGTGCTCACCGCAAACAGGGACCGCGCCGCCGCGATGCGGCGAGCCCAATTCCCCCTGGTTTTCTCCCCGGATAGGCATAGCCTGCGCGCCGTGTTTTCGTCAAACGCTTTGCCGACGTTCCGGCAGCTGCGCCAGATTTCCCGCCGCGCGCGCCACCTTGTCAGGAAGGTTCGGAAGGGGTAGTGACGTTGATTTATCGATCAGTCATTCTTGCCCCGGGAGGCCGCGTGAGCGTCATCGTCAATCTTGCCATTTTTCCGCTGGATCAAGGTCCCGAACTGGTCACGGCCGTGAGCCGCGCCGTGGCCATCATCCGTCAAAGCGGCCTGCCCTGCCAGCTTGGCCCCATGGGCACGGCCATTGAGGGCGAATACGACGAGGTGATGGCCGTGGTCAAAGCCTGCCACGATGCCCTGCGCGCCCACAGCTCCCGCGTGTACATGAACATGGCCGTGGACTCCCGCGAAGGGCCGGCCGGCCGCCTGCAGCAGAAGGTGCAGGATGTGGAAACCCTGCTGCAACAAGGATAAGGAATTTCTGCCCATGCCCGTCACTTGCACTCCGTCCGCCGTGTTTGCCGATCTGGAAGCCATCCGCAGCCGTGGCCCTTTCGTCGTTTCCATCACCAATTACGTGGTCGCCAACACCACGGCCAACGCCCTGCTGGCCCTGGGCGCCTCCCCGGCCATGACCCACGCCCGCAAGGAAGTGGCGGAAATGACCGCCCTGTGTCAGGCTCTGGTAATCAATCTGGGCACCGTGACCGATGCCTATGTGGAAGCCATCCCCCCGGCCTGGGAATCGGCCCAGGCCCACAAGGTGCCCGTGGTGCTGGACCCCGTGGCCGCCGGCGCCACGGCCCTGCGACGCGACCTGACCCGCACCCTGCTGCGGCGCTACATCCCGGCCATCATCCGCGGCAACGCCAGCGAGATCCTCTTCTGCGCCGGCGAACAAAGCACCGCCAAGGGACCGGACTCCCTGCAGCAGACCGCCGATGCCGAAGACGCCGCCCTGCGCCTGGCCCGGGACAAGCGCTGCACTGTGTGCGTGAGCGGGGAAGTGGATTTTCTGACAGACGGCGTCCGCGCCCTGCGGCTCTTCAACGGCCACGCCCTCATGCCCCGCGTCACCGGCCTGGGCTGCACGGCCACGGCCGTGTGCGCCGCCTTTGCCGCGGTGCAGCCGGATCCCTTCCTGGCCGCCTGCCACGCCATGGCCGTGATGGGCATTGCCGGGGAGATGGCCGCGGAAAAATCCGCCGGTCCCGGCACCTTGCAACTGCATTTCTACGACTGCCTCTACGCCATGCAGGCGGCGGACATCGCCGCCCGGCTGCGGCAGGAAGTCGTGGCGTAAAGCATTTTGATGTTGAAAAAGGACATTGCGAGAGGGGAAACCTTTTGCAAAAGGTTCTCCCCTCTCGCGCTCTCCCCTTCCAAAACTTTGATAGTGACCTTGAATCACAATAAAAAAGTCTTCCTGATTACCC
>NC_022444.1:2702706-2704347 GCF_000468495.1 Megalodesulfovibrio gigas DSM 1382 = ATCC 19364
AGAAAGGTGTTCCCCCGAGAACTCTTTCAAAGATACCTTGCCCTAGCCAAGGGAGCGTGCCAGATGAAGCCCATCGTTGACTATCGTGTCTATCTCGTGACCGACCGCGCCCTGTGCCTGGGCCGGGACCTGCTGGATGTGGTGGCCGCAGCCGTGCAAGGCGGCGTGACCCTGGTGCAGCTGCGCGAAAAACACGCCGGCGGCCGCGAGTTCGTGGAGTTGGGCCGGGCACTGAAGGACCTGCTGGACCCGCACCGCATCCCGCTCCTGGTGAACGACCGCGTGGACGTGGCCCAGGCCATCGGCGCGGCCGGGGTGCATGTGGGCCAGTCTGACATCCCGTATGCCGACGTGCGCCGCATCCTGGGGCCGGATGCCATCATCGGCCTGTCCGTGGACACCATGGAACAGGCCCTGGCAGCGCCGGATCTGGATCAGGTGGCCGGCGGCGCAGGCATCGGGCCGGATTATCTGGGCGTGGGACCAATCTTCCCCACCGCCACCAAACTGGACGCCGGCGAGGCCTGGGGGCTGGAAAAGCTGACGGCCCTGCGCCGCCAGACGCATCAGACACTTGTCGGCATCGGCGGCATCACGGTGGCCAACGCCGCGGCGGTGATGCGCGCCGGCGCAGACGGCGTGGCTGTGGTCAGCGCCATCGTCAGCGCCCCGGACCCGGCGGCCGCGGCCCGGGAACTGCTGGACGCGGTGGAAGCCGCCAGGGTGTAATCTCCATACCTGCAGGCCAGGAGCAGTGTTGTGAACAGAGTTGACCGGCTCCTGGCCCTGATTCTCTTCCTGCAGTCCCGCCGCGCGGCCACGGCGGAAGAAATAGCGCAGCACTTCAACCTGAGCGTGCGGACCATCTACCGCGACATGCGCGCCCTGGGCGAGGCCGGCGTGCCGCTTGCCGCCGAGGCCGGGGTCGGCTACGCTCTGATCAAGGGCTTCCACCTCCCCCCCGTCAACTTCACCACCGCCGAAGCCGGGGCCCTGGCCACCAGCCGGATGCTGCTCCAACGGGCCGCGGACCCGACCCTCCTGGCCCATATGGACGCCGCCCTGATGAAGATCGACGCCGTGCTCTCTCCGGCCTCCCGGCTGCAGCTGGAGCGATTGCTGCACGGCCTGGGCACGACTGCCGCCCTGCCGACTCCGCCCCAGGCCGACCTGGCCAGCCTGCAGCAGGCCCTGGCTCAACGCCGGGTGTTGCGGTTCCTCTATCAAGGCCATGCCCAGCCCAACGCCATGGAACGCATGGTGGAACCGCACGGCCTGCTTTTTTACCTGGACCGCTGGCACCTCATTGCCTGGTGCCGCCAGCGGCACGCGTTCCGCGACTTCCGCACCGACCGCATGCGCAATCTTGAATTGCTGGACGCCAGCTTCACGCCTCGCGAAGGCTTCTCCTCCCTTGCCTACATCCGCGAGCAGATGCCCGCGCCGGCCCTGCGGGCGACGGTGCGGTTTCACGCTGCCGTCGCCGACCGCGCCCGCAGGGAATGGTGGCCCGGCATCGAGGCCGAGCATCCTGCCGGCCACCACTGCAGCGACCTGGTCCTGAAGGCCGTGGACTGGGACCAGCTGGCCGGATGGCTGCTTTCCTTCGGGACCGACGTGACCGTGCTCGACCCGCCGCAC
>NC_022444.1:2704459-2763812 GCF_000468495.1 Megalodesulfovibrio gigas DSM 1382 = ATCC 19364
AACCTTTCTTGAGAAAGGTTTTCCCCCGAGAGTTCTTTTCAAAAACAACGCGCTCTAGCGGGTCAGGACCACCTTGCCCTGCAGGCGACTCCCCGCCATCATGGCAAACGCGTCCGCAGCCTGCTCCATGGGCAGGACGGCGCAAATCTCCGGCACAATCCCCATCCGCGCGACGAAGTTCACCAGCTCGTGCATTTCCGCCAATGAGCCCATGACCGACCCGGTGATGGTGAGCTGGTCCACAATCACCGGCAGCAGCGGCATCTCCACCTCCCCTCCCGAGGTAATCCCCACGGTGACGATGGTTCCGCCACGCCGGACCGAGGCCAACGAGTGCGCCCAGGTGGCCCGCCCAACATTGTCGAACACGGCATGCGCCTTGCGCGGCAGCGAGGCCTGTTCCTCGAATGCCTGATGCGCGCCCAGCTGCAGCGCCAGCTCCCGGCCCTCCCGGCTGCGGCTTGTGACCCAGACCTCCATGCCCATGGTGCGCCCCAGCTGCACCAGCGCCGTGGCCATGCCGCCCGTGGCCCCTTGCACCAGCATGGTCTGCCCTGGCCGCAGGCCGGACTTGGTGCACAGCATCCGCCAGGCCGTCAGCCAGGCCGTGCCCAGCACGGCGGCGTGCAGGGGCGAGAGTTCCGGCGGCAGGGGGATGACGTTGCGCTGCGGCGCCAGCACATAGTCGGCAAAGGTCCCCTGCTCACGTTCGCTGAATATCCGCCAGGAAGGCGTCAGGGTTTCGTCGCCCCACTCGGACTCGCCGACAATCACCGGGTAGAGCACCACGGCCGTGCCGTCGTCCAGGCAGCCGGCGGCGTCGTTGCCCAGAATCATGGGAAAGGGAATGGGCGTGGCATGCCCGGTGACGCCGCACAGGGTGAAGAGGTCGTGCCTGTTCAGGCTGGCATGCGTCACCCGCACGCGCACCCATCCCGGCCTCGGTTCCGGCTCGGGCCGCTCGCCCAATCGCAACGCGGCCAGGGGATTCTCGGGGTCCGGGGTATCGCAGTACACTGCAAACATGTCGTGCTCCTTGGAAAAACGGTGGGGGAAACCCGACAATCCTGCCTGCCACGTTTGACAACAGCCTGTCAGGAGCAGTCACGTCGCTTCTGCAGGTCAACTACTGACAGACAGTTGTCAGGAGCCGACGCCATACGTTGGCTTGCACCGGGCGTCCTGCGCCCCACCATGTCGCAAAGGAGATCTGCATGACCAGCATGACCAGCACTTTCAGCGTCCCCCTGCCCCCAGTCATCGAGACCTATTTCCGCACCGCCAACGCCCATGACGCCCAGGCCGTGGCCGATTGCTTCGCCCCGGACGGCGTCGTGGTGGATGAACAGCGAGAGTACCGGGGACCTGAAGCCATCCGGCAATGGAAAGACGCCTCCAACGCCCAATACGCCCCACACATGGAGCCCTTGGCCATGAAAGAGGACTCCGAAACCGGCCGGACCGTCGTCACTGCCAGCATTTCCGGGTCCTTTCCCGGGAGTCCCGTGGATCTGAAATTCGCGTTCACCGTGGAGCAAGGACGCATCGCCCGGCTGGAGATCGACTTCTAGCGGCCATCATGCCATAGCTGGCGGCGCATGGGATGCAGCGCTCACGCAGGCTGCAGTTCCATGCGCCCCTGGCACCCCTTGCCTCCGGATTCCGTCATGCAGCCACCTGCCCCTGCCGCGCCTGGCCTGTTCGTCGTCCCACGACGCACCGTTTGCCTGGGCATCGCCCTGGTTCTGTTCTGCCTGCTCACCGCCACGACGCCCGCCCAGGCCCAGGAACTGGCCCAGGAACTGGCACAGGCCACAGCCCACCCCCTGCTCGAATCCCTCTTCCCCCCCGGGCAGCTGGCCTCCACGCCGGCGGAACGTCAGGGCACGCCCCGGGCCGTGCGCATCCCTCCGCCGGCGCGTACCGTGCCCATGCACCTGCTGCCTGCCCTGCCCCCGGACTCGCCCCTGCGCGGATCCATCCGCCGGGTGCGCATCGAAGGGTCGGAAAAGCCCATCGCCCTGACCTTTGACCTCTGCCAGACCGCCGGCCGTGTGACCGGCTACGACGGCGAGGTGGTGGAACTGCTGCGCCAGCACAACGCCTCGGCCACGTTCTTTGCCTCCGGGGCCTGGCTGGCCGACCATCCCGAACGCGCCCTGCAGCTCATGGCCGATCCGCTGTTTGAAATCGGGAACCATGGCTGGACCCATCGCGATCCCCGCGCCCTGGCCGGCGATACCGCAGCCAACGAGCTGCTGTTCACCCAGGCACAGTATGAACTCCTGTACGAAACACTGACCCAACGCGCCGAGGCCGCCGGCATGGCGGCAGACGCCATCGCCCATGTCCCGCCCTCCATCCGCCTGATGCGCTTCCCCTTCGGCTTCTGCAACGCCGCGGCCCTGGCCCTGACGGCGGAATTTGGCCTGCCGGCCATCCAGTGGGACATCGTCAGCGGCGATCCGGACCCCCACGCCAACCCCGAGCGCATGGCCGCCGAAATCCTGCGCCGCGCCCGGCCGGGCAGCATCGTCATCGCCCACGCCAACGGCAACAACCATGGCACCGCCGCCATGCTGCGCCGCGTGCTGCCAGGATTGACGCAACGGGGATTCCGCTTCGTCACCATGTCTGCCTTGCTGGCCCAGGGCACGCCCGAGGCCGCGGGGGGCTGTTACGGGGAACGTCCGGGGGATTATGACGGGAATCTGGGGAAGTGAAGCCTTGCGTCCTTGATCGCGCTGCCTACCCCAGGCACCCCTGGACATAGTCCAGGATTTCCTGCGTCGTAAAAAAGCGCGTCTTCACCACATCGCGGTCCAGGGGGGGCTGGTCGGGATAGCCGGCATAGCGGGCGTGGTTGAGCACCGCCGCCACGTTCTCGGCCAGGGCGTTGGCCACGTCGCACATGGCAATTTGTCCTGGCAAGACACGATCCTGCAGCCCGACATATTCGGCCTTCGGCATGCCGTGGCTGGCCAGCACGGCCCGGCAGGCATGCCGGCAGGCCACAGCCAGAAGCTGCAGGCAGGCCTCCCAGCGGCGCGCATGGGCCAAGAGTCGGGCGTCCTCAAAATACATCCGCCCCAGGGAGAGCTCCACGGCCGGGAGAGACTGCGGAGCGTGTGAATCCTGCATCATTCGCGGACACTGCCTGCGCTGTGAAAAAAAGGCAAGGGCCGGGGTGCGCCAGGGCCTGCGCGAGATTTCAGATCCGCATCATATGCTGCCTGCTCACCGACCGCGGCAACGACTGTGTGGAGCAGGTTTCATTGCCCCTGACGGCGATGGAACCAATCCAGGCGGTGCGTATCTTTTTGGCGCATCCCAATTATCCAGCAACCTGAGCCATTGACAGCTCATCGATCTTGCTGGATATCTACAAATCAATTTTAATGCTTGATACTGCCCTGCTGCGACGCAATACCCGGCTTTTGGTCAGTGTGACCGTCTATTCGACACCGGAGGAACCATGCGCACCGTGAAACACTGCTGTCTGCTGCTGACCCTGGCCGTCCTTGCAGGTTGCGGCAAATCCATGGAAACCGCCCGTCAGTTGGCGGCGCACAATGTCTACAAAGAGGTCGCCTACGAGAACGCCGCGCATCCCGGCCCGAGCGTGGTGGTGCTGCCGGGCGTCATCACCTCGCCGAGCTACGAGTTTCTGGCCAATGTCAAGCCGGACACCCTGCTTGAATACGGCGAACTCGAACTCGGCAAGGCCAATTTCAAGATTGTGGAGCGCAACTCCCTGGCCAGCATCTATCAGGAAATTGCCCTGGCGGCGAACCTGGGCGACGGGTCCATGTCCGCGAGATTCGCCAAGGTCGACCTTGCCCCGCCCCAGTGGCTCATCCTCTTCGACATCGCAGACGTCCAGACCCAGACCACGGCGTTCAGCTACTCCGACAAGAACTCCGCCAGCTTTGCCGGGGCGCTGGTGGGCAGCTTCTTCGGCAGCGCGGAAATCGGTCAGAGTGTCATGGGCTCCATCAGCAACGCCAAGGAACAGCGCGCCTGGAACATCACCATGCACTACCGCATTCTGGACGGCGCCACCGGACGCAAGCTCCATGAAGGCAAATTTACCGAGCAGGCCACCATCAACCGGGAACTCAAGGGCTTCATGGGCGTGGACACCGCCCAGGCCAGCGGTCTGACCCTCGGCACCGTGACCCAGCGCCTGGTGCAGAAAGCCGTGCAGGACATCGACAGGCAACACAAGATGGCAGCCCTTGCCCAGGCTGCCACCACGCCGGAGAGCGAGCCCGAGGCGAAGCCTGCCACGGCCAAACGCGGCAAGGCCGCCAAGACGGAGCAGGCCGCCCTGGACGCTGCCCCCCTGTCCGCACCGGCAGCGCCCGAAGTGCCCTGTGCCCCGCAGCGCCTGGGCGGCTTTGTCTGCCAGATTCCCGAGGCCTGGTCCCTGGGCATGCCGCCCCGGGCAGTGGATGTGGCCCTGGCCCAAAAGCCGGACCTGAAGCGGCTGATGGAAAGCAGCAAGCGCGGCAACAAGTCCGAATTTCTCGATACCATCATCGCCTTCGACATCCTGCGCACGGCTGGTCCCCTGGTCACCCTGAGCGAGCCGGAATCCCCCCTGGCGCGCATGGGCAAGATCCTGGCCGTGTCCGGTCAGGGCGTGGAGGGCCGGGTGTTGGTCTTCCCCGGCGCAGGCGGCAAGGTGACTCCGGCCAAACTGACCGAAGCGGTGCTCGGGCACATGCAAAACGCCGTGGTGGTGGAACCCCTGGGCGTGGAGACGGTTTCCGCCAGCAGCGGCCAGCGCAACATCGGCGTGTACAAGTACATCAAGGTGGAACGCCGCAAGGAAATGTCGGGGGAACCGGATATCGGCATCGACGCCAAGCGGGAGGAAAAGATCATCTCGATCCCGCACTACCACAACATGGCCCTGTCCGTTGTGCCCAGGGGCGACGACCTGCTGATGGTCATCATCATCGCCCCGGAATCGAAATTCCTGCCGCAGCTCGAAGCGGTGAAGGTGCTGGTCGCCTCGGCAGAGTAGCGCGCACAGTCAATAGAGCACGTTGTTTTTGAAAAGAATTCTCGGGGGAAGACCNAAGGTTTCCCCTCTCGCAATGCCTTTTTAAGAGTAAAATGTTCTAGCACACAGGGGGCGGCGGCATGGCCGCCCCTTTGTTGTGTGGTCGCGCCGCGCTCATTCGATGCCCCCGGCCTCTCTGCGTTCATGCGGAATGCCTCTCCACAACACAGGCAGGGCCGCCAGCAACACCACGCCCAGGAGGGCGAAGGCGGCCTTGTAGCCCAGCGCCCCCACCAGCAGGCCCGAGAGGATGGGGCCGGAGGCGTGGCCGATGTCGAAGATGGTCCCAAAGGTCCCCATGGCCGCGCCGTAATGCTGTTTTTTGCAGATGTCCGCCACCAGGGCCGCGGAGGAGGAGGTCACGAAGGCCTCGCCCAGGCCGAAGACCAGCGCCGCCAGCAGCAGCGTCCAGAAGCCGCCCAGCCAGGGGATGGCCATGAAGGACAGCGAGCAGGCGATGAGCCCCAGGGCGATGACCGGTTTGCGTCCGTATTGATCCGAAATCCGCCCCATCAGCGGTTTGGAAAGCATGGTGACCACGATCTGCGCGCCCCAGAGCAGGCCGGCCTCAAAGGCATTGAGCCCCGCCACGGTGACGGCATAGATGGGCAGGAACGCTTCCAGTGCGCCCATGGTCATGTTCTGGATGCCTTCCATGGACGAGACCACCACCACCCGGCGGTCGGAGAGCACTTCCCGGATGCCGGCCTTGAACTTCGCCCAGCGCGCCGGCAGGCCGCCGGTGTGCTCCATGCGTTCCTCGCCCTGGAGGATGCGCCAGCCCAGCACCAGGGAGGCCACGCCCAACACGCCGCTGACGAGATACACCGTGCGGAAGGCCCACAGGCCCGGCTCGGAATTTTGCCCGGCGTCTCCTCCAAACAGGGTGTGCAGGATGAACCCACCCACGGGCGCGCCCAACAGCGTGCCAATGATGGTCACCGACGAGAACCAGCTGAGCATCTCGCCCTTCTTCTCGCCGGCCAGGTCGGCCACCACGGCCATGACCACCGGGCCGTAGACGGCCGTGGCCAAGCCGTGCAGAAAGCGCACGACCACCAGCGCCCAGTAGCTGTGGATGAACAGATAGGCAAAGGGCAGCACGGCAAAGACCCACAGCCCGGCCAGCATGGTCCTGCGCCGGCCGATGACGTCGGACAGCGCGCCCGAGGGCATCTTGAAGAAAATGCCCGTCACCGTGGAAATGCCCACGGCCAGGCCCACGGCTTCCGGTCCTGCGCCCAGGAACAGGGCAAACAGCGGCAGCACCGGGTTGCGGGCCAGGGCATAGGAGAATCGGGCCAGAAACCCGACGCCGTAGAGCGAATTGATGGCGTTCATGCGCTGTCCTGATGGCTGCATCTAGTGTTTGGCAGGGGTGGAACGGTCGTGGAAGGGGGACTTGCCGTACACGCCCAGGGGAATGCCCATGACCACCTCGGCGTTGATGTACCCCAGGGCGCGGGCGGTGGCGCCCACGCGCTGCTGGACGCGGTTGTCGATGGACAGGATGCTGGCGGACTTGGCCGCCGAGGCCAGGGCCGCGCCCACGTCCATGAGCCGCATGGCGCAGTGCGGGCCGGCGTAGCCCATGGCCTTGTCTTGTGCTTGCCGGGCTTTGACAAACTCCTTGCAGGTGGCAAAACCGCAGGCCCCGCAATCATACCCCGCGGCGGTGAACTTGGACAGGCCCACCAGCAGCACGGCCTCGGCCTGGGCGCAGTTGGCGGCGTCGCGGTTCCAGAAGGCCTCGTTGGTGGACTCCGGCGCATAGGCGGCCATGCGCTCAGAAATCTTTTTCAGGTCTTCGGGATTGTCGATGATGACGATTTCCAGAAAATCCTTGCCCCCGGCCTTGGGGGCGGTGCGGGCGGCGGCAGCCATGAGCTGGGCGGCGAGGGAAGCGGCAGGGTGCATGGGGTTCTCCTTGCATGATGATGGCAATTGCCATGCTGTTCAAGATTGATTACTTTCAACTGCCATATAAACAACAGGCCTTGGCATGTCAACTGGCATGTCATACAATGCTTGTGTCTCACAACTGACCGAAGGAGCGACCATGACTCATCCCTGGCTGCTGTGCATCCATAATATCCCTCCCAAGCCAGCGTACTTGCGGGCGAAAGTTGCCAAACGACTGGCCGCGCTCGGAGCCGTGGCCCTCAAGAACGCCGTGTATGCGCTGCCGGACACGGCCCAGCACCGCGAGGATCTGGGCTGGCTGGTGCGGGAGATTGAAGACGGCGGCGGCAAGGCCTTTGTGGTGGAGGCGGCCTTTGTGGCCGGGATGGAAGACGCCCAAGTGCGGGCCCTGTTCCAGCAGGCCAGAGAGCAGGACTACACGGCGCTGCTGGCCCAGGCGCGCGGTGTGGAGCAGGAACTGGAGACCCTGGAGCCGGACGCCGCCGCCCGAGCCCTGGCCGAGCTGTGCCGGCAAGTGGCCGAGGTACGGACCGTGGATTTCTTCAACGCGCCGGGAGGCGATGTGCTGGAGGGTCTGGTGGGAGCCATGAAAGCCCGGCTACAGGCCCGGGACGAGCGGGCCGTGCTGGCGGCCGGGGAGGTGGCGCGGTCACTGGAGACGTTCCAGGGCAAACTCTGGATCACCAGGGCCGGCGTGCATGTGGATCGCATCGCCTCGGCCTGGCTCATCAGAAGATTCATCGACCCCGACGCGGCCTTCGCCTTTGTGGAGACGACCACGCACTCGCCGGCCTCGGGGGAGGTGACCTTCGACATGCAGCAGGCAGACTTCAGCCACGAGGGCGAGCGGTGCACCTTCGAGACCTTCATCCACCGCCTGGGCCTGCACGACGACGCCCTGGCCCGCCTGGGCGAGATGGTCCACGACATCGACCTTCGAGAGGCGCGCTACGGCCACGCGGAAACCCCCGGCCTGGCCGCGGCCCTGGCCGGCGTGGCGTTACGGCATGCCGGGGATCAGGACCGCCTCCAGGCCGGGGGCGTGGTGCTGGATGCGTTTTACGAAGCGTTTCGGCTGGGGACTCACGGCAACTGCCACGCCTGCCGCACTCGTTCGTAGACCGTCCTGGGGAACTGCGCCAGCACCGGGTCGGCGGTCGGGTTCAGCCACAGGAGCAGGTGCCGGATGGCCTCCTGGTCCATGGCCGTGCAGCCTGCCGTGGGCGCTCCTGGTCCGCGGGCCACGTGCATGAAGATGCAGGATCCATCCCCGGGCTGCGCCGGCGTCTGGTTGTGGGCCACCACCACACCATAGCGATACAGCCCGTCCTCGCGCAGCATGGCTTCGGCGCTGGTCCAGTCCACCGCCGTGGTGCTGTTGGAAAGGATGGTGTTGTAATGACGGGATGCCACATCATCCACGCAGACCAGATCCGGCGTCACCGCAACCAGGGGCATGTCGGCCCCGGGCACCTCGCGCGGATCATAGGCAAAGATGTTGCCAAGGGCGTACATGCCCGTGGGGGCGCGGCCGTCGCCCTCGTGCTTGTCCGGTTCGCCGGCCAGGGGAGCGTCGGCAGGATGCAGTCCCCTCCCCCATCCCTGGCCGCTGCGGCCCAGGCTCACGGCAATGGGTTCGCCCACGGGCCGCCAGGGCTGGGAATCCTCCTGGCGGGCATAGCGCTGCAGGGTGGCGGGCACGCTGTCCCAGTCTGCCGCCAGCACCAGCAGCAACTGCCGGCTGTGCTGCCAGGGCAGGGGCTGTTCTGCCCGGGCGCATGGCGCGGCCAGCAGCAGCAGGCCACAAGCCAGGGCCAGGTGCAGGTGCAGGCTAGGCCGGTGCAGAGGGTTCCTGATGGAGGGCGATGCCGCTGCGGCCGCCGTGCTTGACGCGATACATGGCTTTGTCTGCATTGGTGCACAACTCCTGTTCCGTTTGCCCATGATCAGGATAGATGGCGATGCCGATGCTGGACGAGATGTGAATCTCGTGGCCAGCCAGTGCAAACGGCAGGTCCAGGGCGTCCTGGATCTTCTGCGCCACCCGCACCGCGTGGGCTTCCATGGCAATGCCGGGCATGAGCAGCACAAATTCGTCCCCGCCCAGGCGCGCCACGGTGTCCGACTCCCGGACCAGTCCCGTAATACGCCGGGCCACGGCCTGCAGCAACAGGTCTCCCACGGCATGGCCGTAGAGATCGTTGACGGGTTTGAACTTGTCCAGATCGATGAACGCGATGGCCAGCCGGGCCTGCTCCCGCCGGGCCTGGGCCAGGGACTGGTGCAGGCGGTCGAAGAACAGCGTCCGGTTGGGCAATGCCGTGAGGGCGTCGTAATGGGCCATGAACCGGATGCGCTCTTCGTCGTTCAGGCGATCAGTGATGTCCATCATGAAGCTCAGGGTGGCCGGCCGGCCATTCCACTCAATGTTCACCCCGCTGGACTCCACCCACACCGTGGAACCGTTCCGGTGCAGCGCGCGAAAACGGTAGCGCTGGCCGTCGTCCTGGCCTGCCAGCCGCATCAGATGCCGGTCGTGCACCAACGGCCTGTCTTCGGGCAGCACGAACTGCAGAAACGGCTCGCCCGCAAGCTCGTCCTCGGCATAGCCGGTCATGCGCATGAGCATGGGATTGAAATACGCCAGCCGCCAATCCTGAAGCACCACAATGCCTTCCTGGGCCCGCTCCACCAGCAGCCGAAAGCGTTGCTCGCTGATGCGCAGCACGGCATCGGCAATGCGGAGCATGTGGGCGTTGAACAGGGGAACGAGACGCTTCACGGCGTACATGTCGTGACGGGTCCAGGCGGTGCACAGGCCGGTGATTTCCAGCCGGAATGTTTCGAAGGACGTGCGCGGATGGGCAACGCCACTTTTGGGATGCATGGTGTAGGGCTGCTGGGGATCCCCGCCCCACAGTTCCTCCACCACAATTTCCGGCCGGAACCACAACAGAAAGATATTGCCGTAGCCGCCCAGACGCAGCCCGAGCACCCCGGCTGCCAGATGTCGCCACGCCTGACTTTCGGGGAGATCCCGTCCCAGGGCGTTGGTGGCGTGAATGTCGTCCGTCAGCTGCCGGGACAGCCAGTCGGCCACAAAAACCACGACGCTTGCGGCGGGCGTGCGGCCCATGGCGATGATTTCGCCATTGTCCACCAGCGCCACCCCTTCTGCATCAACCAGCTGCATGAGATCCGGCGCAATGCGTCGCACCAGGGCCTCCAGGGGTTGCGTGCCGGAGATCTTGCCCTGCAGGCTTGCCAGCAGCGCATCCTTGACCTGACGCTGCCGCTCGGCCTGCTGGGCGAGCAGGGCTTCCAGGGCATGGCTGAAATCGCCGGCGATGAGCACCAGGGCCCGTTGCTGTTCCGGATGCAGAAACCGCGGCCCGGCATAGTGATGGCAGGCGACGAGCCCCCACAACCGGCCGGCCACCAGCACGGAGAGAGACAGGGAGGCCTCGACACCCATATTCTTGAGGTACTCTATGTGGATGGGCGAGACGGCGCGCAGGCGGGCGTGGGTCATGTCCAGGGGCGGGGACGATTCCTCGCCGGCGCACGGCTCCAGCGGTGGCTGGGCCACGTGCACATCCGGGATGATTCGCAACCAGTTCTGCAGATACAACTGCCTGGCTGGCTCGGGGATGTCGGAGGCCGGGTAGCGATGCCCCAGGAACGGCCGCAGCCGGGCATCCATGGCTTCAGCCACCACCTCGCCGCTGAAGTCGTCGTGAAACTTATACAGCATCACGCGATCAAACCCGGTCAGGTGGCGGACACTGTCGGTCATGCTCTGCCACAAGGCGGGAATATCGGTGGCCAGACGCAGATGGGTCTGGACGTCCTGGCAGTCGCGCAGCAGATCGGTCAGGAGGCTGACCGGGCGCGCAGCTTCGCATTCAAGCAACACGGCCCCGCCGCTGCGGCACGCCGTGGCCACCAGGCTCCTGGCAGGGTCGGCCGCGGGGTGCAGCATGCGGATGGCGTTGGGCCGCTCCCCAGCCGTCTCCAGCAGGAACCGCACGTCTTCCTGCGAGTCGTGATCAAAGAGCTCCGCCAGCGACGCCTGCACCACAGCCTGCGCCGGCTGCCCCAGCAGCGTCTCGCAGTCGCCCCCCGCACGCAGCAGGCGACGGGTGACGGCATCCGCCACCAGCATCGCCCCGTAGGCCTGGATGCGCCCAGGGATGTGCACGGGTTCGCGGTCGCACGAGCGGACGGTATGGACACCGGGCCCCATGGATTGCATCGCGTCACGCGGCTCCTCTGTGTTCAAACCAGACGCCCAGGGCCAGAAAAGCCTGCCGGGCCGCCTCGATGACGGCCGGCCCATGGCCCGCCGCGGCAACCTCCTCCAGCACCAGCCTGAACCGGTGCCATACCGCCCCCAGCTCCTCCCCGTTACTGGAAAAATAGGCAGCCCCGCTGTGTTCGTCCAGGCCCAGCGCGTGATTCAGGCTGGTGGCGATAACTTTGCCGCCAAGCCGGGAGCCCTCCAGCAGATACAACGCCCCCACGGCCTGCGCCGGGGTGGCCATGGACGGCATGGCGGTGCACTGCGGCAACTGGCGGATGGCTTCGGCCGGGAGTCCCAGCACACGCAGATCCTGCTCCAGCAGATGCGTGCGTTGCCAGTGGCCGGCCTGCAGCAGGGCCTGCAGCAGGGCCGTCGCCTCGGTGCCGGACGCGGCAAAGGTAGCGATGCCCGATTCCAGCGGGGCGATGAAGCCATACAGCAGCCGGAGCGCAGCCGTGTACTCCATCAGGGACGCGTCGCCCCGGGCCACCCGGGTCAGGGGGGAGGCATGCTCCACCTGTCGATGCAGGGGCCAGACGGCCTCGCGCAGTTGCGCGGCAAAGGACGCAGTGTGGGGCATGGCCTCATCCTACCTTTCGCGAAGGGGGAGTGTTGGAAAGCTGCCGCGCTCCCCGACGAACAACGCCGGGCTGCGCGCAGGAGGTGCGACGCAACATTTTAAGAAACACCTCCCCCGTGTGTGTCACGAACACCAGCTTTCTGCCAGAGTCCCCGCCCACATGGGTGGCCGTCACCCGCAGGTTGCGGGCATTGAGCACGGTGAGGGCCGCTTCCACATTCTGCGGCCCCATGGCGCTGGTCTCGTCGAACAGGGCGTTCGCCCCGCCGAACACCTTGCACGCCACCTCCTCCAGCGGCACGCCGAAGCCGGTGAATCGCCGACAAATCATCCCGATGGCCGTATCCACATATTTGTACGGCTGGCAGACCATGTCCGTGGCCTCATACCGGGCGGCCATGGGCAGAAAGGCATGGAACACGCCGCCGTATGCCGTGCCGGGATGATAAAACGTCACGGACACGCACGAGCCCAGAATGGTATGGATAAGCGAGGGCCGCCGGTACACCCCGCCCTGGGCAACCTGAAGTTCGAGGAGGCGTGCGCCTTCGTATTGGCGCAGCAATTTATGCAGGGGCATTGAACTCCTCGCCCAGCGGATTGGGGGACAGCTCCAGACTGCAGAGCAATTCCGACACCAATGCAGGGCTCACCGGCTTGACGAGATAGGCATCTGCTCCGGCTTCGTACTGCGCCCGCATGATGCTGGCTGTGGTCTGCAGGCAGGACACCATGATGCAGCGCGCACCGCAGCCTTCCGGCACGCCATGCTGCTGCTCAAGTTCCTTGATCCGCATCAGGGCGGCGTGTCCGTCCATGCCGGGCATGAGCACATCCATCACCACCAGGGCAAAGGGAGCGCCGGCTTCCAGGGCCTGTTCGAACAGCACCAGGGCCGTCGGCCCGTCCTCAGCCTCGGTGCATCGGCCGTGTGCCGCAAACAGGTCGTGCAGCACGGCCCGTTGCCCGGCGCTGTCTTCCACAATCAAAATGTTCATGCCTGCTCCTCACGTCTCGGATACTCGCCCCGGGGAATAACGCGATACCCCTCCTGCGACGGACACGGCAGCCGGGCGACCACGGCCACCAAACCCGGCCGGGAAAGATCCAGCTCCAGTTCGCCGCCCAGGGTCCTGGCCATGAGTCTGGCGGAATAGGTGCCCAACCCGGTGCCGCCCTGCTTGCCTTGGGTGGCATATTTATCAAAAAATCGGGGCTGAAAATCGGGCGGCACCTCCCCGGCATTCTCTATGCGCACGGTGCACCAATCTCCCGACTCCAGCAGCAGACGCACCGTGGCGCCGGGCGAGGACGCCTCGAAGGCGTTCCTGAGCAGATTCGAGAACATGGAGTGACACAACAGCTCTTCCCCCAGCACCCAGAAGGCATCCTCCGGGCCGGCCGGCCGGCCATCCAGCAACAGTTCGGAAACCATTTGCTCCGGTTGGCGTTGAAACTGCCCCACGATGTCCACCAGCACCTTGCGCAGCACCTGCACCAGTTCCACAGGCACGAGGCGCGGCGTGTATCGTCCGGTTTCCATCTGAAACAGGTGCAGGGAAATGTTGATCAGATCCAGCATCCTGTAGCCGGAATCCCGAATGAGGGAAATGTATTCACGCTGTTCGGGAGTCAGGTTGTCATCCATCAGCAGAATGGTGGGGAGGCCGATGATGCCGTTCAGCGGCGTCTTGAGATCGTGCCGGCTGATGCGGTCCATGTCTTCCTTGAGCGCCTCCACCTGCCTGCGTTCGGTGATGTCCCGCATGGAGACCAGCCGGGCAGGCTTGTCGTCCCAGGTGGTGTCGGCATGGCGGAGTTCCAGCATGCGCACCGCGCCGCCGGTGTCCCGCAGTTCGATTTCGCCCTGTCCCTTGCAGGCAAAGAGCGGGCAGGCAGCATTGCCGGACGCCTCCCCGGGAACAACCGCCAGCAGGGCGCTGGCTGCGGCATTGCAATACAGCAGCCGGCTCGCATCATCCAGCACGAAGATACAGTCCGGATGCTCTTGGATCATCTTGTGAAACCGTGTTTCCTGACGGGCCAGCCGGGCATGGCTGATGTGCAGTTCGCGCTGCAGGTTCACCAGGTCGTTGTTGACCTTCATGAACTCGTCCAGGGCCACACTGTCGGACACGCTGGGTATGGCGCGAGCCTGCTGCTGCAGCGTGCGCAGCTGGGCGGCCTGGTCGTTGATGATGCCCAGCATCTCATCGTACAAAAAGAAGATATTGTTGGGCGACTGCGAGATGATGACGTAGATCTGGCCGTCCCTGACCAGGCCGAAGAAGTTCATTACTTCGGGCCGTTTTCCCAACTGCACCGTGAGCTCCCAGGCCAGGGTTGCCCCCTTGTGTCTGGTTTCACGAAAAAAGCGGCCCAGCTTGGGCCGCATGGGCCGCTCCACCAGCGAATGCAGCGGCCGACCAACCAGCGATGCGCCAAGCAGGCCGGTGGAATCATGAATGACATGGCTGATGCGACCGCGCATGTCGCACGCGAGCACCAGCCCGTCCGGGGGGTGTGGGGTCATGCTGCATCCTCCTGGTCTGCCCTGCACAGGAAAGCAGCCAGCCGCACGCCTTCATGGGCGTCCCTGGCCCAGCCGTGCGCGCCCAGGCTGGCGGCAAGGTCGGGATTGAGCAGAAACGGGAAGCCGCCCACCAGGATCTTTACGGCAGGGAACTGTGTTGCCACAGCCTGGATGATGTCCCGGGCCAGGGGCACATTCTGGTGCATGGTGACGGACAGACACAAGGCGTGCGGCCTGCGTTCCGCCATGGCGGCGAGCACGGCATCCTGAGGGCAGTTTGCGCCCATGTAGTACGTGTCCCAGCCATCCATCTCGAAAAAATCGCAGACCATGCGCATGCCCAGCTCGTGCAGTTCCTCTCCCACGCAGCACCCGACCATCGAAAGACCATGTTTGGTTTCCGTGATGATGTAGGGAAACAGCTGGGAGATGACCAGTTGCGTGGCTGCGGTGCAAAAATGCTCCACCGCCACGGTGATGGTGTTTTCCTGCCACAATCTGCCCACCTCGTGCTGCACCGGCTGCAGCACCTTGAGGTAGATTTCGCGCACATCCGCGCCCGCCCTGACTGCATCCAGCACCAGGGCGCAGGCGCCGCGCCGGTTCCCGGCCAGCAGCTGTTCCAGATACGCCGCGGCAAGACGTGTCAGACTGGCGGACGCAGGCGAACAGGCAGACCGGTCCATGGCGGCAATCACGACGCCTCGCCACAAACAGGCGGCATGGGCGACGCCGTTTCCCAGGCGGTGGGGGCTGCAGCAACATGGGCAATCCCTTCCAGCTGGCTGGCAAGCCACTCGTAAAACGGCGCCACCTGCGCCGCCGTGGCCGGACGCAGGGTGCGCTGCATGGCTTGCAGCGCCTGTTCCAGCATCACCGGCCAATACGCCAGGGAAAACCCGTGCGCGCGGTACGTGCGCACCACCCAGACCACGGTTTCGGCAAAGGAAGCCGGGTCGTACACCGCCATGACCGAGGCCATGTATCGAAAATGGTTGCGATGATTGTTCTGCATCATCGCCATGTTGCCAGAACCAACCAGCTGTTCCAGGTTCGGGTGAGCCAGCATGGCGTCGTCCAGCAAGGCGGCCAGCACCGGCACATGCGCCGCATACTCCTGCACCGCTTCGACAGAAGGCGGCGTCAGTCTGGCCGCCGAGGACACCAGGGCCTCTCGATTCATCATCATCCCCCCATTCAGGTTGCGTGCTTCCCCCTCGCGCAGCCCGGAAACGCACACCGCCCGGCCACGCGCACCCCCGCCATAAACAGAGGGTATTCGTGGGATTACTTGATATCTATGCCGTTTATTCCAGAATGTCAAACAGAATGGCAGGTTGTTACGCTCCTCCACATCCCGGGAACCGTTCTCGGCGCATACCCCGGGCTGAAGTTTTTTACAAGATCGCACGCGTTTTTTTGATGCGTATCAAGGCCAGCCCGTGAATGCGGGATTATCACATGGGTACATCACCCTGCAGAACCCAAGGAGCATCCCATGCAATACACCACCCTGACCGCCCTGGGCGAATACCGCGACACCGGCCCTGCCCGCACGCTGCTGCTGGACTCGCCCTATGTCAAGATCCTGCAATTCAACCTCAAGGCCGGCCAGTCCCTGCCCCTGCACAAGCACGATGATGAGGGGTATGTGTCGCTGACCGTTGTGGAAGGGACAGGCAGCTTCCTCGCCGCCGACGGCAAGCACCCGGCCCACGCCGGAGACCATTGCCTGTGCCCCATCGCCGAGCCGCACGGCGTGGCAGCCGAGACGGACATGCGCGTCCTGGTCCACATCGCCCCGCCAGTGTAACGCACTTCGAGAACGCGCTTTCAAAAGAACGGGGTTCCCCAGAGAACCCCGTTCAAAGACACCGTGCCCTGATCCCCCCGGCTGGCGACGTGCGCCGGGCTGGGCCTCCCGGCTCATGCCGCCTGTTCCCGACCAGTGGCCGCGCCGATGGCGGTGATGAGCTCGTCCAGGTTCACCGGTTTGGAGACATAGCCGTCCATGCCCGTCGCCAGGAAGATTTCTTTGTCCCCGGTCATGGCGTAGGCGGTCATGGCCACGATGGGAATTCGCGCCTTGGCCTCGCCGACCTCGCCCCTGCGGATGGCCCGGGTGGCCTCCACGCCGTCCATGACCGGCATCTGCACGTCCATGAGCACGATGTCGAAGTCTCCCATGCGCAGAAGTTCCAGGGCCTGCTGGCCGTCCCGGGCCAGCACCACCCGCGCCCCCAGCCGGGAGAGGAGCTTGTCCGCCATCAAGCCGCTCACATGGTCGTCCTCGGCCAGCAAAATCCGCAGGCCGCCGAGGCTGCGCGGAGTGTGTACGCCTGCCACCGCAATCTCCTGATTCCCGGCCAAAGTACGGGTGAAGGTAATGCAGAAATAGACCGTGGTGCCCACGCCGGGTTCGCTTTCCACGGCAATGTTCCCGCCCATGAGTTCCACCAGTCGCTTGCAGATGGAAAGGCCCAGGCCCGCGCCCTGGTGCGTGCGGGTGTAGCCTTCGCTCACCTGGGAAAAGGGCTTGAAGAGGTTGTCGAGCTTGTCGTCGGGAATGCCGATGCCGGTGTCGGCCACGGAAAAGAGCACCCTGACCTGATCCGGCTGCCGAGGCGTGAGGGGAAACGTCTCCAGGGTCACGCTGCCGGCCGGGGTGAACTTGAGGGCGTTGCCCACAATGTTCGTCAGCAACTGCTGCAGCCTGGGGGCATCGCCCAACACCCAGCGCGGAATGGACGGGTCCAGCAGATGATTGAGCGCCACGCCGGTTTCCCTGGCCATGGGCAGGAACAGGTCGATGACATGACGCACCACCTCGCCCAGATCCAGCGGCGCCTGGTGGATGGCCAGCTTGCCGGCCTCGATGCGGGACAGATCCAGAATATCCGACAGCAGGCGCACCAGACGCCGGCAGGCCTGCAGGGCCGTGGCCACGTACTCGCGCTGCTCCATGTCCAGATCGCTGCCCCGGAGCAGCTGCAGCATGCCCATGACGCCATTCAGGGGGGTGCGGATTTCATGGCTCATGTTGGTCAGAAATTCGGATTTGGCCCGGTTGGCGCCCTCCGCCTTCTGCTTGGCATCGTCCAGAATGCATTCCAGTTCCTGACGATGGCGGACGCTGACCAGCAACTGCGCGAACAGGGTCAGCAGCCGACGTTCGCTCTCGCCGAAGGGCGTGGCGCTGCGCACACGGTCGAACCCGGCAAAGCCCAGACAGCGCTCCCCCTCCAGCATGGGCACCACCACCAGACTGCGGATGCCCTGAGGTCCCAGGATCTGACGATCAGGATCCGCCGGATCCAGGGCCAGCACATCGGGGATAAACAATGTCTCGCCGCGCAGGTGGGCATCCACACACATCCGCATCATGTCCAGCGGGATGGCCTGCAGATTCTGAATCTGCGGTTCGATGCCCTCGGCGCACCATTCATGGGTGTTGGTGCAGATGCCTTCCTCGAAGTGGTAGGCGAACAGATACGCCCGATCCGCCTCCACGCAACGGCCCATCTCGCCCAGGGACCGTTCAATGGCGGCATCCACCTGATCCAGGGGCAGACTGATGTACGTGGAGGAGATGTTCAGCAGCAGTTCCTGCAGCTGGCTCTGGGTGCGCAGGGCCTCCTCGGCCCGTTTGCGTTCCGTGATTTCCCAGGTGATGACGCCCGCCCCCTGGAGCACCCCCTGTTGCGAAAACACCGGGAATTTCTTGGTCAAAAACGTCCGTACCGAGCCGTCCGGCCCCAGGGTGCCCTCCTCCACAGTCACCCCGTGGCCCGCTGGCAGGGCCAGGGCCTGGCGGTCGTTTTCCATGTACGCCTCGATCTGCTCCGGCGTGGACAATCCGGCAAAGACCTCCCGGTCCGTCTTGCCGGCAACGTCCTCCGGGGTGTGACCGGTGAGGGCGGTATACGCCGGATTGACCATCACATAGCGCAGCTGCGTATCCTTGAAGACCACCACATGCTCAGCGTTGTCCAGCAGTTCCAGAAAGATGGACCGGCTCTCGTCCTGACGGCGGCGCTCGGTCACGTCGGTGGCAAATCCCAGAAAGCGATCCGCGGCAATCCGGATGGCGGAGATGGCCCACCAGCGCGCCTCGCCGTCCTTGCGACGGCAGAGCACCTCGCCATCCACCCGGCCATGGACCCGCAACTTCTCAAAATGGTGCATGCCCTCGGCCTTGCGCTCCGGGGCCAGCAACTCCTGGATGTTCATGGCCAGCAATTCGTCGCGGCTGTAGCCGGAAATGCGGCAGGCTTCCGGGTTTACATCCAGGTAGCATCCCTGGTCATCCACAATGAGAATCCCGGAGGGCGCATTGTCCACGTATGTGCGGGTGCGCGCCTCGCTTTCCCGCAGGGCCCGCTCCGCCTTGCGCCGGGCCAGCAGCGTGCAGACGAGCACCGCAAGGCCTGCCCCCATGATCGCAAGCACCCCCCCGGAAATCCAAATGACCTGCTTGTGCCTGGCATAGAACGACACAGGGCGGTTGAGCACCACAGCCCCGGACGGCAGCGCAGCCTTGGCAAGGCCGAACCGCTGCAGCTGGGCATGGTCGAACATGGGCACATTGGGGCTTTCCATGACCACCGGAATGGAGGACGCCGGCCGGCCCTGCAGCACCTGCAACGCCAGTTCCCCGGCGGCATTGCCCTGGGCGAACCCATTGACCACGATGCCCCCCAGCGCGCCGCGGCCCATATCGAAATCCCAAAAGCTGAACACCGGCCGCGGGGACGCCCCAGCCAGCAATTCCATACTCTGCTGCAGGGAGGTGGAAGAGCCGTCCGACTCCCGCAGATTGTCCAGCCGCAACACAATGGCCTGCTCCGGGAGCGCGGCCAGTCGTTCGGCCAGGCCCTCGCGGGGGAGATCCAACAGTTCCTGAATTTGGACAGGATGCGAAAGCAGCGGGAGACTCTCGCGGAAGTGTTCCATGTTCACCCTGCCCACGCCGCGGGACCCGCCCACCACCACGAGCCGGTTCGTCTCGGGGAACAGGCGCAGGGCCAGATTGACCGTGCCCGGGATGTTCAAGGCCTCGTTGATGCCGGTCACTTCGGGCTGATCGGCGAACTCTTCCGGATTGACGTTGTTCACCCCGCAAAACACCACGGGCAAGCCCGGTCGGAACAAGGGCCGGATGCGCAGCAAAAAATCAACGGCCGCGTTGTCCGCCGCCAAGGCCACATCCAAGGCCTTGCCGGCATACTTGCGCGCCAGGAACGCCTCGAATGCCTCCAGATAGCCGCGTTCCGGGTGCCGGCGTGCGTCCAGATATTCCACATGCAGCTGCATGCCTTCTGCAAGACTGGCGTGGCCGGTGGCAAAGGCCGCCTCCATGCCCTCCAGCACCGCGGCGGACCAGCGGTCCCGAAGATCGTAGGACAGCAGCACCAGCACCTGCCGTTCAGCAGCCACAGCCGGTCGGACGAACGAAGCGAACACGAGCGACAGGGCCGCCAGGGCAACCACCCTCGCCATCGCAACACGCTTCATGTGTCCCCTCCCTTCTCTCATGGCGAAGTTCGACAACCGCCTGCCACAGCCTGCAACAGCCTGCCCCGCCTGCACAGGACGGAGGGGCTTTCGGGAGCATATTACATTATTTTTCAACTGCGTCCATGCGCCGGACAACAACAACGCGCCCGGCCCGCCAAAATTATTGAGGGCCGGGCGCAACAAATGCTTCCGTCGATACCCGAGCTTAGAACCCGCTGAGTCCCTGCTGCTCATCGCGGGTGAGCAGACGATCCAAATCCAGCAATATCAACAATCTGTCTTCTATCTTGCCCACACCGTCAATGTATTCGGAGTCGATGCCCGACACGATGGCCGGCGGTGGCTCCACGGTGGAGGACGGAATGCGCAGGACCTCGGAGACCTCGTCCACCACAAACCCCACCACGGTGCCCCGCAAGTCCACCACGATGATGCGCGTTTTGCTGTCGTACGGCTTGACCTCCAGGCCAAACTTCTTGCGCAGGCCGACAATGGGAATCACCTTGCCACGCAGGTTGATCACGCCCTCCACAATCATGGGCGCGCGAGGCACCTTGGTGATTTCCATGGTGCGAATGATTTCCTGCACCGAGAGAATGTCTATGCCAAACTCCTCGCTGGCAACCCGGAAGGTCACCAGTTGCAGCAGGCTGTGGTCGGACTTCTGGTGCAAGTCGCTCATGCTGCCTCGCCCTCCGATTTCAGATTGTTAATGAGCTGTTGCAGTTTCTGGGACTGCACGGCCAGTTCCCCCACTGCCTGGGTGCTCTGCCGCATGGCCGCCAACGTTTCCGCACTCACACGATTGATGTCTTCAATGGAGCGGTTGATTTCCTCGCTGGTGGCGCTCTGCTGTTCGGAAGCGGCGGCGATGTTGCGCACCTGATCGGACACGGTGTCGGCCAGGGTCACGATCTGCCTGAGGGCCTCGCCGGCCTGGCGGGCCATGGCGGTGACGCGCTCAATGGCCTGGGCCGAGGCCCCGGCATTGTCCAGATTCTTGCGCGCCCCCTGCTGGATGCCGCTGATGGCCTGCCCCACTTCCTTGGTGGCCTGCATGGTTTTTTCGGCCAGCTTGCGCACCTCATCCGCCACCACGGCAAAGCCGCGGCCGGCATCGCCCGCCCTGGCCGCCTCAATGGCGGCATTGAGCGCCAGGAGATTGGTCTGATCGGCAATATCCGAAATAACATTCAGAATCTGCCCGATGCCCTCGGCCTGGCGGCCAAGGTCGCCCATGTCGGTTTTGAGGGACTGCGCCTGGGCTTCCACCTGACCGATCCCCTTCACCACCTCGCCCACCACGGCGGCGCCGTCTGCTGCCTGCTTGCGGGCAGAGTCTGCGGAATCCGACGCCTGGGAGGCGTTCTTGGCCACTTCCAGCACGGTGGCGTTCATCTCTTCCATGGCTGTGGCGGTCTCGGTCACGCGGTCAGTCTGTATCTCCGCGCCACGGCTGGATTGCTCCACCTGGGCAGACAACTGTTCCGAGGCGGAGGACACCACGGCCACCACATCCTCCAGCTTGTGGGCGGCTTCCAGCAGTCCCTGGGCCCGGGCCTGCACGGCCTGGCGCTGGGCCTCCTCGGCCTGGGCCATGGCCCTGCGGGCATTCTCGCTTTCGTCGGTGGCAATGCGGGACTGCTCCTGCGCCTGCCGCAAGGTTTTCTTGAGGGTCTCCACCATGGCGCGCAAACTCTCGGCCACGCGGCCCACCTCATCCCCCTGGCGCACGGCCAGCTCGGCATCCAAATCGCCCTGGGCCACATTCTCGGCAAAGCGCAACGTCTGCCCCAGGGGCCGGATAATGGACCGGGTGAGCATCAGGCCCAGGCCGAAGGCCAGCAAGGGGGAGAAAATGCCCATGCTGGCCATGAGGGTGATATGGCCGGCAATGTTCGTCTTTGCCCCCAGCTTGTCCTTTTCCGCATTTTCCAGATTCAATTCAATGAGCTGGCTGATCTGCCCGATGAGCACCCGGTTCGCCTCGCCCGTCTCGCCGATCACCTGAGCGGTCGCCGCGTCGTACAAGGCGCGATCCTGGAGGTTCTTCTCCCAGGCAGCGATCATGTCCAGGGTCTTGTCGTTGATATCCCGTGTCTTTTGCAACTGCACCAGGAAGGCCTGCCAGACCCGCTCCTCGTTTTCATAGCGCTCCAGCGACTCAAATTTCTTCATGGCCTGCCCGTAATTTTCCCGGGCCTGCCGCAGCAGGTCGCGCTGGCGGGCACGTTCCTGATCCGAAAGATCTGCGATGAGCAGGGTGCGCACGACGACCGTCAGGTTGCGCATATTGTAGCGCATGCGGGCCAGGGCATCGATGCTGGGCAGATAGACGTCAGCCATCTCCTCGATTTCCTTCTCCGCCGTCCTCAGCCCAATATACCCCTCCACCCCCACCGCCACCGTGAGCACCGCCACGATGACGAACGCGCCGATGAGCCGCATGCCAATCCGAATGTTCTTCATGTAGTCCCCCTCGCAGGGGGCTGCCCTGATGCTGAGCAGCCATTATACGATTCGCCACCGCCGGCAGCACGGGCATACATCTCCCGCGCCCCCCGCCGGCAGTCGCTTGCGCAGGACAGCCACACGTCCTGCCACATGTTCTGGTACGTCATTTGCGCCTGATACCAAAGCTGGGCCGTCTTGTTAAGCGGCTGCAACCATGTTTCATAATGTTGCAGCACTGTAATACATTGACAGACAAGACAAATTGACCTGAAATGAAAGAACATATGCAACGGGCATAAATTTTTGGCAATTATCCGCGCCACCAGCGGAAACCCCCTGACCGAGCAACACATATCGTCACCATAGTGGTACAGGCAACACCTTTGGGAAATCCCGTGAACAACATCGGCAACGGCCTGTCGGCATGCATGCATTCAGTGTTCAGGGGCTGATACACGCCTTGCCTCTCTGTCCTGCAGTGGTGCGCAGCCGGGATTGTCGCTGGTCCGGCCGGGCGCAGGATTGTTCGCCGCGCAGTCGGTGCAGGCGCGCATTTTTTTGTTGCAAGATGTAAGAAAGTTGCGACAATCATCGTACCACGCAGCGCGGTGCAGCCGCCGCGCGCCACACCCAACACGCCACACTGCCCCCAGGCACAAGGAGCCACGTATGCTGATTCGCGACTGGATGACCAAGGACGTCATCACCGTGACCCCGGACACCTCCATGATGCACGCCGCCAAGCTGCTCAAGGAGCACAACATCGGCAGGCTGCCCGTGGTGGATGAGCAGGGACGGATTGTGGGCGTGGTGTCGGACCGGGACATCAAGGCCGCCTCGCCTTCCAAGGCCACCACGCTGGACGTGCACGAGCTGTACTACCTGCTGGACGAGCTGCGCATCAAGGACATCATGACCGCCAAGCCCATCGTCTGCAAACCCACAGACACGGTGGAGCGGTGCGCCATGCTCATGGACGAGAACAACATCGGCGGCCTGCCCGTGGTGGACGAAAACAACCGGCTGGTAGGCGTGATCACCGATACGGATGTCTTCCGCGTGCTCATCGCCATCACCGGGGTGCGCCACGGCGGGGTGCAGCTCGGGCTGCAGCTGTCCACGCAGGATGGCGCGCTCATGCAGGTGCTGGACGACTTGCGCGCAGCCGGGGCGCGCATCATGTCCATCCTTACCGCCCTGGAAACCACCGAAGCCCAGACCCGCGGGGTATTCATTCGCATGCTGCCCATGGATCAGGCCAAGGAGGACGCCATTGTGGAGATGATCCGCGCCAAGCACACCCTGCTGTACTGGGCGCGGGAAGAAGCGCATCCCCAGCGCTGACGCACGGTGCGTCATTTGTGTGACGCCCAACAATCCCCTTGCCCTGGGCAGGAGATTGCGTACCATTAGGAATCATTCTTCGTGCTGCGCCATGGCGCACATGCAATACCGGAGGTTGAAATGGCGGCAAAGCGCATTCTGATGCTTGTTGGCGATTTTGTGGAAGATTACGAAGTGATGGTCCCGTTTCAGATGTTGCTGATGGTGGGCCACGAGGTGCACGCCGTGTGCCCCGGCAAAACAGCCGGCCAGACCGTCAAAACGGCGGTGCATGATTTTGAAGGCGACCAGACCTACACCGAAAAGCCCGGCCATAACTTCCTGCTCAATGCCGACTTTGACGCCGTGGACCCCGCCGCCTACGACGCCCTGGTCATTCCCGGCGGCCGCGCGCCCGAATACATCCGCCTCAATGACCGGGTGCTGGAGATTGTCCGGCACTTCGCCGCAGCGGCCAAGCCCATCGCCGCGGTGTGCCACGGCCAGCAGGTGCTGGTGGCTGCCGGCGTGCTCGGCGGCAAACGCTGCACGGCCTACCCGGCCGTGAAGCCGGACATCCTCATGGCCGGCGGCACCTGGCAGGACTTCAACGCCACCTTCTCCGACGCCGTGGAGGACGGCAACCTGGTGACGGCTCCGGCCTGGCCCGCGCACCCCGAATGGATGCGCAAGTTCCTGGGCCTGCTGGGCTCCACCATCCAGCCGTAGCAGCTTGTTCCTGCCGCTTCGCCTGAATCCGCGCCAGCGCACGTTTTTTTGAAAAGGACTCTCGGGGGAAAACCTTTCTGAAGAAAGGTTTTCCCCCGNTTGCAAAAGGTTTCCCCTCTCACAATGTCCTTTTTCAAAAGTAAAATACTCTACGAGCCCCCCAGCCACTCCTGCGCCTGTTCGGCCTGCAGGATGCGGATGACCACGCGCCGGTTCAACGCCCGTCCCCGGGGAGAGTCGTTGTCGGCCACGGGATCATGATCGGCCCGGCCCAGGGCGTAGAACCGGGCGGGATCCAGCCGGGCCTGGCGGGGAAGGAACCCGGCCACGGCCGCGGCCCGCGCCACGGACAAATCCAGGTTCGAATCAAACAGCCAGCGCATCTTCGGCTGGATGGGCACGGCGTCGGTGTGGCCGATCACCTGGACCACGGCGCCGTCGGGAAGGTCTTTCAGCGCCGCAGCCATCCGGCTCAGCAACACGCGGCCCTGGGGCCTGAGCCGACGGCTGCCTGAGCTGAAGAGCACCTCGCCCAGCACCGTCACCTGCAGCCCGCCGTCCTGCCGGGAAATTTCCACCGTTCGTGCCTCGGCCTGGGCATCTGTCTGGCTTGCCGTCTGGTTCCCGGCCGTAGTGTCAGGCTGGGTATTGAGCTCGGTTTCCAGTTGCTGCTGCAGGGTGGCCAGCTGCTGCTGCGCCAGGGTGCTGGCGCGCTGCAGGGCTTGCAGCCGCTGCGCGGCCTCGGCAGCCTGGCTGTCCAGGGTCGCCTGACAGGCCAACACCGCCTGCTGCAGCTGGGCAGCCCGGGCCAGAGCCTGTTCCAGCTGGCTGGCCTGCTCGGCCTGGGCTTGTTGCAGCTGGCTGGCCTGCTCGGCCTGGGCCGCCTCGGCCGCCTGGAGCTCGCGGGTCAGGGCGTCGTGCTTCTGCCGGAGTGCCCCCAGGGTCTGGCGTTCCTGGTCGCCCTGCTCGCGCAGCTGCCGCAGATCCTGCTCCTGCTGCAGGCGGGCCTGACGCTCCTGCTCCAGGCTGCGGATCAGATCCGCGCTGCGGGATTCAACATCCTGCTGCGAGCGGCCAGCGCTTTGCAGACTGGCCTCGCAGCTTTGCCTGGCCTCGCGTTCGGCCTGCCATTGCAGGCCCAACCAGACGGCTGCCAGAATCCCCACCACCGCCACGCCCATTGCCGCCACAGTCCCGACTCTCATGGCCCACGACCTCCCGGCTTGTGTGGAAAAATGTCGCCCCGTTGTCCCCTGATCCCCCGATGTCCTGATCTCTTCGCGCAGTCCTCCCTGTAATCCGGCTGCGCACACCCCCTGGTCATGCTATCAGCTTGCTGTTACTGTTCTGTCAACTGCTGCTCGCCCGGGGCGAGCGCGAGGACCGTTTTTTGCGTCATGCATTCAGGAGGATTCATGCGCATTCGTTGCTGGGGGGCGCGAGGCTCCATTGCCGTTTCCGGAACGCAATATGTCATGTACGGCGGGGACACCACCTGCCTGGAAGTGCGCACCAGGAGCGGGCATGTCATCGTGGTGGATGCCGGCACGGGCGTGCGCCGGCTGGGCAACGCCCTGCTGGCCGAAGGCGTGCAGGACATGACCATGTTCTTCACCCATGCCCACTGGGATCACATCCTGGGGTTCCCGTTCTTCAAGCCCCTGTATCGGCCGGATACGCGCATCACCCTGTACGGCTGTCCCATGGAGCAGGGCAACATGGAGCTGCTGCTGTCCAAGACCATGGTGCCGCCGCATTTTCCCGTGCCGTATCACGGACTCAATGCGCACATCCAATACACCCCCCAGTGCCTGGCCGAAGGCGCTGCCCTGGTGCATGGCATGGAGGTGCGGCGCATCCCCATCAGCCATCCAAACATGGGCCTGGGGTACAAGTTCACCGAAGCCGGCAAGACCTTGGTATTTTTGACGGACAATGAGCTGCATTATCCCCACCGCGGCGGCCGGCCATACGAGGAGTATGTGGCCTTTTGCGCCGGGGCGGATCTGCTGCTGCACGACGCCGAATACACAGATCGCGAATACGCCCACACCAGGGGCTGGGGACACTCCACCATGCGCCACGCCCTGCAGCTGGCCCTGGACGCCCGGGTGCGCCAGTTCGGCATGATCCACCACAATCAGGACCGCCCGGACGACGATCTGCAACTCTGCGAGGCCGCCCTGCGCCAGACCGTGGCCGAGCTGGCCGCCCCGCTGCAGCTCTTTGCCGTGACCCAGGACATGGAAATCCTGCTGTAGGCATGGGTTGTGCATGAATCTTTTCCGTCAGAAATCTCCGTCCACCGCCGCCCGTCCTCCGAGGGAGAGCGCCATGCCCCTGCGCCGTTTTCGTCGTGCCGTCCTGTGTCTCCTCGCTGTGGTCCTCACGCCGCTGTGCATGGCCGATCTGGCGCGGGCTGAGGAAATCATCGTCTCCCACACCTACCTGATGGGCGACAGCGAAACCAAAAACCAGGCCCGGGCTGCCTGCCTGGCCGAGGCCAAGCGGGCCATTCTGGAACGCGCAGGCACGTACTCCCGCGTGGTGTCGGAAATGCGGGATTTCGAGATCACCAAGGATGTGGTGCAGAGCTTTGCCGGGGCCATCGTCAAGGCCACGGTACTCAAGGAGGAAGTGGCCATGGTGGGCCAGAGCATGGCCCTCACGTGCACCGTGGCCGGCGAGGTGGACATGGCCTCCCTGGAGGCCCAGGCCCGGCGGATGATGGAGGCGAAGACGCCGGCGGCCTCTTCGGGGACTGGCGGGAGCTCCGGATCCGGCGGCGGCGTGGCCGGGATTCCCAAGTCCCTGCCCAACCAGCCGGACGCCGAGCTGTTGCGGGAAAAGATGGGGCTGCGAAATGACATGCTCGCCGAACAGCGCGATGCCACCTTTCTGGCCGCCAATCTGGTGGAAAAAGGCATGACCTTTGACCAGGTGGCTCGGCTGGCCGGCGACCCCACCGCCCAGGTGGACGGGCCGCGCTTCCAATGCCTGAGCTACGGCCGCACCTGGGTGGTGTTTGAGCACGGCCGCGTGGCCTGCGTGCGCCGGGCCCTGAGCTGGTCCGCCCGGCAGCAGACGGAATGCCATTGCGACGGGTTTGCCGGGGATCTTCACCTACGGTAATGTTCCTGGGGAATAAATCCCGTCAGGGACGATAATTTGACAACCCCGTGCATTGATAGCCTCGATGTTTTCTGGCATTGCAGGGGAAAGATCTCCATCCTCCACCCCATTGGCCATGACAATACGCCTGCAAAGCATCCTGTCCATTGCCCTGGCCACCGTCGTCATGCTGGCCGGGACGATCATCGCCCTGCACTTCCTGCTGCTGCAACGCTTCGAGGAATTGGAGCACGATCAGGCCCAGCAGGACGCCACACGGGTGGAGCTGACCCTGGCCCAAAGCATCCAGGCCCTGCATTCCCTGAACAACGACTGGGCCAACTGGAACGCCACGTGCGACTTTGTGCAGACCGAAGACGAAGCGGTCCGGCACGAATACATTGCCCAGAATCTCCAGGACCCCACCCTGGCCACCAACGCCATGCATGCCGTGGCGTATCTGGATGCCAACGGCGGGATGATCTGGTCCGGCGGCTGGCATCCGGATCTGGAAAGCGCCACCGCCCTGCCCCAGGGCGTGGTGGATCTGCTGACCACTCGCGAGCTGCTGCGGACCCCGCCCGAAGCCGGCGCGTACGGCCTGGTGCTGCTGCCGGAAGGCCCCATGCTCATCAGCTCCCGGCCGGTGCGCTCCAGCGAATACACAGGGCCGGTGTGTGGCACCCTCATCATGGGCCGGCGCCTGGACGGCGAAGTGCTCAAGAGCCTGCGCCAGCAGACGCAAACACAGCTCTCCATCCACAACGGCACCGCCCACGAAGGCGCCGATACCACGCAAATCCGCGTGGCGCCGGAGCAGGACCAGCTGCGCATCGACGTGCCGGTGCAGGACATTTTTGGCAATCCGGCCATTATCCTTGAATTTTTCAAGCCGCGCACGGTGATGCAGAAAGGGCGCGAGGCCATTCTGTATGCCGCCCTGGCCGTGACCTTCAGCGTGGTTGCCCTGGCGCTGATGATCCAACGGCTGCTGGAAACGCGCATCATGTCCCGCATTCGCTCCCTGGGGCAGCAGGCCGAGCGGCTGGCGGTCTCCGGCATGCCCGGGCAGCAGGTGTACCTGGCCGGGGACGACGAGATCGCCGGTCTGGCCGGTTCCATCAACACCATGCTCCATGCCCTTGAGGAGTCCCGACGCCAACAGCTGCGCCAGCTGGAATCCCTCAAGGAGCAGGAAGTATTCCTGGCCACGGTGCTCGACTCCCTGCAGGCAGGTATCCTCCAGCTGGACCCGCAAACCCACCTCATCCTGGACGCCAACGCCTTTGCCGAAAAGGTCCTGGGCCGCTCCCGCGAAGAACTCCGGGGCCGGCTCTGCCACGGCTTCCTCTGCCCCGCCGAGCTGGGCAGCTGCCCGGTGACAGACCTGGGTCAGACCGAGGATCTCTCCGTGCGTCACCTCATTGATGCCACGGGCAAGCGCATCCCCGTGCTCAAAAGCGCCACCCTGCTGGAGCGGCACGGGCAGACCATCCTGCTGGAATCCTTCGTGGACATCACCGAACTCCAGGCCGCCCAGGAACAGCTGCGCATTTCCGAAGAAACCTACCGCACCATCTTCACCAGCACCGGTGCAGCCCTGGTCATGCTGGACGACACCGGCAAGGTGGCCCTGGCCAATGAGGAATTTGCCCGCATGGCCGGGGTTTCCCGTGAACTGCTGGAACAAACCAGACCGCATTGGACCCGCTTTTTCTCCAGCGAGGCCCAGCCCGGCATGCAGACCATGCTGGAGCGCGCCCACGAGCGCATCGCCAACCTGGAATGCGATTTTCTGCGCCACGACGGCAGCACCCGCCATGTGTCCTTCACGGTGGCGGACCTGCCCCAGCTCGGCTGGCACATCATCTCCCTGCTGGACGTGACCGGCCGACGGCAAACCGAAGCCGCCCTGCGCGCCGCCCACGACACGCTGGAAGCCACTGTGGCCGAGCGCACCCGCGAACTGGAGCAGGCCGTGCGCCGGCTCAAGCAGATGGACGCCATCAAAAGCTCCTTCCTTTCCTCCGCCTCCCATGAACTCCGCACGCCCCTCACGTCCATCATGGGATTCGCCAAACTCATGGAACGCACATTCAGGCGTGTCTTCCTGCCGCTGGCCACCACCCCCCTGCAGCAGGAACGGGCGGCGGAGCACATGCGCAACCTCAAGATCATGCAGCAGGAAGGCGAACGCCTGACCCGGCTGGTAAACGACCTGCTGGACCTGAATGCCATTGAGTCCGGCTCCATGGACTGGCAGGAAGAGCCCGTGCACATGGCCGGCCTGCTGCAGCGGGTGGCCACGGCCTGCGAGGCCACCCTCAAGCCCGAGGTGGCCATGCGCGTGCTGCTGCCGGCCAAGCTGCCCACCCTCAAGGCCGATCCCGAACGCCTGCGCCAGCTGTTCACCAACCTGCTCTCCAATGCCGCCAAATTCACGGACCAGGGCGCCATCACCCTCTCCGCCGCAGTCGCCGAAGACAGACGCACCCTGCAGGTGACCGTGGCAGACACGGGCCAGGGTATTGCACCGGACATCCTCGAACATATTTTTGAACGATTCTACCAAAGCGCCCCGGGCCTCAGCGATGCGGAAGGCCTGCGGGACAAACCCCGCGGCGCCGGCCTGGGCCTGGCCATCTGCCGCGAAATCGTGGAGCACTACGGCGGCGCCATTCACGTCCAGTCCACCCTGGGCCAGGGCAGCCGGTTTGTGGTCTCCCTGCCCATGACCATGGAAACCGGAGAAATCTAGGGCAAGTTATCTTTGAAAGGAATTCTCGGGGGACAACCTTTCTGAAGAAAGGTTCNACCCCCTTTCCAAAGACTTCTATTGTGATTCAAGGTCACTATTAAAGTTTTGGAAGGGGATACACCCGTCGTCGTTCACTGCTTTTCCGTGGCCCGGGTCAGGGCCGTCACATTGCTTTTGGTGAAGAAGCCGTCGAAGCCGTCGTAGCGCTGGATGTACTCGTTCACCAGAAACGTGTGTTTTGACGGCCAGGTAAACGTCTGCCTGAGGCCTTCTTCCCGGGATCCCACCAGCTCCACCATGTATTCCAGGCCGTCCTTGCCCAGCATTTCGTAGGTGTGCTCGATGTTTTCGGTACGAAACGCCAGGTGGTGCACCCGTTTGCCATAGTTGTGGATGAATTTTTCCGTGGGGCCGGAAGTCTCCAGGCTCTCGAACGGCTTGATGCCGGAGGTGAACACCTGGGCATAGTCGTCCATGGTCAGACGGGCCACGTTGGTGATGCTGTTGAAGCTCTCCACATAGACGGCAAAGGCGAAATTGTAGCCGGTGCGTTCCAGGAACTCGATGATGGCGTCGTCGCGCTCCTCGGCCTTCACGCGGGTGGCCGTGTGGTCCAGCTCAAAAATGTTGCGCAGCCAGGGGTGCTCCGGCTTGGTGAATGCAAGATCCAGCGCGCGGCACTGCGGCGTGCGCCACTGGCCTTCCGCCTCGTGCCACTGGATGAAGCCCAGGGAATTACCGGTGAAGGCAGAAGGTGTCGTCTGGATGAAAGAATACGACGGAGTGCGGATGATGTCCGGCGTCAGAAACGCCACGCCCCGCGTCTTCTGGATGGCCACATAGCGCTCCAGATCCATGCATTTGTACACAAAAGTTTCCAGCCGGGTGTTGGGCAGGTGGCTGGTTTTGGGATGCAGGTTCAGGGATCCAAAGGGATTTTCCCCAGCCGTGCGGACCCGGACCAGAAAATCCACATTGCCCTCCTGACCCAGCAGGCAGGTCTGGAAGGCGTCGTCCGCAAAGGCGTCTCTGAACTCCAGCCCCGTCACCTGCAGGAGTTCCTCGACGGCCGGCGCCAGACGATCCGGCTCCACAACAATAAGCACGCCCTCCAGGCCGCCCACCAGACCATCCAATCCGGCCTTGCGCCTGGCATCCAGGGTCCGTTCCACGCGGGCGAGCAGTGCCGAATCATCATTTTTGAATGATTTCAAATCCATATATCACTTCCTTTCCAAGGTGGATGTCCGTATGGCAGCTCTATCAACATCCGGCACATTGTGGAAGCCCTGAAAAACAACGCCCTGACCCTTGCCAGCACGCGATTGCCCGCGTACAACGCCCTCCCAAGAACGTGCGAGGTTTTGGATGGCGCTGGATTACAATCTGCTTGATGTGCGTGTGGACCTGAAGGCCGTGCGGGCCAACTTCAAATTGTTGCAAGGCCATTGCCGCGGCTGCATGGTGGTGGTCAAAGCGGATGGCTACGGGCACGGCCTGTTGGAGGTGGCCCGGGGCCTCTCCCTGGACGGTGCGCGAATGTTCGCCGTGGGCGCAGTGTCCGAAGGGGTGCGCCTGCGCGAAGCCGGGCTGCCCGGCCGCATTCTCAGTCTGCTTGGGCCGCAGGACATGCGCGAGGCCAAGGCCGTGGCGGGTCAGAATCTCCTGCCGCTGATCTATCGCCTGGATCAGCTCCAGATGCTGGCCGAAGCCACCGCCGGCCGGCCGCAACAAATTGCCCTGAAGCTGGATACCGGCATGCGCCGCCTGGGCTTCACGCCCGAGGATCTCCCGGCCCTGCTGGACCAGCTGCAGAAAGCAAAAAATCTTGAACCCGTGCTGGCCATGAGCCACCTGGCCACCGCCGACGATCCCAATCAGGCCGAGTTTGTGCAGGAACAGGCTGCCCGGTTTCAGCAGTGCCGCGCCCAGTTCGAGCGCCGCGGCCTGAACCTGGAATACTCCATGGTCAACTCGGCCGGCCTGCTGGGATATCCCGAGCTGCACTTCGACATCCAGCGGCCCGGCATCTCCCTGTACGGCGTCAATCCTTTCCACGGCACTGCCTGGGAGGCCAAGGGCACGGGCCTGCAGCCCACCATGACCGCCAACGCCCCGGTGCTGCAGGTGCATACGCTGAAGAAGGGCGAATCCATCAGCTATGGCCGCACCTTCACCGCCGAGGAAGACCTCACCGTGGCCATCGTAGCCATGGGATATGCCGACTGCATCTCCCGCAGCCTGTCCAACAAGAGCTACGTGTGCCTGCACGGCCAGCGCGCGCGCATCCTGGGCCGGGTGTGCATGCAACTGACCGCCGTGGACGTGACGCACATCCCCCAGACCGTGGCCAGCGATACAGCCTGGATCCTTGGCGGCCCCGGCCCCGGCGCCATTACCGCCAACGATCTGGCCGGCTGGTGGGACACCATCCCGTACGAAGTGTTCTGCCTGCTGGGGCTGAACCGGCGCGTGTGACGGTTGACGCCAGAGCCACCACGGCCTTGACGTCCTCCCCCCGCTCGGCTATACATCCCCGTTCCACCTTGCTCGCGGGATGGTCCCGCGGGCCTTGTGCGGAAAAGCGGCTGTACAGCGCCGCCATTCCGACTGCATGACCACAAGGAGCAATCATGCGCAAATACGAGAATCTGTTGCTGTTCTCGCCGGAATTGGGGACGGACGAACTCGCCCCCATCGTCGAGAACCTCAAGGCTGTCCTGGAACGCGAGGGCGGCACCATCGCCACCATTGACGACTGGGGCATGAAAGAACTTGCCTACCCTGTGCGCAAGTTTTTCCGCGGCCATTACGTGCGGCTGGAGTTCAATGCCCCTGCCTCGGCCATTGCCGAGCTGGAGCGCATCATCCGCATCACCGACGGCATCATGAAGTTCGTCACCGTCAAATTGGATGAACACGAGGAGGCCGCCCCCGCCGCGGCCGCCGCTTCCGAGGAGGCGAGCGAGTAATGGCTTTCAAGAAAAAGTTCACCCCCCGCAAGAAGTTCTGCCGGTTCTGCGCCAATCCCGACCTGCCTCTGGATTACAAGCGCCCGGATATTCTGAATGATTTCGTGACCGAACGCGGCAAGATCATTGCCCGCCGCATCACTGGCACCTGCGCCAAGCACCAGCGCCGCCTGACCACGGAAATCAAACGTTCCCGCCAGATGGCCCTGATGTTTTACACCGCGGTGCATGCCACCTACGTGCAAAAGCGCACCAAGGCTGCGGGTTAAGGAGGTCTTTTCATGGCGACCATGCAAATCATCCTGCGTGCCGATGTGGACACTCTCGGCCGCCTGGGCGAGATCATCACCGTCAAGGCCGGCTACGGCCGCAACTTCCTCATCCCCCAGGGCCTGGCCATGCTGGCCACGGAATCCAACAAGCGCGTGTTCGCGAACGAGCGCAAGAAGCTCCAGGCCCAGCGCGACCACCTGAAGGCCGCCGCCGACACCCTGGCTGCGAAGATCAACGCCGCCGTGGTGGCCGTGGAAGTGCGTGTGGGTGAAGGCGACCGTCTGTACGGCTCCGTCACCTCCGCAGACATCTGCGCCGCCCTGGCCAAGATCATCGGCGAGGAAGTGGATCGCAAGCTCCTCCTGCTGGACGCGCCCATCAAGGCCCTGGGCAAGTACGAAGTGGCCTTCAAGCTGCATCCGGACGTCACCGCCACCTGCGTGGTGAAGGTGTACCGTCAGGGCGGTAGCGCAGCCGATCTGGATGTGGCCGAAGAAGCCGCTCCGGAAGCTGAAGCTCCTGCCGAAGCCGCCCCCGAAGTCGCACCCGAAGCTGCTGTCGAGTAGCCCTTGGCCACACCGGCGGCCAAAGCCGCGGGAATCGTCCCCATGGACGTCCTTCCTGGCGATGTTCGCAAGCACCCCCCCCACAACCTCGAAGCCGAGCAATCGGTGCTGGGGGGGGTGCTCATCAAAGCTGTCACCCTCTCGTCCATTGCGGAAGTCGTTTCCGCAGACGATTTTTACTACCCCCAGCATCGCTTCATTTACCAGGCCTGCCTGGAACTTTCCGGCCGCAATCTGCCTGTGGACATGGTGTCCGTGGCCGAGCACCTGCGGCGGGAAAAAAAGCTGGACGACGCCGGCGGCCCCACCTATCTGGCCGAGCTCTCCGAAAGCGTCATCGGCGCGGCCAACGCCTACTATCACGCCACCATCATTCGGGACAAATCCCTGCAGCGCCAGCTCATCGAGGCTGGCAGCAAGATTGTGTCCGAGAGCTTCGAGCCGCGTCCAGAAATCAACGAACTGCTTGAATTTGCCGAAAAAACCGTCTTCGACATCTCCCAGCGTCAGGTGGGGTCATCCATCACCCCGGCCAACGATCTGGTGCGCCTGGTCTTCGACGAACTCACGGCCCGCTTTGAGAACAAACAGGCCGTCACCGGCGTGCCCACGGGCTACCACAAGCTCAACGAGCTCACCGCCGGGTTGCAGCCGACAGACCTGATCATCATCGCCGGCCGGCCAGCCATGGGCAAAACGGCGTTCGCACTCAATGTCTGCATGCGCGCAGCCATCCAGGGCGGCACGTCCACGGTGGTCTTTTCCCTGGAAATGGGCAAGGAACAGCTCATGCAGCGCATGCTCTGCGCCTGGGGCAAGGTGGATCTCTCCAAGATGCGGCGCGGCAACATCAACGACGAAGACTGGACCAAGCTGCACGCCGCGGCAGACCACTTCTCCCGGGCCAACCTGTTCATCGATGACACGCCGGCTTTGAGCGTCACCGAGCTGCGCGGCCGCTGCCGCCGGCTCAAGCGCGAAAAAAACCTCGGCCTGGTGGTGGTGGATTACCTGCAGCTCATGCGCGCCAGCCGCCGCATTGACAGCCGCGAGCAGGAAATTTCGGAAATCTCCCGCAGCCTGAAGGCCCTGGCCAAGGAGCTGCACCTGCCTGTGGTGGCCCTCTCCCAGCTCAACCGCAAACTGGAAGAACGCGGTGACAAACGCCCCCAGCTCTCGGACCTGCGCGAATCCGGCGCCATTGAGCAAGATGCGGACGTCATCATGTTCCTCTATCGCGACGAAGTGTACAACAAGCGCGAGGACAACCCCAAGCGGGGCGTGGCGGAAGTCATCATCGGCAAGCAGCGCAACGGCCCCCTGGGCGTGGTGGAGCTGGCCTATGTGGGCGCGTACACGGCCTTTGAAGAACTGGAAGACCGCTATTCGGGCTATGAGCCCCAGGGAGCCGCATCATGAGCCAGCCTTCCTTTCTCCCTCCCGCGTCTGCCGTCCCGGCCGCCTGCCTTGGCCTGCTCCTGGCGTCCTTGCTGCTGGCATTGACCGGCGAGGCCCGGGCCCAGCTCGTCATCCTGGATCTGCCCCGCCAGCCCCACGCCCGGCAGGCCGTGGCCGACTTCGAACGCACCGCCCTGGCCATGCGCAACGCCACGGACGCCGCCTTTCTTGACGTCAAACACGCCATGGACCACATTGAAGACTCGGAAAACGCCACCGAGGCCGTGCAGGATGCCATCTCCGTCTTCTATTTCACCGTCAGTTCCACCGCCCTCAATGCCACCCAGGCCCTGCCTATCCCCGAGGGCTTGAATGAGGAAGTGACCTCCCTGCTGTACCAGGCCCGCCAATCCTTGCAGCAATCCCTGCAGGACCGCCTGGCCCTGGCTGCCGCCCTGGCGGCCGGCACGGAACAGGTGGACGGCGCCCACGAACTGGCCCAGCGCTATGCCGTGCAGACCGGCTCCCGCGACTTCTACCTGAATCTGCTGCTCCAGGAAGCCCGCGAGGCAGCCATGCCGTAACGGCTCGCGTTTTTGGGGCACACGCGGCAGAGGGCATCGCCGCACGGCAGCACAACGCATCTTTTCTCTGGACGAACCTCCTGGAAACAAGGAACAAGGGAGGGATGGAACGCATGCACACCTCCGCCCTGATCCCCTCCCCCTTCTCCCCGGACGAACTGGAGAGCTATGCCAACGCCCTGTTGTGGGGCCTGTCCATCGCCCGGAAAAAACCGTTCAAGAAAAGCGATCTCGTGCAGGTACGCTACGACCTGCCGGCCCTGCCCCTGGCCGAGGTTCTGGTTGAACGTCTGCATCAGGACGGCCTCATCCCCGTGCCCCAGGCCCGCGAGACGGCCAAAATGGAGTTCGATGCCTTCACCCTGGCCAACAACAAGCGCCTGACCACCCTGGTGCCCGGCGAACGGGAACTCAGCGAGGCCACAGCCGGCTCCATCACCCTCATTGCCCCGGAATCCCTCACGCATCTGGGCAAGGTGGATCCCGCCAACATCGCCATGGCCATGGCCGCGCGCAAGCCGCTGCAATCCATCCTCAGCGTGCGCGAGGCCGCCGGCGACTACGGCTGGACCCTCGGCTACTTCCCCACCCAGGCCCTGGCCCAGCAGGCCGGCATCTCCCTGGAGGAATACGCCCGGGAAATCGCCCGCGCCTGCCTCATCTCCCGGCACGAACCGGTCAGGGAGTGGCGACGCTTCGAGACGAGCATCCGCGAAATCCAGACCTGGCTCAACAGTCTGCCCCTGGCCGCCCTGCGCATCCAGAGCGCCCGCATGGACATGCTCATCCCCGTGGGCGAGTCCCGCCGCTGGATCGCCCTCACCGGCCGCAACATCCCCAGCTTCGAGTGCTACTTCTCCCCGGACTGGCGCGGCGTGGAGGGCCACTTTGCCGCCACCCTGCCCACCTACCGCAACGGCGTGCGCGTGGATGGCCTGGAACTGGAATTCCGCTACGGGCAGGTGACTGCCGTGCATGCCGAAGCCGGCCTGGACTTTGCCCTGGAACAGCTCAAAATGGATGCCGGCGCCTCCCGTGTGGGCGAGTTCGCCCTGGTGGACAAGCGCTTCTCGCCCATTGCCCGCTTCATGGCCAACACCCTGTACGACGAGAACTTCGGCGGCGAACACGGCAGCTGCCACATCGCCCTGGGCCAAAGCTACGCCAACAGCTACACCGGCCTGCCCGAGGCCTTCACCCAGCCCGTGCGCGAGCGCCTGGGCTTCAACGCCTCGGCCCTGCATTGGGATCTCGTCAACACGGAGCCCAAAACCGTCTCCGCCACCCTCAAGGGCGGCGGCAAGATCACGCTGTACGAAAACGGCCAGTTCGTCATGTGAGCCGGAACCTCACGCCGCGTCCCCGCGGGTGCGCCGGCGGGCGATGGCCGTCAGGGTGTCCACAGCACGGCGCCCCAGGCCGTCCTGTTGCTGCAGGGAACGGCTGAAGTCCGTCACAAAGGTCCGGATGTGCGCGTCCAGCACGGCATCCTCCATGCTCTGGGCATGCAGGCGGACAAAGTCGCGACACTGCGCCGGCGCCTGCCAGGCCTGGTCCACACTGGCCCGGATGGCGGCCTCCACGGCCTGCAGCCGGGCCTCACCCAACGACCGCCGGCCCAGGATCACCCCCAGCGGCAGGGGCAGGCGGAAGGCCTCCTCCCACCAGACGCCGAAATCCAGCACCCTCGCCAGCCCGCGCTGCTCCAGCGTGAAGCGCTCCTCATGGATGCACACCCCGGCCGTGGCCCGGCCCTCCAGCACGGCCGGGGCCACCTCGTCATAGCGGACAATGAGATGGCGGGCAGGACGGATGCCGTATTCCCAGGCCAGCAGCGCCGCGGTGGTGCGCTCGCCGGGCAGGGCCAGAATCTCAATGCGGTGCGGATCCAGCATCTCCCGGGCCGTGAGTACCGGCCCGTTGCCCCAGCCCAGGGCCGCGCCGGCATCCAGCACGACATATTCCTGCTCCACCTCGGCGATCACGGCAGCCGAGACCTTGATGATATCCGCCTCGCCCGCCAGGGCCATGCGGTTCAGCGTCTCCACATCCTCGAACCGCACCTCGCCGATGGCAGGCGCAGCCGGCACCTGCCCGTGCAGCCAGGCGTGAAAAATGAAGGTGTCGTTCGGACAAGGGGAGATGGCCAGGGACAGGGCGGGGAATTGAGGCATGGCGCAGGATTCCGGAAAGGGTTGACAGGGAGGGGCCTTCGGTCTACTCGATGACCACCCGGTCATCATAGCCCCTCTGCGTTATGTCCGCAACAGAGACCTTCGCCAAAATCGACCCTGAGAAGCGCGCCCGCATTCTGGAAGCCAGCCTGCAGGAGTTCGCCGAGCACGGCTACGCCCAGGCCAGCATCAATCGCGTGGTGCAGCGGTGCGCCATCGCCAAGGGGTCGATCTTCCAATATTTTTCCTCGAAGGAAGGCCTCTTCGCCTATGTGTTCGAGGCCGCGGTGTCCCACTTTGCAGACCGGCTTCGCCAGGCCCGGGACCGCAGCGGCAATCTGCCCCTGGAGGCCCGGCTGCTTTCCGTGCTCTGCGACGGGCTGGCCTTTGTGGCCGACCACCCCGGCGCGTACGGCCTGCTGCAGAAGGTGTTGCGCGGCCGGGAGATTCCCATGCATGCGGAGATGGTCCGCCAGTTGCGCGCACTCTCGGCCCGGTTCATCACCCACATGGTGGAGGCGGCCCAGGCCCGGGGCGAGGCCGCGGCGGATATTCCCGTCCCCGATGCCGCATTCTTCATTGAGACATTGGCGGAAGGGTTTCTGACGGACTTTTACGAATCCCGCGCCGCAGCCGGAGCCCGCGAACAGGCCGAGGCCCGCGCCCGCGTCCTGGCCCGGCTCATGGCCCATGGGCTGGCCGGCAACCCCAAGGAATGAGCATGTTCAACGAGACGCTGTATGAATCGCTTGGGCTGGGGTCTGCGTATCGCAAGGTGCTGGCCGGCCAGCGGCTGGATCTGGACGAGGGCGAGGCGCTCTTTACCTGTCCGGATCTCCATGCCGTCACGGCCCTGGCCCAGCATGCGCGCATCCGCCGGCATGGCGCGGCCGTGCATTATGTGGTCAACCGGCAACTGAATTACACCAACGTCTGCGTGAACCGCTGCCGCTTCTGCAGCTTCCGACGCGAGGGCGACCAGGCCGGCAGCTATGTGATGACCGTGGAACAGGCCCTGGACCGACTCCGGCAGTCCGGCCTGGACGAAGCCGTGCAGAGCCCCACGGGCGCGGGCGAGGTGCACATCGTGGGCGGCTGCCATCCCGAACTGCCCCTGGACTACTATCTGTCTCTCATCCAGGCCGTGCAGACCCGCTGGCCCAGCGTGGTGGTGAAGGCCTTCACTGCCGTGGAGATCGCCCATCTGGCCAGGACCCATGGCCTGACCGTGCCCGACCTGCTGCAGCGACTCAAGGATGCAGGCCTGGCCATGCTGCCCGGCGGCGGGGCCGAGGTGTTCAGCCCTCGCGTGCGGGCCGAACTGTGCCCGGAAAAGGCGGATGCCGAAACCTGGCTGGCCGTGAGCCGTACGGCCCACGAGCTGGGCATCCCCACCAACGCCACCATGCTTTTTGGCCATGTGGAAACCTTCCGCGAACGCCTGGAGCACCTGGACCGCCTGCGCCGGCTCCAGGATGACACCGGCGGCCTTCGCTGCTTCATCCCCCTGCCCTTCCTCACCAAAAACAATCCGCTGGGCGAGCGCCTGGGCCTCAAGGGGCCGGATGCGGCAGACATCCTGCGCACCGTCGCCCTGAGCCGGCTGATGCTGGACAACGTCCCGCACATCAAGGCCTACTGGGTCATGCTGGGAGTGAAGCTGGCCCAGGTGGCCCTGCACTGCGGTGCGGACGATCTGGACGGCAGCGTGGTGGAGGAACGCATCGGCCACGAGGCCGGCGCCGGCAGCCCCCAGGGCATGACCGTGCCCGAGATAGAAGCCTGCATCCGCGCCGTGGGCGGCACTCCCGTGCGCCGGGACGCCCTCTTCCGCCCCCTGGGCGCAGCAACCGCGGATACGGCATCCCGCGAGCCCGTCCCCTTCCACAGTCCGCTGGAGGAACCCGCCGCGGTCCTGGCCCTGACGGACCCCCTGACCCGTGCCGCGGCCGGCGAACGACTGGATCGGGCCACGCTCCTCACCCTGGGCTGCCAAGCCAGCCTGCAGACCCTGGGCCGGGCCGCCTTTTTGCGCCGCCAAGCCCTGCACCCCGAGGGCCGGGCCACCTATGTGGTGGATCGCAACATCAACACCACCAACATCTGCGAATGCGGCTGCGCCTTCTGCGCCTTTCACGTCAAGGCCGGCCAGCCCGGCGGGTACGTGCTCACCGTGGACGAGGTGGCGGCCAAGATCGAGGAACTCTTCGCCCTGGGCGGCCGGCAGGTGCTCATGCAGGGCGGGCACAATCCGGTCTGCGATCTGGCCTGGTACGAGGCGCTCTTCCGCGAACTCATGGCCCGCTTCCCGGATCTGCATCTGCATGCCCTGTCTGCGCCGGAAATTTTCGCCATGGCCGAGCGCGAGGGCCTGAGCGTGGCCCAGGCGCTCGCCCGACTCAAGGCGGCGGGACTCAAATCCATCCCCGGCGCAGGGGCGGAAATTCTGGTGGACGCCGTGCGCCAGCGCGTGAGCCCCAACAAGTGCAGCGCGGCCCAGTGGCTGGCCGTGATGGCCGAGGCCCACCGCCAAGGCCTGCTCAGCAGCGCCACCATGATGTTCGGGCATGTGGAGCAGCTGGAGGATCGCGTGGATCATCTGCTGGCCATCCGCACCCAGCAGGACGCCACCGGTGGCTTCATCGCCTTCATCCCCTGGACCTTCCAGCCCGGCGGCTCGCAGCTGTCGCGGGATCCGGCCGGCCCGGCGGTGTATCTGCGCACCCTGGCCCTTTCCCGTCTGGCCCTGGACAACGTGGCCAACCTCCAGGCCTCCTGGGTGACCATGGGGCCGCAGGTGGGGCAGTTGGCGCTCTTTTTCGGAGCCAACGACCTCGGCTCCACCATGCTGGAAGAAAATGTGGTGGCCGCCGCAGGCACGGCCTTTTCCATGCAGGAACAGGAACTGCGGGATCTGGCTGCCGCTGCCGGCTACACTCCCTGCCGCCGCGATCAGGCCTATCGTCTGCTGGAGCATTGCGCATGAACGCCGCCCCCGTCACTTCGGCCACCTCCACCCGTCTTGGCCGCATCGAATATGTGAACGTGGCCCCCATCTACTACCCCCTGGAAGCCGGATGGATGCCGCATGGCTGCGTCATGCGTTCGGGCACGCCGGCCCAGTGCAACGAGCTGCTGCGGGCCGAGGAGGTGGACGTCTCCTCCATTTCCTCCATCGAATACGCGCGCGCGCCGGAGCGCTATCTGCTGCTGCCGGGGCTGGCCATTGCCAGCTTTGGCCCCGTGGGCAGCGTGCTGCTGTTTTCCAGCGTGCCCCTGGACGAGCTGCAGGACAAGCCCATCCTGGTCACGGCGGCCACGCACACCTCTGCCGCCTTGCTGCAACTGTTGCTTGCGCAACGGCTTGGCGCGTGCCCGCCTCTGGTGCACGCTGAAGGCGGCATCCGCAACTCCCTGGCGCATGGCGAATGCCCGGCCGCAGCCCTGGCCATTGGCGACGAAGCCCTGGTGCTGGCGCGCAACCCGTGCTTCTCCCACACCTACGACCTTGGGGCCATGTGGCGCGAATCCACGAATCTGCCTTTTGTCTTCGGCCTGTGGGCTGCCCGGCGGGACTGGGCCCTGGCCCATCCGCAGGAAGCCGCCCGCGTGGCCCGGCTGCTCTGTGCCGCCCGGGATCTGGGGCTGACACGGCTGGAAGAAGTGATCGACGCCACCCAGGACCGCACCACGCGAAGCAAGGAATATCTCCTCACCTATTTCACATGCCTTCGTCTGGTGCTTCGCGATGAGGAATTTGCCGGATTGCAACGATTTTTCCAGCTATTGCACGCGCACGGCATGTTGCCGGCCCTGCCGTGCATCGAATTTCTGGACACCGCCCCGGCGGAATGCTAGGCCCCCAGCATGGCCACGTTGCTGCGCGCCAGACGCGCCCTGACCCTGCAACCGGGCCGGCCGGTCATCGAAGATGCTGCCCTCGTTGTCGGCGAGGACGGTCTTATCCATGATGTCGGCACCTGGAAGCGGCTCCAGAAGTCCTGGTCCTTCCCCACGGTCTGCGTGCAGGACATGGGCGAGGTGGATCTTGTCCCCGGTCCACTCAATGCGCACACCCACCTGGAACTGTCCCATACCCTGGGCCGCACCCGGCTGGGCCAGGGTTTCGGCGCCTGGCTCAAGAGCCTGCTGGCCCTGGATCTGCACGATATCTCCCCTGCGTTTCTGCGCGACGCCTGCCATAGCATGACCCTGGCCGGCACGGCCTTCGTGGCGGACGTCACCTCCCGGCACCCCCGGCTGGTGGCTGAAACATTGGCCCGCAGCCTGCTGGATGCGCACCTGTTCTGGGAAATGATCGGCCATGCCGTGCTGGATCCATCTCCCCTGCCGCCGCCTCCCCAGACGGCCGGCGAGCACCTGACCATGAGTCTCATGGGCCATGCGCCCTATACCACCAGCGGGCCACGGCTGCAGGCGGCCAAGGTCTGGAACAACCACCGCGACCTGCCCTTCTGCCTGCACCTGGCCGAGCACGACGAGGAACGCGAATTCCTGCGCCACGGCACAGGCATCCTGGCGGGCATGGTCCTGGGCACGCTCCTGCCGGCGGACTGGACTCCGCCGGGCACGTCCAGCGTCGCATACGCCAAGGCCTTGCAGCTGCTGGATCGTCGCACCCTGGCCGTGCACTGCGTGCAGCTGGACGCCGAGGACATCAACACCCTCAAGACCAGCGGCGCCACGGTCTGCCTGTGTCCGCGAAGCAACGCTGCCATCGCCGTGGGCCGTGCGCCGGTGGAGGCCCTGCGCGCCGCCGGCGTCCCCCTGTGTCTTGGCACGGACGGCCTGTGCTCCACGCCCAGCCTCAACGTGCTGGACGAGCTGGCCTTCCTGCTGCCGCAGCTGGACCCCGCCCCTGGCCTGCTGGAGGCCCTGGGCTGGCTCACCACCGAGCCGGCGCGATTTTTCGGCGTTTCGCACAAATGGGGGATGATTGCCCCGGGCCGCCCGTCCCGGCTGGGCATCCTGCCGTCCTCCCTGCGGGACGCGCCCCTCTGATGCCTTCACGCGGCCCCCTGCTCCTCCTCGCGGCCACCCCCATGGAGCTGGCCGCCTTCCTGCGGCACACCACCCTCCACGTCCCGCCCCTTGCCCCGGGCGACTCCTGCGCCCACGGCGGACTGGTCCTGGCCGTGAGCGGCGTGGGCCCGGTAAACGCGGCCCTGGCTGCCGGCCTTCTGCTGGAGCGCCATGCCCCGCGCGGCGTCATCCTGACGGGCATTGCCGGCAGCTTCGACACCTCGCGCCATCCCCTGGGCTGCATTCGATTGATTGCGGAAGAGATCTGGCCGGAATACGGCATTGCCGGTGCGCGCGGCGTGCACGCCCGGGCGCTCAAGTTCCCACAGGGCGAGATCGACGGCGAGCCGGTCTGGGATCGCCTGGTCTGGGACGCCACGGCCGACGCCCGCGCCCTGGGGCTGGACCTCTCCAATATCCCCACGGCCCGCGGCCTGACTGTGGCCGGCGTCACCGGCACGCCGCGCCGGGCCGCGGCCATGGTTCGCCGCTTCACCCCGGATCTGGAGCACATGGAGGGATTCCCCGTGGCCCTGGCATGCCGCCGGGCCGGCGTGGCGTTTGTCCAGCTGCGCAGCGTCTCCAACCCCGTGGGGGTGCGGGACAAACGCGCCTGGGACATCCCCGCCGCACTGGCGGCGCTGGCTGACACGGGAAGGGGAATGGGGGAGAAGGGAATATTTCTGGGGGGATAATCCCCCCAGGCCCCCTTCTTCCGGTTCCTGGCGGCATCCGCGACGCGCCTGCGCGTCACAGATGCCGCCAGGAACCGGAGTGGGGGTTCAGGGGAACTGAGTGCCCCCGAAACAAGTCTTTGCGAGAGCATTTTATCTTTGAGAAGAGTTCCTGGGGGAACCCCCTCCCCAAAGACTTTTGTTATCATTACAAAATATTATCAATTTTTTGGAAGGGGAGAGCGCGAGAGGGGAGAACCTTTTGCAAAAGGTTTCCCCTCTCGCAACGTCCTTTTTCAAAAGAAAAATGCTCTAGTCTTCCTGCATCCGGAAATCCACGCGGATCTTGAACAGCTTTTTGGCCGGGAGATTGAGGATGGTCAGGCCGGTGGCGGCGGAGAGTTCGTCCAGGGTGCGGCAGACGTCTTCCCAGCTCGGGCCGATGAGGGTGAACCAGACATTGTAGTCGTGCCGGCGCAGGTAGTTGTGCGTGGTGCCCGGCAGGGCGTTCACCCGGGCGATGAAGTCGTCCAGCTGCTCCGGCGGCACCTTGGCCGCGCACAGGGTGGACCGGAAGCCCAGGGCCCGGGACTGGAAGTTGGCCCCCAACCGGCGGATGATCTTCAGGGCCTTGAGCCGGCGCACCCGCGCCAGGGCCTCGGCCTCGGTGACGCCCAGGGCCTCGCCCAAGGTCTGGTAGGGCCGCGGGGTGAGGGGAAAGGCCGTCTGGATGATGTCCAGCAGCCGCTTGTCCACATCATCCATCTGGATGGACTGAGCCGTCTTCTTTTCAGCGTCAACTTCCATGCAGGTGACCCGACCCCGTAAATTGTCTTTGGAAAGGGGTTCGGGGGAAATCTTTCTCCAGAAAGGTTTTCCCCCGATGCTTTTTTTACAGCGCCTTGCACAGCCGCTTGGGAGTGTAGGAGCACAGGGGCTCCTCGGCCATGTAGTTGCCGGCCATGGTGTAGGCCCGGGCCCGGCAACCGCCGCAGACGCGGTGGAACTCGCAGGGGCCGCACTTGCCTTCGTAATCCGAGGGGGTGCGGAACTGCTTGAACTGCGGCGAGGTGCGCCAGATCTCGGGGAACGGTTTCTGCTTGATGTCCCCGCAGTTGAGATCCAGATAGCCGCACGGCTGGACGATGCCCACGTGGGAGACGAAGCAGAAGCCCGTGCCGCCCAGGCAGCCGCGGGTCATGGCGTCCATGCCGAAGTTTTCCCGGTCCACGGGCAGGCCTTCCGCCGCGGCGCGCTGGCGCATGATGCGGTAGTAGTGCGGCGCGCAGGTGGCCTTCAGGTGCATGGAGGTGGTTTTGCGGAAGTCGTAGAACCAGTTGAGCACCTGTTCGTATTCCGTGGCGGCGATCACCTGATCGGCCATCCCCGCTGCCCGGCCCGTGGGCACCAGCAGGAAGATGTGCCAGGCCTTGGCCCCCAGGGAGTCGGCCAGGGTGTAAATCTCCTTGAACTGATGGAGATTGTCCTTGGTGACGGTGGTGTTGATCTGAAACTCCACGCCGGCGTCCGTCAGGTACTGGATGCCGCGCATGGCCGCCTCGAAGGCGCCGGGCACGCCGCGGAACACGTCGTGGGTGGCGGCATCGGGGCCGTCGATGGAGATGGAGCAGCGCTGGATGCCCGCGGCCTTGAGTCTGGCCACATTCTCCGGGTTCAGCAAGGTGCCGTTGGGCGCCATGACACAGCGCAGGCCCTGGTCCGAGGCATGCTTGACCAGCTCGAAGATGTCTTTGCGTAGCAGGGGCTCGCCGCCGGTGAAGATGATGATCGGGTCGCCCACCTGCTTGAAGCTGTCGATGAGGGCCTTAGCTTCGTCCGTGGAGAGTTCGCCGGGGTACGGCTCCATGTGCGCCTCGGCCCGGCAATGCTTGCAGGCGAGGTTGCAGCTGCGGGTCAGCTCCCAGGCCACCAGCCGGCACAGGGGAGAACCGTCTTCCAGGGTCTGAGGCATGGATTTGGGCATGCCCTCCGGATGACCGCCCGGATGACTGCCCGGATGGCCGGCAGGATCTTTGGAATGGGGATGCGTCATTTCAGGCTCGCAAAATCCTTGGCAAAGTACGTGAGAATGCCGTCCGCCCCGGCCCGCTTGAAGGCCAGCAGGGATTCCAGGGCCACGCGTTTTTCATCCAGCCAGCCCAGCTGGGCCGCGGCCTTGATCATGGCGTATTCGCCGCTCACCTGATAGACGAACAGCGGATGCGGGAAGCGATCCCGCAACAGACGCACGATATCCAGATACGGCATACCGGGCTTGACCATGAGCATGTCCGCGCCCTCGTCCACATCGGCCTGAGCCTCGCGCAGGGCCTCCCGGACATTGGCCGGATCCATCTGATACGAGGCGCGGTCGCCAAAGGCCGGGGTGGAGTCCGCAGCTTCCCGGAACGGGCCGTAAAAGCCGGAGGCGTATTTCACGGCATAGGAGAGCACGGGAATCTGCGGGAAGCCCGCGGCGTCCAGGGCCTGACGGATGGCCGCCACGCGGCCGTCCATCATGTCCGACGGGGCGACGATATCGGCCCCGGCCCGGGCGTGGGACACGGCGGTCTGCTGCAACAGGCGCAGGGTGGCGTCGTTCTCCACGTCCTCGCCGCACAGCTGGCCGCAGTGGCCATGCGAAGTGTATTCGCAGCAGCAGACGTCGGTCATGACCAGCAGCTGCGGCACGCGCGCCTTGATGGCGGCAATGCTGCGCTGGACGATGCCTTCGGCGGCAAAGCCCTGGCTGCCGATGGCGTCTTTTTCCTTGGGGATGCCAAAGAGGATGACGCCGCCCACGCCGGCATCGGCCAGACGGGCGGCCTCGTCCACCAGGGCTTTTTCGCCGTAGCGGAACTGGCCGGGCATGGAGCCGATGGGCGAGACAGCGTGCGAATCCAGCAGCTCATCCACAAAATACGGCTGGATGAGATCGCCGGCGTCCACGCTGTGTTCGCGCACCAGATCGCGCAGGGCCGGGGTGCGCCGCAGCCGGCGACCGCGGTGGAAGCCCTGGGGCATGGGAAACGATTCCAGCGCCATGGCTTACTCCTGGGGGCGGATCTCGTCGTCGGTGAGGTAGCAGGCCGGATCCTGGGCCCAGACATCGCCGTAGTAGGCCTCTGCCCGACAGCGGAAGTTGCCGCCGCAGATGTTCAGGAAGCGGCAGGTGGCGCAGCGGCCGCCCACGTAAGGCTTTTTGTCCTTGAGCTTGGCCAGCAGTTCGATGTTCGGATCGTCCCAGATTTCGGAGAACGGCCGTTCCAGCACGTTGCCGAAGGTGTGGTTGCGCCAGAACTGGTCCGGGTGCACCTGCCCATCCCAGGAAATGCAGCCGATGCCGCGGCCGGTGGAGTTGCCTTCGTTGAACTGCAGCAGCTCCATCACGCGGGCGGCGCGCTCGGGGTCTTCCTTGAGCATGCGGAAGTAGACGTACGGGCCGTCGGCATGGTTGTCCACGGTCAGCACTTCCTTTTCCTTGCCCTTGTCGTGCAGCTCGCGGGTGCGGTCCATAATCAGGTCCACCACGGCGCGGGTCTGGGCGTGGTCCAGATCCTCTTCGATCAGCTCGTTGCCGCGGCCGGCATACACCAGATGATAGAAGCAGATGCGGGGGATGTCGCGTTCTTCGATGATGTCGAAGAGCCTGGGCACTTCCTGCACGTTGCGCTTGTTGATGGTGAAGCGCAGGCCCACCTTGAGGCCCTCGTTCTGGCAGTTCTCGATGCCCTGCATGGCGGCCTGAAAAGCGCCGGGCACGGCGCGGAATTTGTCGTGGATTTCCTCGCCGCCGTCCAGGGAAATGCCCACGTAGGAGAGGCCCACTTCCTTGAGCTCGCGGGCTTTTTCCTTGGTGATGAGGGTGCCGTTGGTGGAGATGACGGCGCGCATGCCTTTGGAGACGGCATGGTGGGCCAGTTCCACCAGATCTTTGCGCACCAGGGGTTCACCGCCGGAGAAGAGCATCACCGGCGCGCCGTAGGCGGCCAGATCGTCGATGATCTCCTTGCCCTTCTCGGTGGAAATCTGATCCTTGCCCTGTTCTTCCAGTGCCTTGGCGTAGCAGTGCACGCACTTGAGGTTGCAGCGGCGGGTCATGTTCCAGACCACCACCGGCTTTTTGTCCTTGGAAAACTGGAGCAGGTGCGAGGGCAGTTTGCCGGAATGGCGGCCGTAGCGCAGCGCGTCGGAAGGCTCCACCTGGCCGCAATAGAGTTTTGATATGCCGATCATGAGGTCTCCTTGGGAAAGGCAGTCCTTACCCCAATGTGTGGGAAAACGCCAGCGCCGGGGCGGACGTGATCATGGTAAGGCGTGGCGGAAAAATGGCAAGCGCCGGCAAACAGGTGCGGCGTTGATTGCAATCAATGACGCACCCTGCCGTCCGTGCCAGGGTGTGGCCAGAGTCGAACAACCCTCTGCCGCAAGGAGGCCCCCATGTGGACCCTGCTGCAACGCATCTCCAAGAACCTCATTCTGGCCATTCCGGCCATGATGCTTCTGGGTCTGGCCTATGGTCTGGTGGCCGACGCCCGCTGGCTCAAGTCCCTGATCATCCCCTTCACCTTTTTGATGGTCTACCCGATGATGGTCACCCTCAAGATCCGCCAGGTCTTTGAGGGCGGGGACGTCAAGGCCCAGGTGGCGGCCCAGGCCATCAATTTTCTGATCATCCCCTTCCTGACGTATGGCGTGGGGCTGCTGTTTTTTGCGGATCAGCCATACATGGCCCTGGGCCTGCTCCTGGCCGGCCTGGTGCCCACCAGCGGCATGACCATCTCCTGGACCGGATTTGCCAAGGGCAACGTGGCCGCGGCGGTGAAGATGACCGTCATCGGCCTCACCCTGGGCTCCCTGGCCACGCCGTTGTATGTGATGGGCCTGATGGGGGCGACAATCGACGTCAACATCGGCATGGTGCTCAGCCAGATCCTGCTCATCGTCTTCCTGCCCATGTTCCTGGGCTACGTCACGCAGCAGGCCCTGGTGAAGCGTTTTGGCCGGGAAGCATTCCAGAAGAACATCGGCCCCAGGTTCCCGGCTCTCTCCACCCTGGGGGTGCTGGGCATCGTGTTCGTGGCCCTGGCCTTGAAGGCGCACACCCTGGTGGGCTCGCCGGGGCTGCTGCTGCGCATCCTGCTGCCCCTGGCCCTGCTGTACAGCGTCAATTACGTCCTGAGCACCTTCGTGGCCCGGGCGCTGTTGCCGCGGGGAGACGCCATCGCCATGGTCTACGGCACGGTGATGCGGAATTTGTCCATTGCCCTGGCCATTGCCATCAATGCCTTTGGGGAAAAGGGATCGGATGCCGCGCTGGTGGTGGCCCTGGCCTACATCATCCAGGTACAGTCCGCGGCATGGTACGTGAAATATACCGATCGCGTGTTCGGCGCCGCGCCACAGAAGCCGGCCATGGCGACGGCAGCGGCCAAGGCGTAACCCCTCCCTACTCCCGCTCCAGGCCGGCGGCATCCAGGATGGTCACTTCCCGGCCGTCCAATCGGAGCAGGCCGGCCTCGGCCAGTTTGCGGAACGCCCGGGAGAGGGCCTCAGGCGTGGCGCCAAGCATCTTGGCCAGCTCGCGGTGGGTCATGGGCAGGAACAGCCGGCCTTCCTCAATACCGGGATGCCCGGACAGATACAGGGCCACGCGGCGGGAGATGTCCCGGGTGGAGAGGGATTCGATGCGCTCCATGGCCTCCTTGAGGCGGCGGGAGAGGATCATCAGCATGTTGAAAAACAGGGACGGGTCTGACCGGGCGGCGTCCTCCAGGGCCTGGCCGGGGATCACATACACCCGGCTCGGCTCCATGGCCTCGGCATTGGCCGGAAACCGCTCGCCGCGAAAGGCCGAGCACAGGCAGAACGGCTCGCCGGGATTGAAGATGTACACCGTCTGCTCCTTGCCGTCAGGGAGGATCTTGTACAGCTTCACCCGGCCCGAGGCCAGGAGATACAGGCCCTTGACCATGGCGTCCTGGCTGACGATGAGCTCGCCTGTCTGATGCATCCTGCTCGTGGCCGTGTGGGCCAGCAGGGCCAGATGATCCACGGGCATGCCCTGGAACAGGGGCAGGGACTCGAAAAAGGCCAGGGCGTCGTCATTGGGCATGCCTGCTCCTCTACCCTGCCGCGCCGGCCACGGCAAGCATAGCGACCCGCCTGCGCACGGGGCACAGGCGGGTCGTCAGTTCAGATGTGGAAGAGGTGGCCAGGAAAAAATGCGTCAGATCCGTTCCACGAACAAGACATCCTCAAACCGGGCCGTCAGGCGATAGGTGGCGTCGCCCGCCGAGAATTCCCAGGTGTTTTCGGGGAACAGCTCCACATCCGGCGAAAAGCCGGAGCCAAGGAACACGTCCTTTGCCTCTCCGTTTGTTTCCCAGTACAGGCTGGTGCCGTCTGACAAGGTCAGGTATTCGCCGTGTTTGAGTTCCAGGGGGATGTCTGCCGCCGTGTAGTCCATACTCGCCTCCCGATCTTGGGGTTGCCGCATTGAACCGTCACGAAGCTGCGGTGCATCGTCTTCGAAACGCGCGCCACAGCCTGAATATCCCGCAGGGTTGTATCTATTTTATAGCAGTTTCACCCTGGTCAGGCAAGGGGGCTGGCGTCGATTTTGGCCGCCAGCACTGCGGCGGGCTCCACCACCACGCCCGGCCCCGGCACGATGAGTTCGGACCAGACAAAGTTGTGATGCGTGATGATGGCCGGTGCCGCCAGGTACACCTTGTGGGCGGTGGTGTGCCCATCCTCCGGCACGAACACCCCCAGCCCCCGGCCGGCGGCGCTGCGGACGGTTGTATCCACGCAAAAATCCGTGCAGCAGCCACAGATGCACAGGCTGCGGATGCCGGCCTCGGCCAGCGTGGCTTCCAGGGTGGTATTGATGAAGGCATCGCACGCCGTCTTGCGGATGACCGGATCCTCGGGCAGCCGGTGGAGCGTGCGCAGCAGGTCCCAGCCCGGGGTATCCACTTCCACGGACTCGCCGGGCAGGCCGTCATGCTGGATGAAGAGCACCGGACGCCCGGCGCGGCGGGCGGCATCAATGAGCAGGTTGATGCGCTCGGTCACGCCTTCGGGATCGTGACGTTTACCGCCACGAAACAGCCCTTGCTGCATATCCACCACAAGCACGGCATCCATCATCCTCGCCTCCTTGCATGCATCCGGGAATCCCGCACGCCGCCGGCTTGACCGCAACGCCGCACGGTGGCATCCCTCATGCGTTGTTGAACACGGCGCGCCATGCGGCGCGGCTCCCCTCCTCTCGCACCGCTTGATCAGGCGGGCAAGCGATTTTTCATCCAGCCAACCACAGGACGTCTTCACTTGATCGATCTACATACCCACTCCTCCGCTTCTGACGGGTCCGACTCCCCTTCCCAACTCATCGAAAACGCCAAAGCCGCCGGCCTTTCCGCCGTGGCACTGACCGACCACGACACCATCGCCGGCCTGTCCGAAGCCCGCCGGGCTGCTGGCGAGCTGCAGATTGAATTCATTCCCGGCTGCGAATTGTCCGTCACCCACGGGCAGCATCGCTTTCATATGGTGGGCCTGTTTCTTCCAGAGGACGCGTCTTCCCTGCAGCGAACCCTGGACATGCTCATCGAAGAGCGCAACGCCAGAAACGGAAAAATCATCGAGAAGCTGAACCAGCTCAATATCGACATCACCATTGAAGAGGTGATCGCCAAGGCTGGCGGCGATGCCGTGGGCCGGCCGCATATGGCCGCCGTGCTCTTCGAAAAGCATGTGGTCAACAGCATGCAGCAGGCGTTCGACCAGTTTCTCGGCTCCAAAGGCAAGGCATACCTCCCCAAGCAGGTGCTTACCGCCGCTCAGGCCCTGCAGCTTTTGACCGATTGCGGCGCCACGCCGATCATGGCCCACCCCTATTCCCTGAATCTTGGCGCTGTCAGCCTTGCCGAAGTGGTGACTGAACTGCGCAGCCTGGGCCTGGACGGCATCGAAGCCTACTACCCCGAACACACCCCGAGCCAGACTGAACAATTCCTGGCCCTGGCCAAACGGCTGGATCTGGCGGTGTCCGGCGGGTCTGACTATCACGGCAGTTTTCGGCCACACATCCAGCTGGGCCGGGGCAAGGGCACATTGCACGTGCGCGACGAGCTGCTGACCGCCCTCAAGGAGCGCCGCATCCGGCGTGGATTGTCGGCATGACCCTGCGCATCCCCGAGCTGCTGGCTCCGGCCGGCGGCCCGGAACAACTGGAAGCCGCCCTCCTCTATGGCGCGGACGCCGTGTACCTCTCCGGGCCGGACCTCTCCCTGCGGGCCGGCAGCCGCGGCTTTGCCGGACCAGCCCTGGCCGAGGCCGGCCGGCTGGTCCATCGCCTTGGAAAACGGTACTATTATTGTCTGAACCTGCTGGCCCGGGATGCCGATCTGCCTGCCGTAGCCGCCCGGCTGGAGGCCCTGGCCGCCATGGAGGACGACGCCAGACCCGACGGGGTCATCGTGGCCGATCCCGGCGTCATGCGGCTGGCCCGCCGGCTGGCCCCGGCCCTGCCCGTGCACGTCTCCACCCAGGCCAACACCACCAACACCCAGACCCTGGCCGTCTGGAAGGACCAGGGAGCCACGCGGGCCAATCTGGCCCGGGAACTGCCCGGCCCGGCCATCGCCTCCCTGGCCGCCGCCGCCCGGGATCTGGAACTGGAGACGGAATGCTTTGTCCATGGCGCGCAGTGTCTGGCCGTCTCCGGCCGCTGCCTGCTGTCCATGGCCCTGAATCGCCGCCATGCCAACCTGGGCCGCTGCACGCACCCCTGCCGCTTCGACTACCGGGTGGCCACGGTGGAGGAAAAGACACGCCCCGGTGAGGCGTTGTGGGAGCTGGAAGCCCTGGACGAGCAGTACGCCGCGTTTTTCAGTTGCGAGGATCTCTGCCTGCTGCCGTACCTGGGCTGGTTTGCCTGGCGTGGCGTGGACGCGCTGAAGCTGGAGGGCCGCACCCGCAGCGCCGGGGCGCTGGCCCCGGTGGTGGATGTGTACGCCACGGCTCTGGCCGGCCTGCGCCACGGCCGGCTGCCCCACGGCCGCCAGTTGCAGGAACTCCTGGCCGCGACGGCCCGACCGCTGGGCACAGGGTTCTTTCTGGGGGAACGCCTGCGCATCTGGCAGGATGACACCGCACACCGCCGGCCCATCGCCGCCCGGCTGGAAACGCGCCTCGGCGAAGACACCTGGCGCATGGCCGTGCGGGATCGCCTGGACGCTGCCGCCCCCCTGGAACTCCTGCTGCCCGGCCTGCAGCGGCCCTGTCTGGCCCCCGGCTCGTTTCATCTGGAAACCGAGGCCGGCGAATACCGCACCACGGCCCATTCAGGGACCACCATGCGCCTGCGGCTGGAGGCATCCGCCCTCGCCACGCCACTGCAGCCGGGGCTGTATCTGCGGCAGGGGGCGGTTACGGCCTCTGCGCAGCAGGCGGAGTGCTGACGGGGGAACGGCCATCCTTGACGATCATCCGGGCCTGGGCGCCGGGGGTCAGATCCAGCCGCCACAGATCGGTGGTATCCGGCTCGGCTCCGGGCCGCACGCGCTCAAAGACGATGGCCTGGCCGCCGTCCACAAACACCGGCGCAAGGCCCTGGCCCAGCAGCCGCTCTGTGCCGGAACGCAGCTCCACCAGCAGCATGTCGCCCTGCCCGCTGCCATCCGTGGCCAGCCGATAGCACAGCACGGCGTCTCCGGCCGGGGTGAACTGCGGCCGCCAGTACGGGCGGTAGTCCTCGGGATCGCGGGGATGACGGAACACTTCCTTCCCCTCACGGTCCAGCACGAAGAATCCGCCGGAGACGTCGCTGCCGCTCTCCTGAACGGCCAGCCGTGCGCCATCCGAAGACAGCGCCGGCGCGGCCAGACTGTGACCGGCATCAAAGAAGACTTCCGACACCGTATGGAGCGCCTGCAACGAGCCCGTGGCCAGATCCAGGCGCAGGATGGCGACATCCCCCACGGCCATCTGCTCCTGCGTGGTGCGGACATTGACCGCGGCGACAAAGACGACAGCCGCGCCGTCCGCCGAAACGGACGGGTCCACCACGGAATGCACGTCCGGCAAGACCAGAGGTGCCGGCTGACCGCCCTGCAGGGGGATGCGCACCAGCGCCCGGCCCAGGCCGGTTTCATCGGAATAGTCGGCGCGCACGGCCACGGCCCAGTGCCCATCGGGGGACAGGGCCGGCGGACTCCACTCGTCGATCACCCCTCCGGCCGCCACACGCCGCTGCCCCTGACCCTGGCTGTCCGCCGTCCACAGTTCCTGCCCGCGCAGGAACAGCAGCGGGCTGTGACTCGAAGCCGCCACCGCCGCACCGACCAAGGCCGCCACAAGCAGCAGCATCGCCGCCATTGCAGCCAGCAAGACACGCCTGATCTTCATGTGCACCCTCCGCACGCAATGCGTCCGTTCCCGCGGGCCTGGACTCATCCCCTGCCGAACAACGCCGCCAGATCGCCGTACCGCTTCAGCACACCGGATTCCAGCTGCGCCTGGGTACAACGCCAGGTCCAGTTGCCGTTGGCCAGCCCCGGCGTGTTCATGCGGGCCTCTCGGCCCAGGCCCAGCAGATCCTGCATGGGCACGATGGCCGTGCGGGCCACGCTGGCCAGGGCTATCTGGATCATCAGCCAATGCGGCTCGTTGATCTCGTCGAACCGCCCGGTGTAGCGACGCAGGCGGAGGCGGTCTTCGGGACTGGTCTCGTCCAGCCACCAGCCCTGTGTGGTGTTGTTGTCGTGGGTGCCGGTGTACACCACGCAGTGTTCCTCGTGATTGTGCGGGGCGTCGGGGTTCTCGCCAATGCCCGGCCCAAAGGCGAACTGCAGGATCTTCATGCCGGGAAAACCGTAGGCCTTCTTCAGCTCGCGCACATCCGGGGTGATGACGCCCAGATCCTCGGCCAGAATACGCAGGCTTGGCAGATGCTTGAGCAACTCGGCAAAGAAGGCCATGCCCGGGGCGTCCACCCACTCGCCGTTGATGGCCGTCTTCTCCCCGGCCGGCACTTCCCAATAGCCGGCAAAGCCGCGAAAGTGATCCAGCCGCACCAGATCGTACATGGCCATGGCGTGGCCCATGCGCTCCACCCACCAAGCATAGCCTGTGGCGGCGGCGGCGGCCCAGTCATAGACAGGATTTCCCCACAATTGGCCGGTTTCGCTGAAATAGTCTGGCGGAACCCCGGCCACGGCCACCGGCGCGCGCTGATCATCCAGCTTGAACAGCGTCGGATGGGACCAGACATCCGCCGAATCGAAGGTCACGTAGATGGGCACATCCCCCACCAATTGCACGCAATTCCTGGCGCACACGCGGCGCAGGCGCTGCCACTGGTCTGCAAAGCAAAACTGCACGAACTGCTGATAGCGGATCTCCCGGTCAGCTTCCTGCCGCCAGGCCGCCAGGGCTGCAGACTGACGATCCCGGAATGGTTCGGGCCAGTCCGTCCACACGGCGCCGCAATAGCGGGCCTTGAGGGTGACGAAGAGCGCGTAGTCCTCCAGCCAGGCGGCGTCTTCCACAAAGCGGCAAAAATCCTGATGATCCGAAAGGCCGGGCTCCGCCACGGCAAAGGCGGCGCGCAGGCAGCGCTCCTTGAAGGCTTCCACGGCCTCGTACTGCACACGCGCGGTATCGAAGGCCGGGGCGTGCTGCAGCAGGGTGGCATCGAGCCAGCCCCGGGCGACGAGATCGGCCAGATCGATGCACAGGGGGTTGCCGGCAAACGCGGAGCACGACGAATACGGCGAGTTGCCGATGGCCGGGCTGGTGGGCCCCATGGGCAGCACCTGCCAGAACCGCAATCCCTGTTCGCGCAGCAGAACAGCGAAGCGGTGTGCCTGAGGGCCGAGATCGCCAATGCCGTGAGCCGAGGGCAAGGACGTGACATGAAGCAGGATACCGCTGCCGCGAAGTTGCATGAATCCTCCAGACAGATTGCGTGGTGTGGCGGACGCCGGAATGCGCTGATGTCCTGCCGTCTGTTTCCCACGGCCGGCCGGCCGGGTCAACACCGCCTGGTGGACCACAGGGGGTTCTTCTGGACAACCATAGGCGCGCTGGGTATAGAGTATCGACTTCATTCAGGGAGCAGCAGCAGTCATGATCATCATCGGCGTTGGCGAATACAGCGCATCACGCGCACCAGGAGACGGGCTGAAAACGTTCGCGCTGGGATCCTGCGTGGCCGTCATCTTATACGATGCCGCCAGTCAAGTGGCTGGCATGGCGCATGTGGCCCTGCCGGACTCGTCCATTAATCGCGGCAAGTCCGGCGAATTGCCGGGCTACTTTGCCGATACCGCCGTGCCGGCCCTGCTGGCGGCAGTCCGGCAGGCCAATGAGGGGCGTCTGCCCCCAGGGCTCCACGCCCGGTTGGCCGGCGGGGCGAGCATCCTGCGCGGGCAGGAGCAATTCCAGATCGGCAAACGCAATGTCGCGGCGGTGCGTACCGCCCTGGCCAAGTTCAATGTACGCATCAGCAGGGAAGAGGTCGGCGGGAGCGTGAGCCGCACGGTCAGTGTGGATGTGCAATCCGGCTCCATCTCCATCTTCTCGCCCGGCCGAGCCGAGCGAACGCTGTAGGGGCAACGTCATGTCGCATATCGTCAGCCCCGATCTCGTGAAGGACCGCATTGAGCGGCTGCCGCTACTTTCCGCCACGGCCAGTGCCCTGCTGCAACTGCTGCAACGCGAGCAATACAGTCAGGCGGAAGTCGTGCGCCTGGTGGAAACCGATGCCGCCCTGACCACCTGCATCCTGAAAGTGGTCAATGCCCCTTCCTTCGGCCTGGGGCAGCAGGTGCATTCCGTGGCCCGCGCCGTCTCCTTTCTGGGCGACAAGCTGGTAACGGCCATTGCCCTGGGCAACTGCGCCCACCAGGTGTACAATCACGCCCTGGGCGGCTACGAAGGCAGCGCCGGCCAACTATGGGAACACAGCCTGGCCACGGCCATTGCCGCACGCGAGTTCGCCCGGCTGATGACTCCGCCGGTGCCGCTGGGATTGGCCTTCACCGCCGGCATTGTGCATGACATCGGCAAGTCCGTGCTTTCCGAGTTCCTGGAAGGCCGGAGCCAATCCTTGCTGGAGACGCTGGACGCCCAGGAAATCGAGGATTTCGCCCTGGCCGAGGCCCAGGCGCTGGGGACGGACCATGCCCGTCTGGGCGCCCTGCTGGCCAGACGCTGGCAGCTGCCCGAACCCCTGGTGCAGGCCATCGCCTACCACCACACGCCAAGCCGTGCTGCCCCACCGTGGCAAGGCCTGTGCTGCGCCGTGCATCTGGGGGACGCCCTGGCCATGTGCCTGGGGCTGGACACCGGCTGCGACGCCCTGCAATACGGACTGGACGACCTGACCTGTGCCACCCCGGACCTGAGCCCCGCGGTGATGGACGTCCTGGTTTTCACCGTGCATCACGAATTCCAAAAAACGCGGACCATGTTTTTCGGGTAGAACAAGACGCCGCGCGCTCCCCGGCCCCATTCTTCAAAATAGAGCAAGTTATCTTTAAAAGGAGTTCCCGGGGGAAAACATTTCTGAAGAAAGGTTCTTCCCCCGCCCCCCCCTTTCCAAAGACTTGTAGTGTGATTCAAGGTCACTATCACAGTTTTGGAAGGGGAGCGAGAGAGAGGGGAGAACCTTTTGCAAAAATATTTCCCTTTCGCAACGTCCTTTTTCAAAATTAAAACGCCCTAGTACGAACTCCCCCTGCCCCTGCTGGAAATCCTGCCCAATCGGATGTATATTTTCACCTGACGGATTCCTGGCAATGTGTTGCTGCAATGGGCGGAAACGTCTGCGCTTTCCCTGGCTGCAGTGGATCTGGATTGTCGCCAGAACAACGCGGTATACATGGGATTACCGTCACCAGTTGCCACGACTGCCCGTGGTCATATCTTCCTGGAGAGCCTATGCCCGTTCTTTCCTTACTCGTGATGTTGGCAGCAGCGCTGCTGTTGCCCCCCACCACCGAGGCCCATGCAGCAACACCGGTGACGATTCAAAAAACAGCCCATGGTTATTTTCGCATTACCTTGGAGATGCAGTCCGTGCCACGGCGGGAGCTGGGCAAGCAGTACATGGAAGCCGTGCTCATTGCAGAGCCGGAATTTCCTGCCCTGGTGGACAATCTGCTGCGGGAACAGTTCGCCGTGCTGCAACGGGCGGGCGCAACGCCGGACTTCCCCATGGCCGTGGCGCGGGCAGCCGTGCTTGGACCCCGCCTGGCCGGGGAATATCAGGAGGAAATTGAAGGCATGCTTGATGCGCTGGCGGCTCTGCCTGGGCACGCCACACCGTCTGCCGCATCGAACGCCGCCACCCTGGGCGACGGTCGCCTGTCCCGCGATGAGTTTTGGGTCTGGCAGCTGTTTGCGGACGTGGTCCGGCCCACCCAGTGTTCCGCCTCCGCCGCCTTTGGCGCGTCTTCGGCCACAGGCAAGACCATCCTTGGCCGAAACCTCGACTGGGACGCCCTGCCCTCCAACGACGCCTCTCGCCTGCATGCCGTGACCATCCTGAACAATGGCCCCGACTCCGTGTGTCTGTTCAATTTCCTGGGCAGTCTCATCCCCGTCAGCGGCTTCAATGCCTCCCGCCTCTTCCTGGGCTCCTTGGACGCCGAGACGGGCGCACCCTATCCCACCGATCTTGGCAGCATGTTTTCCTACCTGTTTGAGCTGCGCAGCGGCCTGGAACACAGCCGCACCCTGGAGGATCTGGCTGCGCAGGTGCAATCCAAGCCCTATCCTTTCAACCATTTGGTGTTTGCTGCGGACGAAAAGCAGGCCATTGTGCTGGAGGAATTCATCGGCAGTCCCGGTCGGGGCGTGCGCACCACAACGTCGCTCCTGCGCGATGGCGTCGCCTGGGACATCCCCGACACCCTCGCCACGGTAAACGATTTCCGCTTGCCCCACGCCAAAGCCCCCATCGACGACGCCGACGCCCTCCGCTGGGACAGCTTCCGCCACCTGTACGCAAGCCGCCTTGCCCGCGGCCCCCTGCACTTGGACGACCTCAAACGTATTGCCGGCTACAGTGGCACTGATGGCACCACCCTGGGCAGCGGCGCGCTGTACCGGTCCGACGGCTTCCCAAGCATCCAGTCCATCGTCCTGCGCATGGACACCCTGGAAACCTGGGTGGCTTTCACCCCCGCGGGCAAGGGCCCCATCCCCATTGATCCCGTGTATGTGCAGGTCTTTGAGGCCAGCCCGTTTTAGGGCATTTGCCTAGAGCACGTTGTTTTTGAAAAGAACTCTCGGGGGATGAATCTTTCTGAAGAAAGGTTCTTCCCCCGAACCCCCTTTCCAAAGATTT